>JAITDY010000002.1 GCA_031282325.1 Lactobacillaceae bacterium | reverse complement strand
ACTGCCGGGCTCGAACCGGCGACAACCTGATTAACAGTCAGGTGCTCTACCAACTGAGCTAAGTCGGACTGTTTCTACTTAAATATTTTACACAATTCAGGTAAAGTTTGCAAGTTATTTGCATAATAAAAAATCCACATTTACAATCAAGTTATGTGGATTATATTTTTATTTCATTGTTGGGAATAATACAACATCTCTAATTGTAGAACTATCAGTTAATAGCATTACCAAACGATCAATTCCAATTCCCAATCCACCAGTAGGCGGCATTCCATGTTCTAAGGCTTCAATAAAGTCTTCATCGATATTTTCCGCTTCATCGTTACCGTTTTCTTTTTCTGCAGCCTGTGCTTCAAAACGTTCTCTTTGATCGATTGGATCATTAAGCTCAGTAAAAGCATTTCCATATTCGGAACCCGCAATATATAATTCAAAACGTTGTGTAAAACGTGGATCATCGTTCTCCTTTTTAGCTAATGGAGAAACTTCAATCGGATAGCTATATACAAAGGTTGGATTAACCAAAGTATCCTCTACAAAATCCTCGAAGAATTCATTGATGATATGGCCAACGCCCCAATAAGGTTCGTATTTAACATTATTTTGATCAGCTAATTGGCGAGCTTTTTCTAGATCCATTTCCTTAGTAAAATCGATTCCGGTTTTTTCTTGAATCAAATCAGTCATTTTAGCGCGCTTAAATTTAGTATTTAAATCAATTTCGTTACCTTGATAAATGATTTTTAAATCGTCACTAACCACTTTTGCTGCTGCTTTAATAATGTTTTCAGTTTGCGTCATCACATCATTTAAATCCCAATAAGCGGCGTAAGATTCCATGACAGTAAATTCAGGATTATGTTTTGCGTCCATACCCTCATTTCGAAAAACACGGCCAATTTCATAGACACGTTCCATGCCGCCTACGATCAACCGTTTCAAATGTAATTCCAATGCAATACGCATATACATATCAATATCAAGGGCATTATGGTGAGTAATAAATGGACGGGCAGCCGCACCTCCAGCAGATGTTTGCAAAATAGGTGTTTCAACTTCTAAAAATCCATCATTATTCATATAGTCACGAATTGCAGAAATAATTTTCGAACGTGTGACAAACTTATTAAATGATTCTTGATTTGCAATTAAATCTAAATAACGTTTACGATAACGAGTATCAACATCGCTTAATCCATGATATTTATCCGGTAGAGGTCGTAGTGCCTTAGTAAGCCAAGTAATTTTTTCTACTAGAATAGTGGTTTCTCCAGCTTCGGTGCGCATTACTGTCCCCTCGAAACCTAAAATATCACCCAAATCAGCTCGTTTAATTAAAACATAATTATCTTCTAAATCATCACGTTTTGCGTATATTTGAATAGTTCCAGTAGCATCTTTTACATCAGAAAAAATAATTTTTCCAGCGCCACGTTTGCTAATCAAACGGCCAGCAATTGAAACTTTATTTTGTTCTTCTGCTAATACATCAATACTTTTATGATCAAAATTTTCATGAATTTCTTTTGCAGTATTCTTATATTCAAATCGATTACCAAATGGGTCTAGACCAAGATCATCACGTAAGGCTTGCATTTTTTGTCGACGCACACGCATTTGATCATTCATTTCTTTTATATTATTTTTTTCTTCTGTCATAAGTATCCTTAAAAATCACTATTTTTATTGTAATTAATTATTGCTCTGTTTGTCGAGTAAAATTTGTTTTAACTCTTGATCGTTAAAATAATATTTCGAATTAGTAAAACGCGTGATAATTTCCGCTCCCTTATCTTCATTAATCATTTGCTTAATTTCTTCTTCAGGCAAAGATTCGATTGCTTTAGCGTAATAAGATTTCGGTAATTCTTCAGCCATATTTACTGCAATATTATCCACAATATTCACGGTCGTGATGTTTTCAAATATTTTTTGCAGAATTCCTTTTGGTGTAAATCCTTCTGCCAATTGAGTGTAAATTGGTGGCAATGTTTTAATTTTATTTTCAATTTCCTCGATTGACTTAGTGGTAGTACCCGGGAGCACCTGTATTAAAAATCCACCAGCAAAAGCTACACTACCGTCTTTGTTAACTAAAACAGAAACTCCTAAGGAACTAGGAATTTGTTCGGATTGAGCTAAATAATAGGTAAAATCATCCCCAATTTCACCAGTTATCAAAGGTACTTGACCGGTAAAAGGCTTTGAATATGGAGCTAATTTTGTTATTTTTAAAAATCCATTAGTACCAACCGTAGCACCTACGTTGGGTTTATTTTCAAATTCAACTGCTTGTGCTTTTGGATTGGTAACATATCCCCGTACATTGCCTTTCGTATCAGACTCAACTACGATATTACCAATCGTGCCACGTCCATTTAGAACGGATTGCATTTGCTCTTCACCCTTTAAAACAGAACTAGCTGTTAGCAAAGTAGCAATTGCTGCTCGACTTAAAATCAAACTTGCGATGTAATTTGTATGATGAATATTGCTTAGTTGCTGGGCCAATTTTGTTGCATCTACGACATATGCTCTAAAATCACCATTTTCTGTGACACTTTTTGCTAAATAATCCATGTTTTTATTGTACATTGCCTTTTACAGCTAAAAGAAAAAAGCCCGATTATTTATCATCAGACTTTTTTGTATTAGTTTTTCTTGAAGCCGGTTTTTTAATCGTAGCTTTTTTCACCGTTGCTTTTTTAACAGACGCACTCTTTTTTGCTGGCTTAGTAGCAACATTTGCATTAGTATCATTGTCTTCTTGAATTTCCTTTTGAAGGCGATGATCAGTTTGTTTTAATGCTTTTTTTGCTTCTTCATAAGAAAGCGGTTGGTTGGTTTCTTTTTTTACAACGACATCATCCTTAGGCATCTCTCCTGTTTCAAATAATGATTTAATTTGAGCTTCGTCAAGAGTTTCATATTTAAGCAATGCTTGAGCAATTGCTTCATGTTGTTTTTTATGCTTTTTGATAATATCAGTTGCTTTTTGGAAGGCTTCTTGCGTAAAGCGACGAACTTCTTGATCGACAATTTCAGAAGTTTTATCTGAATAATACGGATTAGAGTTAGTTTCACCTATAAATACCGATGCATTACCTTCAAGCTGAACTAACCCAACTTTTTCAGACATTCCATATTGTGTAACCATCGCACGAGCTAAATTAGTAGCTTGTTGGAAATCGTTTGAGGCACCAGATGATGGTTGGTTATAAATCAACATTTCAGCAGCACGCCCACCCATTAGACCAGCTAATTCTTCAGTGGCATCTTTTTGTGTTAACAAATAACGCTCGTCTTTTGGCATCATTAGGGCATATCCACCGGCACGACCACGAGGAACAATTGTAACTTTACGTACGACTTGTGCATCACTTAGCACCAAACCAACAATTGCATGGCCTGCTTCGTGGTAAGCCACTGTTTGACGTTCGATTTCAGTTGTTTTCTTATCACGCTTTGCGGGGCCGGCAATAACACGATCTTCGGCTTCATCGATATCAGCAGCTGTAATTTTCTTTTGATCATTACGAGCAGCCATTAAAGCAGCTTCATTTAATAGATTTTCTAGATCAGCACCAACGAAACCGGGAGTTTGTTGAGCAATTACTGATAAGTCAACATCATTAGCTAGTGGCTTATTTTTAGCGTGAACATTCAAAATTGCCTCTCGGCCTTTAACATCTGGAGCGCCAACAAGAATTTTACGATCAAAACGTCCAGAACGAAGTAACGCTGGATCCAAAACATCTGAACGATTAGTAGATGCAAGCACAATAACATCTTCATTACCTTCAAACCCATCCATTTCAATCAATATTTGGTTTAAGGTTTGTTCGCGTTCATCATTTCCACCACCAGTACCAGTTCCACGACGACGTCCCACAGCATCAATTTCATCAATAAAAATAATTGAAGGAGCTGTTTTTTTAGCGTTTTCAAACAAATCACGCACACGGCTAGCACCGACACCAACGAACATTTCAACGAAATCAGAACCAGACATACTATAAAATGGAACTCCTGCTTCACCGGCAACGGCTTTAGCAAGTAAAGTTTTACCAGTACCCGGAGGTCCTTCTAGCAAAACACCCTTGGGAATACGAGCACCCAAGCTAGTAAATTTCTTCGGATCTTTTAGGAACTCAACGATTTCAACAAGTTCTTGTTTTTCTTCTTCTTCGCCAGCAACATCTACGAAACGAATTTTATTTACTGAAGGATCTGAAGTTTTAGCCTTCGAACGACCAAAACTCATTGGGTTGTTTCCGCCACCGTTGCCGCCGCGGCCACCAGCACCATTTAACATCCAATAAAATAACGCAAACATCAATACTACTGGTAGCACCATTCCTAAAATATTAGAAAGTAATTGTGAAGGCGCAGGTTGAGGATTAAATTTCACTTTTTTCTGTGCAGCAGCTTCTTTTAATTCCTTGACAGATGAATCATTAGTTAAAAGAAAACCAGAAAACTTTTTAGTTTTCACTGAATAGCCGGGGAGCATAAGTGTCCCCTTACTCTTAACTTCTTGTTCTTTTTTAAATTCACCAGAGACATTATAAACACCATCTCCGGGCTGAATTGAAAGACTTTTTATTTTGCCATCTTTAATATTTTTTATCAATTGATTATTTGATAATGTTTTGACATTATTACCGTTTTGACCAAAAACGGCAAAAATAAATGCAAATATAGTAAGAATTAAAACCGCTGAAACTAGCGAGTTTTTAAAAAATTTATTATTTTTTTTGTTTTTATTATTATTCATTAATTACCCTCATAAAACATTATTCAATAATTTTAACATTATTTTAAATCACTTCTGGATTTATAATTCCAACAAATGGAATATTACGCCATATTTCTTTGTAATCTAATCCGTACCCAACAATAAAGACATCATCGATATCAAAACCAACATATTCCACCGAAACATCGGCTTTTCGAACTGCATTTTTATTAAGCATCGTAGCAACAGCCACACTCTTAGCACCTCGTTCATTCACTAACATTTTCTTTAAATAATCTAATGAAAGACCTGTATCAACAATATCTTCAATCAAAATAACATCTCGTCCATTGATATCGACGGTTAAATCAGTAATTAATTCAATTTGACCACTTGATTTAGTACCACCCTTATAGCTAGAAATATTGATAAAATCAGTTTCTGCATCAATACTGACATATTTAAATAAATCGCCAGCCCACATTACTGCTCCCTTTAATACAACTACTAAAACAGGTGTAGTGTTGACATAATCATTATTTATTTGCTCTGCAACCCTTTGCGCCGCCTTTTCAATATCGTTTTTATCGAATAAAATTTCTGAAAATCGATTATCTATAGTTTCTTTAATATCTTCACTGTTATTTTTCATTTGATAATAATTTTAACACTTAGAAAATGATGTTTTATGTTTTTATTTTGTGAATTTTAATATCATTTTTTTCTTTTTTTAAAAAAACACCATTTTCTAATTCAATTTTTCCATATGGCTTTTTAGAATTCTGAATTAAATTAGCAAAATCTTCTAGCTGTTGTTCTTTTAATGGCTGACTTGGTATTTGATTTTTAATCCATCGTCTTAACATTTCTGGCAACATTTCTGA
This sequence comes from Lactobacillaceae bacterium, assembly GCA_031282325.1. Classification (GTDB taxonomy): domain Bacteria; phylum Bacillota; class Bacilli; order Lactobacillales; family Lactobacillaceae; genus Oenococcus. The sequence goes on along the minus strand of JAITDY010000002.1, from coordinate 12,009 downwards.
TTCTAAATTAGTAATAAATTGCCCAAAGTCGCTAATATGTTCCACTGCTTTGTTATTTAATTTTTCCATTTCAGGCAGAATTAAATTTCGAATTGTATTCCGAGCAGTATAATCCGGATCAAAATTAGTTTGGTCCTCTACCCATTCAATTTGATTTAATTGGGCATAATTTATAATATTTGTCTTGGATATATTTAATAATGGTCGAATAATTTCTGAACCATTTTCTGTTGGCCTAATAAAGCTCATTCCTGCAAATTGAGTCCAATCACCGCCACGAATTAATTTTAATAATATTGTTTCTGCCTGATCATTAGCATGATGAGCCAATACTATTTTTTTTGCACCATATTTAGTGGCTACTTGTTCATAAAAGTTATATCTAAAATCACGAGCTTGTCTTTCAATAGAATTACTATTTTGTGGTTTATTCCAATCTATCAGTTCTGCAATAATATTATGTTTTTTTGCAAATTCTTCTATTAAGTGTGATTCATCATCAGAATTATCTCTTAAATGATAATTTACATGTGCTAAAAAAATTTGCTTTTCAGGATGTTGAAAATAGCGAACCATTAGGTTCGCTAAAATCATAGAATCTACACCACCAGAAATACCAATCACTACTTTATCTTTGCCAGTCAATAATTTTTCTTTTTGAACGTTTAATTGAAATTGTCGGTATAAGTCCACTGACATAAATTATTTTTTAAGCGACTCAGATGGAAAATTAAATATAACTTCTCCATACTTAGAATATTGATATCTATCTCTTAAAACTTTTTCTAAATATTCTGGATTTTTTAAATTTTTATTCTGTAATTTTAATTCGTTATTAGTTTTTTTATATTTTTTATATTGTGCGTTTACATCATTAATTTGCTGATTAGTTTTATAATAACTAATTAAAATCTTGCCAGCAGAAAATGCAAATATTATTATAAGAGCGTACTTTAACAAATTAACAATCCCAATAAATAATTTATGTTGACTTTGAATTTTTTGGCTTTTTGCCATATTATTCTGCACACCCAAATTAACTTGTTGCTCAAAATCAGCACTTACACTTTGAGAATAAAATGCTTGATAACTATTTTGTTGTTGAAGTGGGTTTGCTGCCATTTACATATTCCTGATAAAAATAGAATGACACATTATTTAAAACATATAACTTATTGTTAAAAACCCTAAAAAATTCTTAACTTTTTAGCTCATTTCGTTACTAAAAATTTCTTAAATCATCCAAATTGTTATCTTCAAGATTATTTTTAGGACGTTTTTTTTCAGAAATAATCTCATACATATCTAGAGAATCTTCTTTTTTGACTATTTCTGGGGTGCTCAAAACCTTCACTTCAATAATTTTGCTCCCATAAGTTAATTCTAAAACATCACCAGTAGTAACACTACTAGCAGATTTAGCTACTTTTCCATTTATTAGTACTCGTCCTGCATCTGAAAATTCTTTTGCAATAGTTCTTCTTTTAATTAATCGCGAGTTTTTTAAATATTTATCTAATCTCATTTTATTTTATCGACCTCAAGTAATCAGTTAATACTTTTATTGTTTCTTCTACTTCATCATAACTAAAAATAGTTAATAACAATTTATCATTTTTCATTGAAACTCTAGCCTTATATGGAATATTATTTAATGTTTTAAAAATCGTTTCTCCAGCAAGCTTTTGACTCATATCGTCGTTGAAAGTAATTTCAAATTCATTTTTATTTTGACGAATATTTACAACATTTGCAATATCAGCAGCATTTTTTAATTTTAATAATAATAGTAAATTAGAAACTTCTTTTGGATAATCACCAAATCGATCTTTTAAATCATTTTCCACTTCTTGATATTGTTCTTGAGTTTTAGATTGACGCATTCTTTGATACATCTCTATTTTCTGACCTTGATCTGAAATATATTCATCTGGAAGATAAGCCTGCAAAGAAATTACTAATTCGGCGTTCGTTAATTTTAGATCTTTTTGTTTGCCTTGCTTTTTTGTAACAGCGTCATTTAACAATTCTTGGAATAGCTCATAGCCAATTGAATTAATAAATCCGTGTTGTTGTTTACCTAAAATATCACCCGCGCCACGAATAGACAAATCGCGCATAGCTAATTTAAAGCCACTACCTAAATCAGTAAAATCACGAATAGCTTCTAACCTTTTTTGAGCATCTTCATTTGGCTGTTTATCAGGTGGATACAAAAAGTACGCATACGCTAATCGATTAGAACGGCCAATTCTTCCTCGCAATTGGTACAAGGAACTCAAGCCAAAATTTTGAGCATTTTCAATAATCATAGTATTTGCATTTGGAATATCAACTCCAGTTTCAATAATCGTTGTGGTTACTAAAACATCAAATTCTCCGTTAATAAAATCTAATAAGGTATTTTCTACTTGATTTTCAGCCATTTGACCATGGATATATGAAACTCTAGCATCTGGCACTAATTTTTGAACTTGAGCTACTGTATGCTCAATATCAATTACTTTATTATGGACAAAAAATACTTGTCCGTTTCTACTAATTTCTTTTTCAATTGCATCTGCAACGACAGCCCAATTATTCTCTAAAACATAAGTTTGAATTGGAAAACGATTAGCTGGTGGTGTTTCTAAAATCGATAAATCTCTAGCACCAGTTAAAGCCATATTTAATGTCCGTGGAATTGGGGTGGCTGTTAACGTTAATACATCAACATTATTTCTTATTTGTTTAATTTTTTCTTTATGCTTAACGCCAAAACGCTGCTCTTCATCAATAACCAACAGACCCAAGTCACTAAATTCTACATCTTTACTTAAAAGTCGATGAGTACCCACCACGATATCGATTTCGTGTTTTTTTAGTTTTTCAATTGTTTTTTTATTTTCAGATGTTGTTGCAAAACGGCTCATTACTGCAATCTTAATCTCAGGAAAATCAATAAAGCGATCAATTAGGGTTTGATAATGCTGTTGGGCCAAGATTGTCGTTGGCGTTAAAAAAGCAACTTGTTTTTTTTCTGCAACAGCTTTAAAAGCTGCTCGCATGGCTACTTCAGTTTTACCAAAACCAACATCACCCACAAGTAGCCTATCCATTGGACGCTTGCTTTGCATATCTTTTTTTATTTCTACAACAGATTTTAATTGATCATCAGTTTCTGGATATGGAAAATCATTTTCAAATTTCTGTTGTTTCTCGTCATCATAATTAAACGCGTATCCAACTTGCAGCTGTCTTTGTGCATATAATTCAATTAACTCATCAGCAATATCTTCAATTTGTGCTGAAATTTTACGCTTAGTTTTAGCCCAATCGCCAGAAGTTAAAGAAGATACTCTTGGTTTGCCATCGGAAGCACCGATATATTTTTGTACCAAATTTAATTGCGTAACCGGCACATAAATTTTTGCTCCAGCAGCAAAAGCAATTTCTAAATAATCTTGTCGGCTACCAAGCGATTCAATATTTTTTAGTCCTAAATATTGGCCAATTCCATGATTTATATGAACCACATAATCGCCAATAGATAATTCATTGTAACTATTAATTCGTTCAGCATTTGAAAAAGTTTGTCTTTTAGGTGGACGTCGCGTTTTTACCTTGGCAAATAATTCACTTTCCGTAATAACGGCAATTTTTTCTTGTGGAATTTCAAAGCCTCTTAATAGCGGGCTGACTTGAATTTGATTTTGTTTTTCGACTATTTGCCTAGTAATTTCTATAGATATTTGAAAATCAGATAATGTTTTTTGCAACGATTCTGCTCGTTCATAGTTAGAAGCTAATAATAAAGTAGTAAAACCTCTTTTTTGATATCCTTGCAATTCCGTTTTTAAAGCTGGTATTTGTGAGAAAAATTGACCAATCGTTCGACTAGAAATGTTTTGTACGAAATCAAATTTTTGATTAGAAAAACCACGTTGTAAATTACTTAAAAATATTTTATTAAAATTAAATTTTTTAATTTGATCGGTTGCGCTTAATTCAAAATGCAAATTCGGTATCGTTTCAAATCTCTCAATTAATTCATTATAAAATTCATTATTTTTAAGAGTTTGATTTTTGTCAGCATCGATAACTTTGGCAAATTCATCAACTATTAAAATATTTTCATCATTTAAATAATTCAGTGGCGAAATATCTGAAAAAAAGTATTCTCCATATATTTTAATTTGATTATCAATTTCATCGGTCTCTAACTGATGAAAAATAGTCTTCATTCCTTGCGTTATCTTTTTTTTGTTGTTACCTTCAAGTTTATCTCGATATTTTTGAAAATCGTTTTCAATTTGTTTGGTTGCTTCTTGAATTTTATCTGCAGAAATAATTAAATCACTTGCTGATAAAATAGTTGCTTCTTGAATTTTTTCCAAAGATTTTTGGGTGTCATAATCAAAATATTTCATTGAATCTATTTGCGTATCAAAAAAATCTATACGTATAGGTTTAGAATCGTTAACCGGAAAAATATCTATAATTGAACCGCGATTAGAATATTCTCCTGGCTTATTTACCATTTGAACTTTTCGATATCTTGAAAGAAATAAATTATTTTTTAACTCCTGAAAATTTACAATATCCCCTACTTTAAACTTAATTTTAGACTGCTTAATTTCATCAATACCAGCACTTCTTTGCTTAATAAAAGCAATTGGAGCAATAATTATTTTTGCATTAAGGGGATTAGAATTTACCAATTGATTAATAGCAATACTTTTAGAAAGCTGACTTTCAAATGAAGAAACAGATAATTCCACTGCTAAATTATCTTCGCTAATAACCTCTAAAACTTTTTCTTCCGGAATCAAGGAAACTAAGTCCTTATAAATTTGATCAGCATGGTATTGATTATCAGTTAAAACTAATATGTTTTTCTTTGTAGACGCAAAAACCCCTGCAATTATTACTGAGCGGGGGGTGTCATTTAATCCAGTAATTAATTGCGATGAGTGACCACCTAAATTACTGATTAGTTGTTTGACTAAATCTGTTTTTGTAAAAAAATCTGTTATATTTGTCATTTATTATATTTGTTTGTTACGAAATTTAATGCCTTACCCATTAATAAATCATGAGATGCATCAGCCGCGTTTAAAATAGTGGGCTTTTCTATTTCAAATTGTTCTTTAGTAAAATCACCTAAAACATGTTTGATCACTGCATTGTGTTCATGTGCGGGACGATCAACACCTATTCGCACACGTATAAATTCTTCTGTCCCAATATGATCCGCAATTGATTTTAAACCGTTATGGCCACCTGAAGAACCATTTTTCTTAATTTTTAAAGCTCCGTAGGGTCTATCGATGTCATCAACAATTACTGCAATCTCATCAACCCCAATATTAAAATAATTCATTACTGCTTTTACGGCTTTTCCAGAATCATTCATCATCGTGGTCGGCTTTAATAAGTAAACAGTTTGATCATCAATTTTAGTAGTTGCTAAAAATCCATGTAATTTATTTTCCAATTTAAAAGTAGTCTTTAAATCATATGCCAATTGATCAATTGTTATAAAACCGATGTTATGACGATTATTAGAATATTGTATGCCAATATTTCCCAACCCAATAATTAATTTTATTTTTGTCATCACTTTATTTTAATTCATCAAATTTTTGTTGCATAGTCGGATTGTTTTTAGTTAATTTTTTAATGTTTACAGACTCAATTTTTTTATCAGCAACTTCTAAATTATTCATTGCTTTTCTTAGCTCATCACGTGCATTTGTTAACTTTTTAATAGAATCTTCTAAATTTTTATCTAATTTTTCTAGATTACCATTAAAATTTTTGGATGTTTTGGCAAAGTCATCTTTAAATAAATTTAATTCATTTTCAAAATTTGTAATATCAATATTTTGATTTTGAACAATTGCTAATTCTTTTTTATAACCCAATGTATTTCTAGCAGCATTATTTAAAATTCCAATTATTGAAATAAAAAATTGTGGACGAACGACATACATTTTTTCATATTCGTGCACTTGAACGATACCGGTATTATATAAATCACTATCTGCTTCTAACAATGATACTAAAATTGCATATTCAGTATTTTTTTCTTTTCGGTCCTTATCTAACTCTTTAAAAAAATCAGCATTTTTATGTTTGGTCGCCGTCGTATCCATTTCATTTTTCATATCAAACATTATCGAAATAAATTCGGTTTCATCTTCAAAATTACGGAAGATAAAGTCACCTTTAGAGTTTGTTTTGGAAATTTGATTATCTTTTTCGAAATAAGCATTTGGAAAAGCACAAGATCTAATTTTATTAAATTCATTTGCAGCATATTGTTCTAAACTTTCACCAATTTCTTTCGTTGATTGTTTTGCTTTAAAATCTTTTGCTTGAGCTAGCTGATCGTTTAACAATTTAATAACAGCTTCTGATTTTTCTTTTTCTTTAGATATTTGAAGCTGTGACTCTTGCTCTTTACTTTTCAATTCATTTTGTAATTCGGATAATTCAATTTGTTTTTGGCTCAATTGATCCTTAAATTGACTTTCAGTTTCTAATTTAATTTTCTCAATTTCAGCATTTTTTAGTTCAATTTGTTTTTCAAGTTCTTGTTTGGCTAATTGTTCTTTGTTTTTAAAATTATCATCTTTATTTTTCAATTCATTTTGTAATTTATTTAAATCTTTTTCCTTTTGATTCAATTGATCTTTAAATTGAATTTCAGTTTCCAATTTAATTCTCTCAATTTCAGATTGTATTTTTTGGTCCCATTCACTTTGAGCTTTTAATAATTCCTGATTATAAGTATCTAATTCTCCTTTGTTGATTGCATCAATTACAGAACTAGTATCAACATTAGTAATTTCATTTAAATCAATTATGTCGCCCTTTTTACCGTCTTCCAAGAGTTCTAATTCATTTTTAGAGATTGCAGAAACTTTAAGTTTAGTCATTTATTTTCTCCCTGTAAAATAAAAAACACATCTAAGTGTTTTATTTATTATTTATTTAACTTAACGATGAACCAGCTTCAATTTCGTCTGGCAAAAAAGATAGAATAACATCGCCATTTTTATTTTCTCCAGCTAGCACCATACCTTCAGATACCACACCAGCCATTTTTCTTGGCTTTAAATTAGCAACAATTCCAATTGTTTTACCTACCAACTCTTCTGGGTTTGGATACCATTTTCGTAAAGCACTTAAAATAACACGTCCTTTTTTAGTGCCATCATCTAATTCCCATTTAATTAATTTATCTGAATTTTCTAAATTTATACCACTTTTAATTTTGGCAGCAATTAGTTTAATCTTCATAAAATCATTGAAATCTAAATTGCTATCAGTGGCGTCATTTGTATTTTCTAATGTTTTATCAATAACTTCTTTTTTGGCTTCTTCCATTGCGGCTCGTCCTTTTCCCTTTTTATCTTTAGTCACTAAAGCAGAAATAAATTCAATTTCTTTTTCAACATCTAATCTTGGAAAAATCGGCTTAGGATCGGGGGTTACTTTTTGCCCACTAATAACATCATCAAATTTTAAATCTTTAATCGATTCTAATTCTTTTAGCCCTAACTGTCGATAGATTTCTTTTGGCGTATTTGTAAATCCAGCCTGAAGCATTGCTGCAATCATTCTTAACGAAGCCACTAGATTAGCCATTGCATCAGATAACTTTTCTAAATCATTATTTTTAAATAATTCCCAAGGTTTTGTTTCATCAATATATTTATTAGTTCTTCTTACAAGTTCCCAAACATTTTCCAATCCATCAGCAGTTTTTGACTCACTAAAAGCTTTTAAATATTTTTCATATGAATTTATAGCTACTTGTTTTAAATCTTGATCTTCTAGATTACTTCCATTAATTGCTGGAACAACGCCATCAAAATATTTATTAATCATTGATACTGTTCGATTGACCAAGTTTCCCAAATCATTTGCAAGATCAAAATTAACACGGTTAACAAAATCTTCTGGTGAAAATACGCCGTCATTTCCAAAAGGCATTGAACGCAACAAATAATATCGAACCGCATCTAGCCCGTATCTTTGCGTTAAAGTTTCTGGATAAATAACATTACCTTTTGATTTAGACATTTTTCCATCTTTCATTACTAACCAGCCATGACCCAATACTTCTTTAGGTAATTCGATGCCCAATGAATGAAACATTATTTGCCTATAAATTGTATGGAAACGAACAATTTCTTTGCCCACCAATTGAACATTTGCAGGCCAAAAAGTTTTAAACTTTTCATCTTGTTCATTTTGTGGTTTTGTAGGATCATATCCTAAAGCAGTAATATAATTGCTTAAAGCATCGATCCAAACATAAATTACGTGTTTTTCATCCCCCGGGACTTTTACTCCCCAATCAAAACTAGTTCTTGTAACAGCTAAATCTTCTAATCCGGGTTCAATGAAATTTTTTATCATTTCATTCATTCTAGACTCAGGTTGTAAAAATTCAGGATGTGACCGATAGTAATCTAATAACCAATCGGCGTATTTACTCATTTTAAAAAAATAAGATTCTTCTTTAACCAGTTCAACTTTATGTCCGCTTGGGGCAATTCCACCAATAATTTTTCCATTTTCGTCCTTAAAAACTTCGGCCAATTGTGATTCAGTAAAATATTCTTCATCTGAAACGGAATACCAACCTTCATATTGGCCTTTATAAATATCACCATTTTCCAATAATTTAGAAAAAATGGCTTGTACTCGTTTTTCATGATCGCTATCAGTAGTTCGAATAAATTGATCATAAGAAATATCCATTATTTTCCAAAGATTTTTGATATCATCAGCCATTTCATCTAAATATTGAATTTCGCTTTTATGAGCTTCTTTAGCTTTTTGTTGTATTTTTAGACCATGCTCATCAGTTCCTGTCAAGAAAAAAGTTTTTTCTCCTAAGGCACGATGAAAACGTGCTAATGCATCAGCTAAAACAGTAGTGTATGTATTTCCTAATTGCAATTTACCAGATGGATAATAAATTGGTGTCGTAATATAAAAAGTTTTTTCTTCAGACATATAAATCCCTTCTATTTATTAATAAATTAAAACTTCTAAATTCTATTTTATATAACTTCAATGCTTGTATCTAGTTTAATTTATATTTTATATTTAAATATAAATAAAAAACTCCTTCAAAAGGAGATATTAAACTCATTTAAATTATCATTAGGAACGATATAAATCTAAAATTTTTAATAACATTTCTTTAGTATGAAATCCCGTTAAGCGTTCAACTATTTCGCCATCTTTTTTAATAATTAAAGTAGGAATGGCCATAATACTTAAATTTCTAGCGGTATCCTTATTTTGATCCACATCTATTTTATTAAATTTAACGTCGGTAATATTATTAGCCATATCTTCAATTACTGGACTTTGCATTTTACATGGACCACACCACTCTGCCCAAAAATCTGTCACAACAATCCCTTTATTTGTTTCTTCATTAAAATTTTTATCATTAACTATACTAACTGACATTTTAATCCTCTTTATCTCCATAAATTATTTTAAATATTTTCCATAACCCCGTGCTTCCATTTGATCCTTTGGAATAAATTCTAATGCTGCTGAATTAATACAATAACGCAATCCGCCTTTATTTTCTGGTCCATCAGCAAAAACATGACCTAAATGCGAGTTTGCTACTTTCGATTTAACTTCGGTTCGTATCATTCCAAATGAGTTATCTTCATCTTCAATAATATTTTCCTTAAACGAACGCGTAAAAGATGGCCATCCACATCCAGAATCATATTTATCTTCTGATGAAAATAGGACTTCACCACTAACAATATCAACATAAATACCCTCTTCAAAAAAATCATTATATTTTCCAGTAAATGGTCGTTCGGTTGCTTTGTGTTGTGTGACATCTTGTTGTTCTTTATTTAATTTCTGTTTTTTAATTTCTAATTCTTTTTTATTCATCATAATAATTTAGTTTACATTTCATTTTTTATAATTTGTCTGACCAATATTTTTCTTGAAATTCATAACGTGGTTGCATCATGGCCGCTTCTCTAAGCGGATCTTTTTTATAAAATTGTTGGTGCTCTTCTTCAGCATCATAAAAAGGTTTTTCTTCTAAAATTTCAGTAACAATTGGTTTATCAAAACGATTAGTATTCTGTAATTTTTGTTTTGATTTCAAAGCGATCTTTTTTTGATTATCTGAATTTGTAAAAATAACCGTTTTGTAAGTATTTCCTCTATCGTTAAATTGTCCTTGATTATCAGTTGGATCGGCAATCATCCAATAAATATCTAATAATTGTTCATATGAAACTTGATCATCGTCAAACCATATTTTAACTGCTTCAATATGTCCTGTTGCGTGCGAGCAAACCTCCTTATATGTTGGGTTTTTGGTTAAACCTCCAGTATATCCAGAACGAACTTTTAAAATGCCTGCCATTTTTTCAAAGGGTTCCACCATGCACCAAAAGCAACCTCCTGCAAATATTGCTGTTTGTACTGCCATTTTTATCTTTTCCTTTATTTATTTTTCCTTTATTTACTAGAATTTATTTTAGACATTTTAATTTTCACAATAAAAATCAACTATTTTTTAGTTGATTCTAGAAGATATTATTTCATAAATGATTTTTTATTTTCTTAAATTTTTACGATGAAAATTCTGTTTAACAGTTGGTTTTAATTTTTTAGCAAAATTATTTTTTTTAGTCATATCAATTCTCCTTTTTTACTTCTTGATATTAATATAGAATGATTATTCCTTTTGTTGGAAAAATTTCATTAATCCAAAGTTAACTTCTTTATGTAGAAGCTTAATTGGTAAAATAAAATTAATCATATTTATGAGCAAAAATATTCAATAAAGGGGATGATAATGCAAAAATATTCATTTCAAGAATTTGGTGATTCTGTTAAAAAAATTCGTAAATCACGTGGTATTTCTTTAGAAAATTTAGCCAAAATGGCTCAACTGTCAAACTCGACTTTATCATATTTAGAAAACGGTAAAACCAACATTACAATTGAAAGTTTAACATCAATTATTAAAGCCTTAGATATAAGTGGGAATGAATTTGGTTCATTGTTAAATTTAAATTCTAAAACCTCACAAATTGCATTTAAAATTTTAAATGCAAGCATTGATTTTAATAAATCCAAATTAACAGATATTTTAATAGAACTAGATAAATTACAAAAAGAAAATCCCTCCAAACAAATTAATTTATTAGCCAGAATTGTACATTACTCAATTGACAAAAATAACGATAATGGATCAAATGCATTAATTAAAGTTAGAAATTTTTTTGAAGAAATCTATTATTTTGGTGATTATGAAAGGACGGTACTGCAATTAGCAGCTCCTTATTTAGATGATTTTCAGCTTAATGAGATCAATATCAGTGTAAATTATTTTTCTAAAATGAAAAAAACTAATAATTACAATCTACAAATAATATTGCTAACACTATCATTATCTTTTTATAATAAAAGCGATATTAATAAGGCTCAACAAATTTTATCTGAATATTCTTTTGATAAAAATGTTGATAATTTAATCTGGTTTTTAGGAAAAAAAGAATTAAATAATTTATTTAAAAGCAATCAGAAAAATAAAGTTATTTTTATCGATCAACTTTTCAATAAACAATTAAATTAATTAAAAAAAATCGCCAAAAAATGACGATTTTATAATTAAATTTTATTTATTCTGCTGATAAACTTTCTATTGGATCTAATTTAGCAGCTTTTTTACTTGGTAATAATGCAGCGATATAAGCAATCACCAAAGCAATAATAAATGTCGCTATAAGATTTCCTAAAGTTATCTTAACCAAATTAAAACTTACTATTTTATAAAGTGAAGTATTCAATAGCGTTCCAACTCCAAAAGCCACTACAACTGCTAATATAGCACTAAAAATACCAATTAATAGGGATTCACTTGTAAACATCCTACGAATATCCTTTTTACCAGCTCCTAAGGCTCTTAATACCCCTATTTCTTTAGTTCGATCAGAAACGGACATGTAC
>JAITDY010000026.1 GCA_031282325.1 Lactobacillaceae bacterium | reverse complement strand
AAACAATTGGGTAAATTTATTTATTTTTAACATTTAATTTTCCTTTTTCTAAAATAATAATATTTGCATTTTTATCTAATTTTGTATTTTGAATATTGTGAGCAACATAAATAATTGTTGTTTTTTGTTCTTTTTTTAATCGCAATATTAAATTAGAGATTAAAAAAAGACTCTGTTCATCAATAGTTGCAAGTGTTTCATCAATTAAAATAGTATCCCATCTGTTGAAAACCAATAACGATAATCCCAACTTTGCCTTAGTTCCAGTAGAAGATGTTGCATATGGAATATTTAAATTATTATCAAATAAAGAGTTAATATATTTAAGCTCTTCAGAATTAGGGAATAATTTAAATGTTTTCCAAAGAAGTTTTAAGTTGTCTTCGATGGTCATTGTAGAAATACCAATCGGCGATGAGTTTAAATATAAGATATCTTTATTTTTTGAAATAATTTTTCCTTCAAAATGCTTATCGATTCCAGCAATTATTTCTAATAAAGTACTTTTTCCGGATCCATTTTTTCCAATAAGTTTATATAAGTTATTACTAAATTCAAAGTTATCTATATTTAATATAGTATTTTCTTTAAATTTTTTATGAATTTTTTTTATAACAATTGACATAATTTTTTATCCTTTTAAGCCTTCCAGCAATGCCGCAATAATTAAAATCACGTACGAAAATAAATAGACAGGGGTTAATTTTTTTATTAATGATAATGTTTTGAATATTGAATGATTTTTTATAAATGAAAATAAAATATATTCACTCAAACCTTGATATAACAAGAAATTAGGTATTTCCAATAAAGCATGGGGGAACAAATTATTAGCAGTTTTAAAAACACCGGCTATCCTTAAAGAAATTATTATTTTGATAAAAGAAGAAAACAAATCTAAAAATTGCATTAAAGGTGAAATAAACGGCATAAAAAAATAGATTAAGAAATTTAGTGTATTATGCTTTAAAACCTGAATCATAAAATTAGTTCCGTGCTGTGGATGGTCAATAATAAATAAGTGAGTTGGGATTGAATATCCAATTAAAATAGTTATTATTACGGTAATCAAAACAAATGTGAAATAATATTTTATAAAATTATTTAGATTAATTTTCCTATTCATTTTAATGTTACCAGCAAAGTTGATATTGTGAAAATAATTAACGTGAGTGAAAAGTTCATTGTTTTAGAATAGTTATCATTAATTAAAAGTTCTACTTTTCTAAAATAAATAAAACCACTAAAAAAAGTTACTATCATAATGATTAAATTTCTAAAAAAATCTTTGAAATTATTAGTATAAAAAATATTACCAATCATACTGAAAAATTCTAAATAAATTACCAAATTAGTAATAGAGAAAATTAAAGTAAATTTAAATTTATTCCAAATATTAATTGATTTATTTATTGTAGTTAGTTTAAGAGATGATGAATCCAGTGAAATGTTGTTTTTATTGTTTCCAATTAATATTTCCAATAAAGTAATATAAATCATTAAGAAAAATGCAGATGAAGGAAAAAATGATAATTGGTAATATTTTTCATAAAATATTGTGCTAAAAAATCCAATAAGCGAGGCGAAAAACGCTAATAAAATAAAGGATATTTTATTAATTTGAAAATTTTTTAAATAGTATTTTAAATATGAGAAGGAAACATTACTGTTTGTATTAGTAGAATTTATTTTAAACGGATTTGTAAAATTGAAATAATTTTTTAAATCTATTGCATAAATCAAGGTTAAAAATATAAAACTAATCGCTAACAATATCCAAAATTTATTAATAATTAATAGATAGTCAATAAAAATTAAAATTTTAGAAATTAAAAATACAGTCGACGACATCAAGTAAGATAAAAATGTTTGAATTATTATCAGTATGGCAATTAATAATAAAAAAAATGTTTGATTAATGTTATAAAAAAATGAAGATACAACTATCGAAAGAATAATGGATATGCCGAAGTATTCCTTTATTAAATAAAAAAAATGTTTCAATAGGTAAATGGTTTTCGTATATAAAAGAACTGGCTCACGATTTTTGTAAGGAAAAGCGATTTTTTTATTCGGCGAGGTAGCAATAACAGTAATTGAAAAAACCTCAAAAATATTTTGAAAATACTTAAAATAAATTGAGGTTGATTTAATATTTATCGAAATAAAGATAATAATTATTAATGAAAAAAATAAAACTCTAAGTAAAAAAAAATTCTTATTAAAAATTGAGAAGAGTTTTTTAATTCTCATTCTTTATTACCACAAAGCAACTTTTGCTTTTGCTTCTTTTTTCAATAAATACAATACTGTGGCTACAATTCCAGATGTAACTGATCCGATTCCAGATAAGGCGCCAACAACTGTTACGACAGCTGCTAGTGTCTGGTATGCTTGAATCAAATTAATAACTTTTGTTGCTGATGTTAAAGATATTCCTAATGCGCCTGCAACTTGAATATTATTTTGTAACAAAATCGATGATAAGAAAACAATTGCAAGAACAAAACTCGTTCCAAAAAAATATGATATACGTTTGTTTTTAAAAGTAAGCATAACAACTCTCTTTCTTAGTTACTTAATAAGTTTTAACAGGTAGAGAAGCATTTATAAAAAATAATATTAATGTACAGAGAGCCTGCTGAATATCTCTTGTTGATATTATACCACGTAACCTATAAAGCAAATATTTAAAACTATAAATAAAAAACGATAATTTAATGCAATTTCTTACATTGAATTATCGTTTTTATTTTAGAAAATTATGTTGAAAGTATTATGGCAAATAACTATAAATCGTTAATATATTTCGACAGTACATTTACTGCAATACCCTTATTATATTGTTTTGAATTAAGTTCAACTGAGTCCCATTTTAATCAAAAAAATGCCACTAATATTCTTGAATTTTTCATCTAAAGAAAGTAATCTACCTACTGGCACGGATGTATTTGTTAATGCTTGAGTGAAAAAGACATTAAATTATTTTTTACACCTCTGGGGAAGAAATTATTTACAGTAGTCTGATTTATTTATCAATTTATCGGCAAGTAAATACATTAGCAGTGTTTTATATGCGTCACGGACCATGTCGCGCGAAACATATCATTTGATTGTTGTTTGCAGGTGGAAATTATTTTAATTGCCTGTGGATTACCCATCACAATGAGAACCCTGCTATCATTTAACATTTAAAATTTTCAAAATGGACATTATTAAATAATAGTGAGATAACAAGTTATTATCGATATTATCTTGGCTATTGGTTGGATAAATGCCAGTGCTATGAATCAAAACATCTATATGATCTGTATTTGTCAAAATAAAATCGGCAACCCTCTTACGTCCTGAAATAGTGGACAGATCGTCGGCATAGTAACTGGAATTTTCACCCAGTTCATTTTGTGCCAACTGTAGTTTATTTTCATTACGACCAACTAGAATTATTTTGTTATCCTTTGCCAAATTTCTCGCAATGGCTAACCCCACGCCTGAACTACCACCAGTTATCACAATATTTTTTATTATTCACTAATATCTTTTTTGGAAAACTACAATGTCCACTATATTACTTTTAAAATTTATGATAAGTTTTAGTGAATGTTTCTTTTTTGCCCATACTTTTATTAATTTTATACATTTTTTAACATTTAAATAATAAAAATACGTATGAAATAACTAATTATCATTCATAACATTCGTTTTCTGTTACAATAATTTAATAAATTAATTGAAAAGAAAAGAGAACTATTTAAAATGTTAGTAGATGCTTTTAAAAATTGGTCAAAATATTCATATATGAGTTTTATGCTGGGGGCAGGATTGATAATCGGCCAAACTTTGGCCTTTAAATTTGAGTGGTCACATATTTTCACAATGGTAGCCAGTTTGCTTGGTTATTTATCGGTTACTTTAATCGTAAACAACAAAAGATTGAATGGATGGGCAGGATTAATATCTGCTGCAATGTTTTTTTATATCGGTATAAAAGCAGGTAATCCTGCAGATGCAATCTTAAATGCTGCTTTTATCGTGATGCTTGATTTGCCAGTTATTTTATCAAAAAAATGGGGAGACACTTCAAAAGTCAGGAAAATTAATGAATCTAAAAATCCTTTATTCTGGTGGATAATTACACCTCTAATTTTTATAATTATATTTTTATTATTTTATTTTATGGAAATTCGTTTGCAAACCCCACGTCCGGTTATAGATTCTTTAGCAGCATCTCTTGGATTAACAGCTTCAATTTTAACGGTTGCTCAAATTTCAGATTCATTTTATATTTGGGCGATTCAAAATGTAATGCAAGCCATATTGTGGGGAATTACTTTTATTCAAGGTGACGCAACAATGATCATGATGGTTATGTATATTATGTATACATTAAACTCAGCAGTGTCATTTATTGATTCACCTTGGTTTGTTAAAGAAATGCGTAATGTAAAGTAAATTTAATATTTTTTGCAACAAAAAACTTACTGCAAAACTTGGAGTAGAGCAGGTAAGTATAAGTATAGAACGTATTTTTAAATTATTTCTGAAGGTGAAGGTCATTAAATTTTATTTATTGCGTTTATTACTTCACCGTTTAAATATGATTTTAAATTTGAAATAGTAATTTCTAAAAGTCTTTTTCGCGTTTCAAATGGTGCCCACGCGATGTGTGGAGTTATAAAAACATTTTTAGCTTCAAGTATTGGGTTAGTATTTAAAATAGGTTCTTTGCTAGCTACATC
Organism: Lactobacillaceae bacterium; assembly: GCA_031282325.1. GTDB lineage: Bacteria > Bacillota > Bacilli > Lactobacillales > Lactobacillaceae > Oenococcus. Next base: position 1,384 of record JAITDY010000026.1, on the reverse strand, counting down.
AGTTGCTAAGGCGTAAAGTTTATCATGATTCAGAGCATCTGCCACATCGACTTCATTAATTAATTTACCTCTTGATGTATTAATTAAAATTGCGCTTTGTTTCATTTTGGAAAGGTTTTTTTTATTAATTAGATTAATTGTTTGAGGCGTTTGGATAATATGAAGACTTACGACGTCAGAAATTGTTAATAGTTCATCCAATGAAACTTGTTTAAGCCAAGTTTCTTTAATCTCCTTTGGACGATGATTGTAGAAAACAACATTCATCTCAAATGCATGACCTATTTTTGCTACTTTTTGAGCAATACGTCCGTAACCTATAATTCCTAATGTTTTACCTTTTAATTCAAATAATGGTTTATCCCAGAAGGTAAAATCTGGCCCTTGTGACCATCTTTTTTGATGAACCAATTGGTTATGTAAACCCACTTGACTTACAACCTCAAGTAAAAGAGAAAAAGTAAATTGGGCTACTGCATCACTAGCATAGGTTGGGACATTAGTGACTACAATATCGTGATTGAAAGCACTCTTTATGTCGAACATGTCATATCCCGTTCCCATAATTCCAATATATTTCAAGTTGGTAGAGCGAGTTATAACATAATTATTAATTGGCGTCTTATGAGTGATTACAATTTCCGCATTTCCAATTCGATTTATTATTTCATCATCGTTGATAGAAACAGTATAATCATAATAATGAAAATCGCCCAACGTGTGTAACTCATTCCAATTTAAATCATTGTTTAGCTTATAGCCATCTAAAAGAACAATTTTTACCATATTAAATTAAATTATACAATTATAAACTCTACAATAATTAAAGTTATAATTGAAACAAATAAGATTATATTTCTATTTTTTGTCCCATGAAAAATCTCCCAATAATTAAGTTGATTATATAATAATTGGTAAATTGGACTGAAGGAAATCACACGATTAAAAATCTCATGAAAAAGAGAGCAAATTGTTTAAATTTTATGATTTATCATTTACTTAACATAATATATATTATACGAAGTTATAAAAATAATAAACTTGATAATTTTGTTTGAATAAAAACTTTTAATTATTAATTATTTTAAATTTCAAAAATATGTGTAATTTATAAAATTATTAATAAGTTATTGATTCTAATTATATTTTTTCAAAAATTTTTGTATATAACAATTTAATTACAGTTAAAAAAATTTGTTTATTTATTAACTATAATTAATGTTTTTAATAAGAATAGAGAGCATATATATAAACATAAACGTTATTTTTAAATAGAATTTGCTTTTTAACTTTTAAAGTATTGTTGAAAAAATGAAATTTACAATTCGATTAGCAGATTTTTCAGTTGCATCTTCAATATCATTTTTTCTCCATATTTTTTTTT
>JAITDY010000042.1 GCA_031282325.1 Lactobacillaceae bacterium | reverse complement strand
CTAACCCTGATAACTCTGATGCATCATCTGCAGCTTCACAAGCTTCATCAAGTGCTTCACAAGCTTCATCAAGTGCTTCACAAGCTTCATCAAGTGCTTCACAAGCTTCATCAAGTGCTTCACAAGCTTCATCTGCTGAATCATCAAGCGATGATAAGTCAGCTGAACAATCAGCTTCAATCTCAGCTGCTGAATCTGAAGCTAAGTCAATTTCTGAATCAAACTCAACTGAAGTTTCATTACAAGATTCAGAACAAAATGCTGACTCAGTAAGTCTTTCAGAACAAAACTCAACTGAACAATCAATTGCTGAATCTGAAGCTAAGTCAATTTCTGAATCAAACTCAACTGAAGCTTCATTACAAGCTTCAGAAGATAATTCAGAAGACAAGTCATTATCAGACCAAAACTCAACTGAACAATCAATTGCTGATTCAAAAGCTAAATCAGTTTCCGAATCAAACTCAACTGAAGCTTCATTACAAGCTTCAGAAGATAATTCAGAAGACAAGTCATTATCAGACCAAAACTCAACGGAACAATCAGCTGCAGATTCACTTCTAACTTCATTAACTGATGATCTTGACGGTGATGGTATTCCAAACTGGTCTGATCCAGACATTGACGGTGATGGAATTCCAAATGCCGATGATTCTGATGTTGATGGCGATGGTATTCCAAATGGAGAAGACGACACTCCTTATGGAAATCAAACTGACGGAAATGGTAAGAATCATAAAGCTGATCCATCAGGAACAGAAATTACTTATGATCAAGCCGTAACTGATGCTCAAAAAGCTATTGATGCAGTAAAGAATAACTCTATCTTAAATGCTGATCCAGCTGTTAAAGATGCATTAACTAAATTAGAACAAGCTCTTAAGACTGGTTCAGAAAATGAAATCAAAGATGCTCTTACTAACTTAGCAAACGCTGTATCTAAAGTTGCTGATAAGTATAAAGATAATTCAGCTGTTGCTAAAGATCTAGATGATCTTGCTAAAGCTCTTGCTTCAAAAGATGCTGATGCTATTACTTCAGCAATCGTTGCCCTAGCTCACGACCTATCTGCTCTTCCTGCAAGCGCAGATGCTAAAGCTGCTGCAACTAAAGCTGCTTTGCCTCAAACTGGTGAAGAAAGAAGTGATGCTGCTCTTGCAATTCTAGCTGCTGCAACTTCTGGATTACTAGTTCTTGGTGCTTCAAAGCGTCGTAACAAAAAGGATGCAAAATAATTAATTAGATAATAATAATTATTCCAAAAAGCTAAGGAAGTCAACATGATTCCTTGGCTTTTTACATAATGGATTTTAATCTCAAATATCAAATTTTGTTATTAAAAAGTATCTATTCTTGGAGACAATTTAATATAATTAAATTAGTAATTTTTAGGAGCAAATAATGTTTTTTTTCATAAATAGTGGTATTGGTTATACAAATACTGGAGTTGAACATGCTATTTTCAACCGGTTAGCAATTTTTCGCAAATTTAAGCAACCTGCGAAATTGCTTTCTTTTGAACACTTTCCTGAATTGCATGATAATATTCAAAAATATAATCAAAAAGAAGATGAAATTATTTCTATGTATGATTGGTTTTTGGATGCTCAAAACATCAAATATAAGGAATTTTTATTAAAAGATTATCCAATTCCTGATGGAATGGTTGAAATAGAAGAGAAGGCTGAAAATTTGCGTCGTTTTGCTTTCCCTGATTCCAATACAACACGAATCTTGGTTCGTACCCAAGTAGATTATAAACATGTGGGTTGGGTGAATTTTTATGATTCAATTGGTAAAATTCATACCATTGATAAATACGATTCTCGTGGCTTTAAGGTTTTTCGTGAACAGTGGTTTTTAAATGGAAAAGACAATACTGTCAAATCAAGAGTTTATTATACCCCAAAGGGCGAGCGTCGAATGGAAGAAATTATTGGTAAGAATCGTCTAGATGATGATGCACCTGTTTTAATTCGTTTGCTTAATTTTAAAAAAACATTATCACCTATCAAGAAATCTGATCCACAAGATTATCTTTTTGATGGGCCACAAGAATTACTTCGTTTTTTCTTAGATGATGTCAACCGTGCTTTTGGCATGTTTAACAGTTTTTTAGTTGATAGAGGTTTAAATTCCAGCTGGTCATTATTTAACATGGAAACGCCGTCATATAAGTCATTTATCTTACATTCAACTCATTTATCAGATGAAAATAAGCCTAATGGTCTAACTAATTATAATTATGATAATGGTTTTCAGCATATTCATAATTACGTAAATTCTGTAGTTACTCCAACTAAAGTACAGTTAAATAAAATGGTCAAACGTTGGGGCGAAAATGAAAAATGGAAATTAGTACCTGTTGGTATTATTCCTGAGGAACATTTAAAATTGCCTAAAAAAACGGCTGCACAACGAAATAAACACCAATTAGTAACTGTTTCAAGATTAGATCCAATTAAACAAATTAGTCATATTATTCGAGCTTTAAAAATAGTCCAAGAAACATTTCCCGATGCGACTTTAGATATTTACGGTACTGGATCAGACCGAACAAATCTTGAAAAAACAATTGAAGATTTAAAGATGCAAAAATCAGTTCATCTGAAAGGACATACGATAGATCCTACACAGGCTTATTACGATGCTCAATTGTTTGTTGCGGCCGGTAATAATGAAGGTTTTGGATTAACAATGATGGAAGCCCAAGCGGTTGGAACACCTATTGTAGCTTATGATGTTCCATATGGACCTAAGGAAATTGTAGTTAAAGGACATTCAGGCGAATTAGTTCCAATGGGCCAAAAAGATTCAATTAAAAAATATGCCCAAGCTATTTTAAAGATATTACGCGACGAGGATACTTTAAATAAGTACATTGAAGGTTCTTATCAAGATAGACAACGATACACTGAAGAAAATGTTTGGCAAGGTTGGCAGAGTTATATTGATGATTATAATCAATGGCTTGATAATCAAAAAAAGGAGTTAACAAATGAATTATCTAATATTTAATTCTTTACCGGAAAAAATTGAAGCACCAATAGAACGCTTGTTAGCTCTTTATCAGTATTTTAAAAATTCATCGCAAGAAGTAAAAATAATTTCATTAGATCACCATTTAGCCCTCCATTCATTCATTGAACGTTATTTAATCGATCCGAATGACTTTATTAATTTATTTGAATATTACCAAGAATCAACTAATTTTAAAGGCAAACAGAGATGGTATTATGAATTACCGAGCCCTAAAAAAATGGAGATTTTCGGTACCTATCATCATGCAAATGTTCAAGATGGAAGTATTGAAAGAGTTCGAATGGATTATCAACCAACAATTGTTGGGGTTGAACGATACGTAAAAAATGCTAATTATCGCGATCGCAATGGACAAGATGTTGTAATAGATAAATATGATTGGCGCGGTTTTTTGTCTTCAACTTTATATCAATCAGAAGGTAAGGGGTATGCGGAAACTTTTTATAATCCAAAGGGTCAAGAAAAATTCCAAATCTATTATTCAGTAGGTGAAGACGGTAGCAGGTACATTTCATCAGTTCGAAAATTTAATGATAATTTTAATGATCAGTTATTAAATGGGATTGTATCGTTAAATGAACAATTTATTCGAAATGAAATTAAAAATGATTCATCTACTAATTTATATTTCTTTGAAACAAATGGAAGAGCTACTGAGTTTTTTAACGAATTACCTAATGCCAAAAAAATACTTGTAGTTAACCATGATTTTAAAATAGGCGATGGCAAGCCAACCCAAATTTCTCAATTAACCTCACAACAAAATATTGATGAAATTATTGTAGATAATCCAATTACCCAAAAAGCAGTTGCAAAGGCTGTCCCGGAATTTATTGATAAAATAAAGGTTTTACATGGCGATAATGAAAAACCTAGAAAAGACTCAACTACACTAACAGAAATTTTTAAAAATGATGATCCTTCAATTGTCTTATTAGTTCACGGGAAAAATGATGATGATGTGAAGTTTAAGCAACTTTACGATTTAATTAAAACTCAACGCGAAAATGGTAATAAATTTAATGTCTATGTTATTCGTAAATGGGGACTTGGTGATAATTTGAAAAACGCAGTCGAAGAAAAAAACGAGTGGTTTAAAGCTACCTATAATCCTTTAAATGAAATTTCTGAAGCACGTCAAATTGCCAAATTTGCTTCGGATTCTCAGATGGTAGTTGATTTATCTGATGATCAAGGAGCTTCATATACAATTACTAGTTCTATTGAATTAGGTATTCCAGTTTTATTTAATGGCAATAACGGAATGGCTAACTCGGTTTTGAATGGAGAAAATGGCTTGGCTGATGAAAATTTTGATCTTATTTTAACTAATTTTGAGAAATACCTGATTGATAATAATGCATTAAAGCTTGCTCAAAAGGCAGCTTCTGAAACAAAAATTCCAGAATAGGAAAAAATTTATGATTTATGTTCTTCCAAAATGGAACTCCACGGTTCCTATAATCCCTGAATTTGATAATTCAGTAAAACAAATTCAATTATTTACCGAAGCATCTAGCGATAAAGTGTCTGTCTTGTCGCTTTCTTTTGCCTCCCAAACAAAAAGGGAACTAGAAGATAATGATTTAGAAAATACTCCAGTTTTTTCTATGTTTAATACCTTGCAAAGAGCCCTATATGTTGATGAACAAAGAATTGACATTAACGATTTTAATTGGCCAAAGGGATTAAAAATTATTGAAGGAGATCCACTTTATTATGTTTATAAAAATCAGGTGGAATTATATGCAAAAGTTTGGCTTCATAAAAAAGACTATAGTTTTTTAAATGTTATTGATTTTTATGAAAATAACAGAAGAACTCATCGTTATGAATTTGATGATCGAGGCTTTTTGAGTCGAAAAATATTTTATACAGACGACCAAATTACTCCAACTGAAGAGCTTTATTTTGCTCCAGACCAACAAATTGTTATGAATCATAAAATTGTTGATGGTAGATCATCAGAAATTACTCTAGAAAATGAATTTAATGGCAAAAATAAATTTATTTCATTAGTTGATTTGCAAACAGAATACCTTTTAAATTTGTCTTCAGATCTTGAAAATATTAATAATGAATTAATAGTTGAATATTCAAAAGATAATCACGAAATTATAAAAAAATCGAACTTGCAAAAAATTTCTAAATATTTAAGCTTCAATAATTTTAATAATTTAATTCAGCAAATAAATTCAGACGAAATAGCGGAATGGAAAAATATTTATAATAAAATTATCGTTCCAAATCCCAAACAAAAAACAGAATTAATAAATCTATACCCAGATCTCAAAGAACATGTGATTGATATTAGTCCCTACCCGATGCATATTAAAATGTATGATTTGTCATTGGACGCTCAAGAAGATAAAAAGAATATTTTGTGGGTAAGCCAAAGCGATGAAGATAAAAATGCGATAATTGAACAATTTAATAAGATGCTGGCTTCTGATCAAGAAATTTCATTAACGATATTGCCAATTAATGAATTTCCGCAAGAAAATATGAATTTATTCGATATTCAACATCGAACTAAAGTAAAAATCGATTTTAATCAAAGCGAGTCTAATATCGTTAAATTAATTGCTTCATCGAGGATTGTTGTTGACATGGCAAAGTATCCCAATCAATTTATTCAGTCTAAAACTCTTGAGGCTGGATTGCCACAAATCGTTTTAACAATAACAGAATATAATCGCGAAGAAGGTTCCTATATTCAAAGTACAAATGAAAATTTGGCTGAAAATATACTGGGAGTTACAAGTGATGTAAAAAAATGGGTCCAAATGCGTCAACGTGCAATGTTTTCAGTTAAAGGATTTTTAAGTGTTGAGGTTATGAATAGATGGAATCAAGTTTTTAATCAGGAGATATAAATGGTTCAATTACAAGTACAAGAAGCAAAAAAACTGCCCTTAATGATCCAAGTAGGCGATATTGATTTAACTAGTAGTATTGTTGATTTTGAAAATCAGTGGATGCATATGTCTAGTGAAGATTTTAAACTGGCCGATTTTAATGAAGACAAAGAAATTTCAGCGTTTCATTATATTTGGATTAGCAATGATATTATCGATATCGATTTAGCCGATGTAATTGCAACATTGCCGGCATACAAAATTATTTATACCGGAAAACCTACCTCAAAAGCACAGGTTGTTTTAGATAAAAGACGCGCGTTTGATTTTAGTGATTCAAGTGAAGCTTCTCAAGTTATAAATCGTATTCACAATGATTTATATTTTAGCCAATTTGGTTTTAAAGCGCGTTTTGATGAAGATGGATTTTTAATTGACAAAAATTTGCAAGCTAAAGTGCAACGTAATGGCCGTTTTTCTACGGTGATAACCGGCGATTTTGGGGATCAATTCGTTCAAGTTGGTGTTCAGCGAAGGTACTTTGGTGATATAGCTGCTAATAGCAGTTATATTTGGATGGAATACGAGTCCCAAGGTGATATTGAAGTTCGTTTAGATATCGATTTTTATAATAATCAAAATGCAACTGGAATCGTTAAGACAATATCGATTCCGCAATCAAATCTTCGGAAGCTTAATGAATTTACTCCTTTTGGAATTTCTTATTCGGATTATCAATTAACATATTATCTAAAAGGGAAAGGCTCTTTCGAATTTAAAAATATTCATATCCGTCGTTCTAGGCACGGATTGGGAATGTTGCTTGCCGGAGGAGAATGGACAAATGTCGATGGAGTTAACGAAATGCTTTCCTACTTTAATCCGGGCGTTAAAAAAGGTCCATTGGTTGTTTCTTTTGCTGGTTCACGTTTATACACTGACAAGTATGAATTAATGAGTACCTATGAATCAATGGGCGTTCCACATCTATTATTTACCGATGCTAGAACGCAAGGTGGAGCTTTTACTATTGGAACACCTGAATATGAAGACGCAGTCACTAACCGCATCAAACAAGCTTTGGATGAATTAGAAATTGATGGTTCACAGTTAATAATGGTTGGTTATTCGTTAGGTTCGTATCCAGCCTTATTTTATACTGGAAAATTAGCAGAATTGGGATTACAACCAGCAGTGGTTTTTGCAGCAAAACCAATTATTCAATTAGGTACTTTTACGGCCGACAAAAATGTTGGCGCAGCAATTCAGTGGAATTATGATATCCGGCGTTTATTTACTGGAAGAATGGATGCCTCGGATACGCAACGATTAAATAATCGCTTATGGGAAACTTTGGAAAAAGCTGATTGGAGTAAAACTGAAACATATTTGTTTACTATGGATCGCGATGAATATGATGGTGTCTCACTTCCAATACTCCAAGAATTTTTTAAAAAACATAATGCTAAAGTTATTTGGGAAGAGGAAAAAGGATTCCATATTGAAAAAATTTCTGAAATGTTTAAATTTATTATGGATAATTTAAAAAGAATCGTTGAAGAAAAGCAGCAGGACTTAATTAAATGAAATTAAAAGAACCGCAACAATTTTATTGGACTAATCAAACGCAAATGGGTACCTTATATGGAGCCGAAGTAGAATTTAAAGCACTTGATGAAGTGCATTATCGCCATCCTTTTTATCCAAATGGCGCTACAATAGTTGGTTGGTCAAGTGAAGCAAACTGGAATATTAGAAGAGTTCCTGAATTGCCAGAATTAATCCCGGGTAATATTTATCGCATTACGCGTCATGTACAAACGAATGGAATTACACCTTATTTATCTGTTTCTGTTTATAATGATGATCATAATCGTATCATCGTAGAAGAACACGATTTAGATACTTTTACTTTTAATTACCCATTAAATGCTAGTTCATATAAGATTGAGTTAATTGGTTTTGGTGATGGTGATTTTATTTTTAATTCAATAGAATTACGACCAGAAATAGATGAAAAAAGTTATTTTATTCAAGGTGATAACAGTTATTCAGATTTTGCTAATCAATTGCATACCTTTAGTTTTGTGGCTGATAATCACAAACAAACAGCACGGATTGTTTTTTCAGAACCAGTTTATGGTCGTAATAATTTTCCACTCGACATTGTAGGACCTCTTTCTGGTTCAGTATTGTATTTTGCCGATACGAGAGTTGGGGCAGGATTATATTCAAATTTAAAAAATAAAAATGCCTATGAGAAAGTTGTCTTAGATGAAATTAATCATTTTATTAAAACTGGAAAATTTAAAAAATTGCAATTTATAGGCAGTGGACCCATATCTTCTTTTGCAGCTGTTTATTTTTATTCGTTATTAAAAGACGATAAAAATGAGTCATTAATAACTAGTGATGTATTTTCCAATATAAATGATTTTCTTAAATTAAAACCGTTTCTTTATTATCAAAGTTTAGCAAAATTTGATAGTTTAAAAATTGATTTAAAACAAGCAAATATAAATTATTATTATCAATCTCAAGATCCAAAATTAGATATAAAAAATTATATGGTTGATTATAATTCACGTTTAAATCTGTTACCAATTGCTGATGATGCTTTAAAAAGCAATTATTCAAAAGAATTATATATTCAACAACAGCTTGATAAGCAAAACAAAAAAACACGATTATTTTGGCCTTTTAAAAAGAAATAGAATTATTTTTTAAATGAGGATGCTTGCAAAGATAAAGTTTATTAGTTATAATATCTAAGTTAGTTATTTAAGATATCAATCTAAAATAGATGAATATTTTTTATAATATGCCCGAGTGGCGGA
>JAITDY010000030.1 GCA_031282325.1 Lactobacillaceae bacterium | reverse complement strand
TTTACATAAGAATATTGATTATTCAAATTCTCTGCATTTACAATTGGCGGTGTGTTAGGTTATGATATTTCTACAACGTTAAACTGATTAAAAACTGTTTTGTTGAAAATGCTAAAATGATTTGCATCCAAATTGCCATTATTATCAATTATTAAAGGCATGGGTAAAGAGCCTTGAATAAACAATAGCAAAGGTTTTTTTACGTCAACAGTATCGTATTTTACAAAATGAATTGTGTCTGTCGCTGTTGCTAAGCAAAACAATTTAAGATTTAACTGTTTAATGTTTTCTGTTGTCAGTTTATTTTGAGCAAATGCTGTATTGCATAAAGTAATAAAACCTAAACAGAACAGTAATTTTTTGAAATTTTTGTTAATTGTAATCATCGTTTAAGAGTTTTTGTATTTGAATTTTGTCTGTTAATTCTTCTGGTAAATCATCTATTAATGTATTTTGAATATGGCTTATTAATAGAAATAAGTCTTTGCAATAAACAGAAGGATTATTAAATCCATTTGCTTTTGAAAACCTGTGAGCCAATAAGCCGCCACCACATATTTCTTTTATTATACATTTTTTACACTTTTCACATAAAACATCATCTTGATGTGAATTATAATATTTATAAAAAACATCTGATTCTTTTATGCTGTCTAATTCATCCCTAAGTATATTATATTTTGTTCTAGCAAATCCATCTCCACATATTTTTAAACTGTCAACAGATTCAATATTACCATTTGATTTAATGTTAATCACTCCGTTATGCGCTGTGCCAAGTAGCTCACAACCTGCTTCATTACCTAATAATAATCTAATAATAATATAAAATATTCTTATTATTGGCTTATTTTCATCTTTATCAAAATACCATAAATCAAATAAATTTACTAACCACCTACCTAAATGTTTTGCATTTTTATCAAATTTTTCGTAAGTTGAATCCGGGAACAGGCAATCCATATGAGGCACTTTTAATTTTTTAAAAAATTGATAATGTTCGGATACATTAGCAGATGTATTAATAACAGAAAGTATTGGTAAATATTGTATAAACTGTTTTGCAGTATTATAACCTTCTAATATTTTATCGTATGCTTCCATATTATTATTTTTAAATACTCTATTTACAGAAGATAGTTTATTTCCATCCATACTAACGCCAACTGTTATATTAAATTCATTAAAAAAATTACACCATTTTTCGGATAGTAAAGTTCCATTTGTTTGAAGAGTATAGTGTATTTTCACTGATTTAATAATTTTATTTGACAAAGATATAAATTTTTCATAAAACTCGTGTCCAACAATAAGAGGTTCTCCGCCATGAAAAACAATAAAAAAATTATTTAATTTATGTAACTCACAATAATTATTCACTTTCTGTAACACGGAAATGATAACATCTTCATTCATAACTTTAGGTTCGTGCAAAAAAGATGTATCGCCTTGATTAAAGACATAACAATATTTGCAAGATAAATTACATGTACTTGTTACCTTTAAAACTATTTCTCTAATAATCATATTATGCAGTATTAATTAAAATTAAAGTCCTAATATTTTTAGGACTTTTTTAATAAATTCAAAATTATTAAAATTAGTAAACGTCAGTTTCCATAGTATTACTATTTATAATAATCCTCCACCACTAATCTGTCCATTATTATGACAAGATTCACAATACGTTGGTATTGGAGGCCAATCAAGATAAATAGGAGGTGGTAGGGGCATTTCGCAGTAATTAGGGTTAGCGTCTTGATTAGCACCACCTTTAACTTGCAATAAACCTCTTTTGTTTAATAAAGTGGCAATTGCATCTGAATTTTTTTCTAATTCCTCTAAAGATAATTTTACTTTTTTCATATAAATAATTTTTATTTATGGCTAACTTTAATAATAGGAGTAGCCGTTACCCTTTTTTAATTTTTTTACAAAATTAGGGAATAACTTTTTATAAACATCTACAATTAGCGTCAAAATATCTAACAAAAACGTCAAATTTTTTGACAATATTATTTATTTTGTTTTTTCAATAAAACAGATTTTTCGGGAAGCGTATCGGGAAGTTCTTCTTGCTGTAAAAATGTCAGTAATACATATTCAAATTCTGTGGTTTTCGTTTTTGAGTTACAATAATATTTTTCTATAAAATCAAAATCCAACACGTCGGATATTTGCAACAACAACGCAATATCAATACTTTCACAGTCATAAATGTAATAAACATCACTGCGCGAGCGATTAATGAGTTTGGCAAATTCTGTAATCGAAAGTGAACGCTGTTCTACTTTTTGTCGTATAAGTTTGCCTATATGTATTTTGGATTTCATATTGTTGCTTCATTTATTAAAAAGTGGACTTAAACTCAATATGTCTTCAAGGTTCTAGCATACCCGCCCAACAAAAGTAAAAGCCCACGTCGGCAATGTGAGCGTTTTCGCTTTACTTTTTTGGGCTTAAAATTTGCTAGATTTTGAAGAACAAAGTACAAGCTAACGCTTTTTTTATTTTCTGTTTTCTTTGTTTATATCATCAACATAATTTTAATTGTTTAGACAGAACAAATTTACATGAAATTTTACGGGCATAAAAACGAAAAGTACATTTATTTAAAGCATGAAAAACGGCTTAAATCTTAATGTTTATGCTGGTTATAGGCGAATATAGCGGCACAGTGCATTTTAAAACGAAAAGTACA
>JAITDY010000053.1 GCA_031282325.1 Lactobacillaceae bacterium | reverse complement strand
CATTCCAGCTAATAATTTTTCATCCCAAGATTGGATGCTTTCTTTTAAGAGTGATACAGAATTTAAATATGTTGCAATAATTACTGGTTTATAAACGTTCATTTCGAAATTACCCTGTGAAGCAGCAAAATTAATTGTGACATCATGGCCAAAAACACTAGCTGCAACCATAGTAAGTGCTTCAATTTGAGTTGGATTGACTTTACCAGGCATAATTGACGAACCAGGTTCGTTAGCTGGAATATTGAATTCACCATATCCTGCTCTAGGACCTGAAGCCAAGAAACGAATATCATTTCCAATTTTAACTAAATCAGCACTTAATGTTTTTAATACAGAGTGAACCATATTAAGTCCAGAATGTTCAGCCATTCCTTGGAATTTATTTGGAGCTTTTATAAAAGGTATATCATATAATTCAGCTATTTTTGCGACAACCTCAGTATCATATCCTGTTGCCGTATTTAATCCTGTTCCTACTGCGGTTCCACCAATTGGTAATTCTAAAAGTGTTGGTAAATTCAATTCCAAATAATTAATATTATGTTGGATTCCAGAAGCCCAACCAGAAATTTCCTGACCAACTGTCATTGGAGTTGCATCCTGTAAATGTGTTCTACCAATTTTAATCACATCTTTATAAGCTTCAGCTTTAGAATCAAAGGTATTTTTCACATGTTTAAGGATTGGCAATAATTTAGAAGTTTCTATATATGCAGCAATAGCCATTGCCGTGGGAAAAGTATCATTAGAACTTTGAGAATGGTTAATATCGTCATTAGGTAATAATGGTAATTCTGGTTGAATTTTGGAGGCTAAATGCGAAATAACCTCATTAACATTCATATTAGTTTGTGTTCCAGAACCAGTTTGATAAACAACTAATGGGAATTGATCGCGGTATTTTCCAGTAAGTAATTCATCTACAGTTTTTACAATTAAATCAGCCTTGTTTTGTGCGATTGCACCTAATTTAGCATTTGTAATTGCGGCTGCTTTTTTAATGTGTAAAATCGCTTCAATTACTGAATAAGGCATAACCTCACCAATTTTAAAGTTTTCATGCGACCTTTGAGTCTGCGGTCCCCAAAAAACATCATTTGGAACCTTGACTGGTCCAATAGCATCTTCTTCTATATGATAATTCAAAATAATTCCTCCAATTTTATTTTTATTAATTTTTATTAGCAAGTTTTATTTTTCGTTCTTCAGCAAAGGCAACGAAAATCAATAAAATAGCTGCAATAACAAGAGCAATATACATGACGATAAATGTTGATTGCCAACCGTGTAAAACGGTTCCAAATATTTTTAATCCGCTTGATTTTGGATCAGCAATATAGCCTAGTCCAACCTTTGCCAACGAATCACCAAAAAGATAAGCAAAAGTACCAGTTAATCCATTAGCAACCGATAGTGCTTGTTTTGGAACAAAACCTACTACTGAAACACCAATTAGTAACTGGGGTCCAAAAACTAGCCAACCCATTATAAATAAAGCTACAAATAAAGCAATTTTGCTATGAGCAACTGAGTATAAATGAAGAACAAAAAATTGTAAAAATACAGAAACTAATGCTACAACGATTCGTCGACCCTTTAATAAATCCGAAATCCAACCCCATGATAATGAACCGAGCAAAGCGCCCATTTCAAAATAGAAAATTGTTGATACTGCAACACTGTTGTTCATGTGAAGCGCTTGAACTGAATATAAGGGTGCCCAGTTATCAATTCCAATACGAACAATATAAACAAATACATTGGCAATTGATAGCACCCATACCCATGGATTTTTAATTACAAACTGTTTAAGAATTTCCATTTTAGTCATTGATTCGGCTTGTTTATTTTGTTTTGATTCTGTTTCGTCAAAAATAACTGGAGCAGAATCCCAACCTAATTCTTCAGGTTCATCTTTACCCAAAAATAAACCAATTAAGCCAATGATGATCACTATAAAAGCTGGAAAAATAAACATTCCTGCAACGTTACCGTTGAATAAATGATTAGCGCCCCATAATGCCAATAAACCGGCAAGCCCACCACCGATATTATGTGATGTGTTCCAAAAACCTAACCAACGGCCTCGCTTTGTTTCTGGAGTCCAGCGTGAAATCGTTGAATAAGATGCTGGTCCACCCGGAGACTGAAATAGTCCATTTAATCCCCAAATTGCTAGCAACACACCTGTTGTGGCATTCTGTGTTAAGAGAACAATTCCAAAAATAAGTGATAAAAATGCTGAAATTATCAAGAAAAAAGAGATCATTCTTTTTGCGTTGTGACCATCAACAAATGTTGACATTAGTGTTTTTCCAATTCCATAAGTAATTGAAAATGCTAATCCAATAATTCCAATTTGCGTTGTTGATACAGTACCCTTTTCCACGAGTAGTGGAGTGGCAGCTTTAATATTATTTCTAATTAAATACATACCAAAATATACAAAAAAAACTACAGCAAAAGCTTTTATGAATTGCTTAAACCATTGCTTACGTTCTTCTGATATTGAAATATTTATTTTTTTTGGATGTTGTAGTGCAAAAAAATCTTTTAACATGTTTACGTCCCTCTCGTTTTAAAGGGATTGAACAGACCTTTACCTGTAATATTAAATTGTAAACGTTTACAATTTAATATTACAAGATTTCAAGATTATATTAAAGTATTTTTATATAGTTACCGTTAACATTTTATATTTCATTTTAAAGCTAAAATTATTAGTAAGATTGTTGTTAAAAACAATAAAAGTTATAGTGCAAAAAAGTTAAATGTATATTGAATTGAACCTTAGACCAAAATTTATTACTAGCAATAATAATTCTGGCTTTCAGAGATAAAACAGAAATAAAGTTATTTTTATCTATTAATTTTGGTTTTTTGGTTTAAACATCATCTGTTTAACTATTTTTTATGCCACTTTATGGTATTTATTATCAATACTTCTTTGATCGATCCCATTTTAATTTTTTAGTTCATTAATTGTAATCTTTAAAACTGATTTTTTCATAATAATTAACTATTTAAAAAAATAGACCAATTTATCAGTCTATTTTAAAAATGATTCAATTTTGGTTTTTAGCATCTCGACACCAACTTTATTAGTAATACCTTCAGGGATAATAATATTGGCGTATCTTTTCGTTGGCTCAACAAATTGATGAAACATTGGTTTTACGGTATCTAAATATTGAGAAATAACCCCGTCAACTGTCCTTCCACGTTGAGAAACATCCCTTTTTAATCTTCGAATAAAACGGATATCATCATCAGTATCTACATAAACTTTTATATCTAAAATATTTCGTAATGATTCATCAACGAAAAGTAAGACACCTTCAACAATAATTACTTGCGCACTTTTGGTAGGGATAACTTCTTTTGAACGTGTGTGTTGGTTATAATCATAGACTGGTAAATTAATACTACCACCATTTTTTAATGTTAGTAAATCTGAGATAAGCAAATCTGTTTCAAAGGAATCAGGATGATCATAATTAGCCTTTATTCTCTTTTCCATTGGCATATCCGATTGATCTTTATAATAAGCATCTTGAGGAATTATTGTAACGGATTCTCCAATTAAATCTTGAAATAATTGATTAGAAATTGTAGTTTTTCCGCTACCCGAGCCACCTGCAATACCAATAATAACTGAACTTTGATTAGACATTAATTATCTCACTTTTTATTTTGTATAAAAAAACAGCTATTCAGCTGTTTAAATTACCAAGAAGCTTTTTTAACCCCAGGTATTTGTCCTTTATGTGCTAATTGACGGAAATTCAAACGGCTTAATCCAAAAGCACGCATATATGCATGTGGACGTCCATCGACCATATCACGGTTATTAACACGAACGGGCGAAGCATCTCTTGGAAGTTTTGCTAATCCAGCATAATCCCCAGCTGCTTTAAGAGCAGCTCTTTTTTCTGCATACTTATCAACAGTAGCTTGGATTCTTTTAGCTTTTGCAATTTTTGATTTTTTTGCCATTAATTATTTAACCTCTTTAAAAGTAATATGCTTACGCAATTTTGGTGAATATTTTTTTAATTCCAGACGATCTGGTGTATTACGACGATTTTTACTGGTTAGATAAATTCTTTCGCCAGTTTCATCGTTTCCAAGAATAATGTGATCTCTTTGACCTTTACTTGCCATTATACGATGCTCCTTAAAATAATTTGATATTAAAAATAAAATAATAGGTGTGTAACCAATACCTTATTAGTATATATAAAAACTGAATATTTTACAAGTATTTTTATTAAATTATTTAAATGATTCTTCCAAGGGAGGGACAACTTGTTTTTTACGTGAAACCACTCCTGGCAAATCAATAATGTGATTATCGGCTTTAATTGAAAAAGCTTCTTCAACAAAAGCAAGATCTTCTCCTTGGAAAATAGCTTTTGAATTACTATTTAGAATATCTGTTATTACAAATAGAAAATCATCAAAACCATTTTTTTGCATTTGTTTGTCCATGGCGGCAAGTAACTTATCTTTTCTAGACAATACTGAATCAATATCAACAGTATTTACTTGACCAATGCGAATTGTTCTACCAGACATTGTAAATGTTTTAGCATCACCATTTAATAATTCTTCTTCTGTTTTGTTTTCTAAATTAGTACCGGCTTTTAATAACTCCAAACCATATTCTTTATAATTTTCTAAACCAGCAACTTTAGCTAATTCTTCAAGAGCGATTTTATCAACATCTGTAGTAGTTGGGCTCTTTAGCAATAATGTGTCTGAAATAATAGCAGAAGCCATTAATCCAGCAATTTCTGATGGGATTTCAACATTATTATTTTTAAATTCAAAATATAAGATAGTTGCAACAGAACCCCATGGCTTTGCAACGATATAAAGCGGATCGCTATTGGAAAAATTAAATTTATGATGATCATAGATAGAAGCAACGGTAACATCACTTAGATTAGTTACTGATTGTGCAGCCTCATTATGGTCGACTAAAACAACTTTTTCAGTTTCTGCTTCTTTAATCACATTAGGAGCTTGAACCTTAAAATAATTTAAAGCAAAAGTAGTTTCTTCATTGGGAGTACCTAAGGCAACTGCCTGTGTATCCCATTTATATAAATTATTTAATAAATATGAAGTTGCAATTGCTGAAGCAATTGTATCTGTATCTGGATTAGTGTGACCAAAAACTTGATATTCTGACATTTTTACCTACTTCCTTTTCTTAATTAAGAATAACACTATTTATTGCATCATTTTCATTAACTTTTATTTTATTTGAACCAGACCCACTGGCTCCCTGCAAGGAAATATCTTCAAGCTTAATAGTGGACGTTTTGCCACTATTGCGTTGAATTGAAATTCCTTTATTTTTATTTTTTAGTTCCTTTTCCTTAACAAAAAAGACTGAAATAACTAAATCATTTTTATTTTTTAAGCCATTATAAACTTTAGTTCTTTTAAAATAGCCATGATTTGAGATATTTGGCATAGTATCTGTTAATCTTGAAATCTTAGCCATCCCCTTTTGCGTAATGGAAATAATAAAATATTTTTCAATATCATTCAGATTAAAAGCAAAACCACCAATTATTTCATCATCGGATTTAAAACTTGGAATGTCTTTATGGACGTTTGTAGTATCAATTTTAATGGTTTGATTTTCAATTTCGTCTACTGAACGGTAAAATGAAAGCCCTTGTTTAGTGAAAAAAAGTGAACCATCAGTGGTAGTAGCTTTTTGTGACATCACCACTCTGTTTTTGTCTTCGTATGAATCGAAATTATTATCAAAAACACGTTGACTCATTCTTTGAATAACGCCATCTTTTTTAACGACAACAACCGTATCCTCTGCCTTAATTAGTGCCGATGTATCAATTTCTATTTCTTCTACATCTTTTTCAATTTTTGTTAAACGTTTATAAGTATTAAACAATTCCTGTGTTTCATCTAATTGACGCGTGATTTCTGTTTTAAAAGCAGCTTCATCAGTTAGCCACAAGTTTAACTGATTTATTTTATCTTGAAGCTGATTTTGTTCCTCTTTTAAAGTAATTGCATCTTGGTTACTTAGACGATAAAGTTGCATGGTTACGATTGCCATTGCTTGTTCGTCTGAAAAATGAAATTTATTGGCAATTCTTTTTGCCGAATCTTCTTTTCCACTAGACAATTTAATTTCAGCAATTACTTCATCTGATATATCAA
>JAITDY010000034.1 GCA_031282325.1 Lactobacillaceae bacterium | reverse complement strand
TTTTTATTGGCCGGATATGCTGATTTAAATTATGCGCAATTAAGAATTAATTTAGATCGTAAGGCAGATGAAATATTAATAAAGCAGTGGCCAGATTGGGTTGCTCAATTAATTAATGGTCGCAGTGTTCAATATATATTAGGCCATACCGCTTTTTATGATTCGGAATTTTTAGTTGATGAAAGAGTTTTAATTCCCCGCCCAGAAACAGAAGAATTAGTTGAATGGATTTTAAAAGATTATTCAACGAGCGATAATTTAAAAGTTTTAGATTTAGGAACTGGTAGTGGGGCAATTGGACTTACATTAAAAAAACATAAACCAAATTGGGATCTTACATTAAGCGATATCTCAAAAGATGCGCTAATTGTAGCGAAAAAAAACGCTTTTAATTTAAAGCTGGATGTTAACTTTATATTGAGCGATGTATGGCAAAATTTGCAAAATAATTTTGATTTAATTGTAAGTAACCCACCCTATATTGATTTTAAAAATGATGAAATTGATGATGTTGTCTTGAATAATGAACCGAAAATAGCATTGTTTGCTAATGATAATGGGATGGAAATTTACAAAAAAATTTTATCGGGTGCTCATAAAAATCAAACCTTGTATTTTGAAATTGGTAATAAACAAGCTAACTCAATTTTGAAGCTTGCTTCAAATTCGATTATTAGGCGCGACTTAAATGGAAAAGTAAGAATGGTTAAAATTAAATTATGACCGAAATTTTAAGTAATTCAATAAACGATATTAAACACGCAGCAGAAATTATTTTACAGGGCGGTGTTGTAGCAATTCCAACTGATACTTTATATGGGTTGGCAGCATTAAATGACCAACAAGTAGCTAATATTAAGGGGCGTTCCTTGAAAGAAAAACCAATTTCATGGTTGGTAAATATAATTCCAACTACTTTTTCATCAGAAAATAAAAAAATTGCTGAACTTTTTTGGCCAGGTGCTCTAACGATTATTGACAAAGGAATTGGGTATCGAAAAAGCGATGATTATATTTCACAAAAAATAATTGAATTAGTTAGACAGCCAATTACGGGAACCTCTGCTAATTTAACTAATCAAACTTCAAATACTACTGCAGCCGGTGTCTTATTGCAATTAGAAGGAAAAATTGATGCAATCGTAGTTGATGATTCTTTACCAAAGGGGATGGCATCTACGGTCGTACAAGACGGAAAAATTTTGCGTCAAGGGGCAATTTACATTGATCTTTAATTTTTGTTACATTATTGTTATTTTGCACTGTTAAAATACTATTGAGGTATAAAAATGTCAAAAGTTACTGTAATCAATCATCCATTAATTCAACATAAATTAAGAATTTTAAGAGATCAAAATACTGGAACTAAAGATTTTAGAGCATTAGTAAATGAAATTGCTACTTTAATGGCATATGAAGTTAGTCGAGAGATGCAATTAGAAGATGTTGAAATCCAAACGCCAGTTGCGAAAACAACTGTTAAACAATTAACTGGAAAAAAAGTTGCTATTGTCCCTATTTTACGTGCTGGATTAGGTATGGTAGACGGAGTAGTGAATTTAATTCCGGCCGCTAAAATTGGTCATATTGGCATGTATCGTGATGAACAAACATTAGAACCGCATGAATATTTCATTAAGTTACCAGAAGATATCCAAAAACGCGAAGTGATTATTGTCGATCCGATGTTGGCTACTGGTGGCTCTGCAAAAGATGCTATTGAGGCATTAAAAAAACGTGGTGCAAAAGCAATTAAATTAATGGTTTTAGTCAGTGCCCCAGAAGGAATTAAAACAATTCAAGAGACACATCCCGATGTTGACATTTATACCGCTGCACTTGATGAGAAATTAAATGAAAATGGTTACATCGTTCCCGGTCTTGGGGATGCTGGGGATCGTTTGTTTGGCACTAAATAATTAAAAATAATCTCTAAACCTAAACTTTTAATAGCTTAGGTTTTTTGTTTGTTTTAAATGCATAAAGCGTATTAAATAAGTATGGGTGATTTAAGGTCGAATAAAAATATTCAATTAAATTTAGCACAAGCTAGTTATTCAAATCGACCTCAGAATTTTGCAAGCAATCAAGAATTTTACGATTTTGGCGATGGTAAAAAATGGTATTTACAAGAAACAATTAATAATCCTAAAACTGGATATACTGCTTATGTAGTCACAAATAAAAAATTTGCTAAATCAGCAACGCAAGGATATTACGTTGTTCGAGGAAGTGATGGTATTGATTATAAAAACCCAGATTGGTGGAATAACAATTTACCCTTTGCAATTGAAAATAAAGCTGTAATTCAAGCGAAAGATTTTACAAATAGCTTCACTAAAGAAAAAAATAAATTTCCGAATATTCAAAAATGGGACTTAGTTGGTCATAGTTTAGCCACTATGGTGATTGTCACAGGCCTTAGTAAAATGGATTTAAAAACTTCTGCAAAAGTAGGCCAAGTAACCTTGTTTAATGGACCTGATATCAGTAATTCTTTAAGCAAACAAGAAAAACAAAATTTAAATTTGTTTCAGGATCGAATTACTTATTATTTAAATCCTGATGATCCGGTCAGTGTTTTTAATCGTAATAATTCAAATCAAATTGGAAATATCCATTATATTGATGGACGAATTAATATTGGATCGCCATATATAAAAATCGGAGATACACATGATTTTTCTGAATATCAATTTGATAATAATGGACAAATTAAATTGATTGATAATGATTTTTCAATTAAAGAATATATTCATTGGCAGAATATAATTGATAATTATTTACTGGACTATTTGAAGAAAAATAAAATTACTTCTAAAACATTACAAAATTTTATGCAAAAAATAAGTAATAAAAATGTTGATGTAGAAAAAGTAATACTTGAAATGTTCCCATATATTAAAATGAGTGAAATATTATTTATTTTAAATCAATATAATAATGCAAAAGAACAATTTCAAATAACTAAAAAAATAAATAAATTTATTGCAAGTAAGGGAACAATTAGGGCAAATCCAGAATTAATAAACGACTTATTAATTCACTTTGAAAATAGTACTGTTCAGTTTGCAAAAAATATTGATTATATTTTCGATACCGCTAAAAACTCTCTAAAAGAAATAATTTATAAAGATATTTCCCCGGATTTTAATATACGAACAGATTTTTATAATGAGTTAATGTTACATTGGTCTACTCAAAAAGAGAATTCCAGTAGAGAATCAGTTTCTCAATATAAAAAGGATTCCAATAAAATTATTGGAATCCTAAGAGACAATTTAGCAAATATTTTAAAAATCGATAATACCTTTACTTTCGATACGAATATTTTTACAAAAGAAATTAATTATCATTAAGAATAAATTTTTCAATAGCGTAGGCTACACCATCTTCATCGTTAGTTTTAGTAACAAAATCAGCAATTTGTTTGAGTTCAGGAATGGCGTTGCCCATAGCAACGCTAACCCCTGCTTTTTCTAGCATTGAAAGATCATTTCCTTGATCGCCAATAGCCATTGTTTGGCTAATATCAATTTTTAGTTTTTCAGCTAATTGTTGCAAGGCTAAACCTTTTGAAACGGTTTTTTTAATAAATTCTATAAAAACAGGAGCGCTTTTCATTACGTTAAATTCTTGTTTGAATGTTGCTGGAATTAAGGGAAGTGTCTTTTCTATTTTCTCTGGTTCATCAATAAACATAACTTTTGCAATATCAGAATCAGTTGGAGTGTTTTCAATTGGCAAGTGCCAAACAGGCATATTTACCAAATTTGCTTCAAAGACTGTATATTTGGGAATTTTAGCAAATGGCGTAATAATATAATCGGCTGTTTCAATTTGATAGGGAATATTTAGCTCATCTGCTAATTTAGCAATTTTTTTATAATCATCAAATGTTAAAGTATCTTCAGTAATTACATCACCCTTAGTATTAGCAACAATTGCTCCATTATAGTTAATAGCGTACTGATTTTCTAAATTATCAATCCCCAAGGCTTGAAAGAAATTTTTGGTTCCAGCGGTAGGACGTCCACTTGCAATTACGATTTTTACGCCCCTATCAATAGCTTTTTTTAAAATATCAATCGTATGTTGAGTTAATTCACTTTTAGAATTTACTAAAGTTCCATCTACATCTATTGTTATTAGTTTAATTGTCATACAATAATTGTATGACAGTAGAAGAGACAATTAATTTATGGAAACAGGCTAAATTAACACCTGAATTAAAAAATAATTTAGATAATATGTCTGCCGATGATTTACACGATGCTTTTTATCGAAGTTTAAGTTTTGGGACAGCTGGAATGCGTGGTTTGCTGGGTGCAGGACCGAATAGAATGAACATTTATACAGTTGCCCAAACAACACAAGCTTTAGCCGAAGTTATTATTGATGCTGGACAAGAAGCGATAAAAAAAGGAGTAGCTATCTCTAGTGATTCTCGAATTAATTCGGATCTATTTGCCCAAACTACGGCTGAAGTTTTGCGTGCTAACGGTATTACGGTTTATCTTTTTAATGGACCACATCCAACACCGGAATTAAGTTATGCTGTTTTGGAATTAAAAACTTTTGCAGGTGTAATGATTACAGCTAGCCATAATCCCAAGGAATATAATGGATATAAATTATATGGCGACGATGGTGGGCAATTACCACCGAATCCAGTTACGGCTATTATAAAAAAACGTGAAAAAATTACTGATATTTTTAATATAAAAAAAATATTAACTGGTATTAAAAAAATTCCAGCAAGTTTTGATAAAAAATATTTAGATCAAGTTAAAAATGTAAGTATCGATCCAAAACAAATAAAAATTGCTGTTAAAAATGGTTTTCAATTAGTCTTCACCCCATTACATGGTGCCGGTGGAGAATTAGGAGTTAAAGCATTAAAGAATTTAGGATTTAAAAAATTACAAGTAGTTGAAAAGCAATTTACTCCAGATGGAACTTTTCCAACTGTCAAATTTCCGAATCCAGAATTTCCTGAAGTATTTAAATTAGGTCAAGAAACTTATCCAGAAGCCAATGTAATTTTAGCCGTAGATCCTGACGCTGATAGGGCAGGAGTTTCTTTTAAAGATTCAAAGGGTCAGTGGAGTTATTTGACTGGTAATCAAATGGCAGCTCTAATGGTTAATTATTTATTAACAGCGAAACAAAATTCTAATACTCTACCTGAAAATGGAGTAATAATTACTTCGATCGTATCTTCATCACTACCAGCTAAGATTGCTAAAACTTTTAATGTTAAAAGTTTAGAAGTACTAACTGGATTTAAATATATTGCTGATAAAATTGTGCATTTTGATAAAACTGGAAGTAAACAATTTTTATTTGGTTTTGAAGAATCGTATGGCTTTTTAGTTAAGCCTTTTGCTCATGATAAAGATTCAATTCAAGCAATAACTTTAATAAGCGAGTTAGCGGCTTATTATTTTAATCAAGGATTAACTTTAGCTGATGCATTGAATGAAATTTTCGATAAATTTGGATATACATTGGAAAAAACCATATCCTTTGATTTCCCCGGTGAAAGTGGGGCGGAAATCATGGAAAAAACAATGGCTAATTTTCGCCAAAAGGGTCCAAAAAGTGTTGGTGAGTTCCCTGTTCGAACCGTTCAAGATTTTCAGCTACGTTTAGAAAAAAATATAATTACCGGAGAAACTAAAAAAATTAGTTTGCCAAGCGCCAATGTGATTAAATATTTATTTGAGGATGACTCTTGGATAGCCTTACGACCAAGTGGAACCGAACCGAAATTAAAAATATATATTGGTGTTGTTGGGGAATCAAAACAGCAGGCTGCAGATAAAATAGTCCATTTTGAAGATAATATTAAAAAGTTAATAGAAATTTAATTTCTGAATAATTAAAAAATTGTAACTCAAAAAACAAAGAGCGTTAAGGCTCTTTTTTAATTTTCTAGCAAAAATAAAATATAGAACATTTGTTCGTATACAATTAGTTTTTTGCTATAATTAAGTGATTATAATAATGACAAAGTTACCCGGACAATTTGAATTACAAAGTGAATATAGCCCCACTGGAGACCAGCCGCAAGCTATTAAACAACTAGTTTCAAAAATCAATCAAAATGTTAAAGAACAGATATTATTAGGTGCTACTGGAACAGGGAAAACTTTTACGATTTCAAATGTTATTCAGCAGGTGAATAAACCAACTTTAATTTTGTCTCACAATAAAACCTTAGCCGGACAATTATATTCAGAATTTAAAGAGTTTTTTCCAAATAATGCAGTTGAATATTTTGTTTCGTATTATGACTATTATCAACCAGAAGCTTATGTACCAAGTTCAGATACCTTTATTGAAAAAGACGCAAGTGTTAATGATGAAATTGATAAATTAAGGAATTCAGCTACGGCAAGTCTTTTATCTAGAAACGACACCATTGTAGTTGCATCCGTAAGTTCGATTTTTGGTTTAGGCGATCCACATCAATATAAGGAACACGTTATTGGATTAAGAGTCGGTTTAGATTTTGGTCGTGATAATTTAATTAGAAAATTAATCGATATTCAGTTTTCTAGAAATGATCTAGATTTCGGTCGTGGAACTTTTCGGGTTCGTGGGGATGTTATTGAAATTTTTCCAGCCAGCGAAGCGCAAAAAGCAATTAGAGTGGAATTTTTTGGGGATGAAATTGATCGAATTCGAGAAGTTCAACCCCTAACAGGTGAAATACTATCTGATTTAAAATTTATATCTATTTATCCAGCCAAACATTTTATGACAGATGATAATACGATGCGCGAAGCAATAGATGGCATCCGAAAAGAAATGGAAATGCAAGTAAAACTATTTGAATCAGAAAATAAATTAATCGAGGCACAAAGAATTCAACAACGAACAGAATTTGATTTAGCCATGTTAGAAGAAATGGGATACGTCAATGGGATTGAAAATTATTCTCGATGGATGGACGGACGCAAAGAAGGCCAACCGCCATTCACATTATTAGATTTTTTTCCTAAAGATTTTTTGCTGATTGTTGATGAATCACACGTAACTATGCCCCAAGTTCGTGGTATGTATAACGGGGATCGAGCTAGAAAAGAAACATTGGTTAATTATGGTTTTAGATTGCCAAGTGCACTTGATAATCGTCCTTTACGATTAGAAGAATTCGAACAACATGTAAATCAAGTAGTTTATATGAGCGCTACGCCGGGGGACTATGAAAAAGAACGTGTTGATGATTCTAATGTTGCCCAACAGATTATTCGTCCGACTGGATTATTAGATCCGGAAATAGAAGTTCGTCCGATCGAGGGACAAATTGATGACTTATTTAGTGAAATTAATAAACGCGTTGAAAAAAATGAACGTGTTTTTATAACGACTCTTACAAAAAAAATGGCTGAAGATTTAACTGATTTTCTAAAAGAAAATGGAGTAAAAGTTAGTTACCTACATTCCGACATCAAA
This sequence comes from Lactobacillaceae bacterium, assembly GCA_031282325.1. Classification (GTDB taxonomy): domain Bacteria; phylum Bacillota; class Bacilli; order Lactobacillales; family Lactobacillaceae; genus Oenococcus. Next base: position 12,707 of record JAITDY010000034.1, on the reverse strand, counting down.
ACATTAGAAAGAACAGAAATAATTCGTAATCTTCGTTTGGGAGAATTTGATGTTCTTGTTGGAATTAATTTATTGCGAGAAGGAATTGATGTTCCAGAAGTATCATTAGTTGCTATATTAGATGCTGACAAAGATGGATTTTTACGCAATGAACGGTCGTTAATTCAAACTATTGGTCGTGCTGCTAGAAATTCCAATGGGCATGTAATTATGTACGCCAATAATATTACGAATAATATGCAAAAAGCGATAAATGAGACAGCACGTCGTCGAAAAATTCAAATAGAATACAATGAAAAAAATGGAATAACGCCAACAACGATTAAAAAATCAATTCGAGATAATATTTCAAATAAAAATGGTGAAGATCAAGTTAATAATATTGGAATTGATCTAAAAGATATTGTATTTGCGGATATGCCACGAAGTGAACAAGAAGAAATGATTACAAATTTAGAGTTACAAATGAAAGCTGCTGCTAAAAGAATGGAATTTGAAGAGGCTGCTGCCTTACGTGATACAGTATTAGAACTTAAAAAGCAGTTATAAGACATTTATATTACAAAATCTTAAATAATTCTTAACTTTTCTTAATATAATTGAAACAATTGCTATGTATATTAGTATTATTGATTTAATCAAAGAGGAAGATTATTAAAATGAAAAACGAAACTAAAAATAAAATTATCACCGGTGTTAGCGGAACTGTTGCTGCAACTGCCCTAGCATTTTTAAACGGAGTTAATGCTTCTGCTGATGAAGTTAAGGTTCAAGAAGGGGACACTCTTAAAAAGTTAGCCGCTGAACACAATACTACTGTCGAAAAAATTGCTGCCGACAATAATATTACAAATGTTAATTTAATTTTTGCAGGTTCAAGTTTAGATATTAATGAAACTGCTACTGGTTTGTCAGCTGATGGCACTTCATATACAGTACAAACTGGTGATACTTTAAGCAAAATTGCTGAAAAAACAAATGTTCCAGCTGGATTAATTGCTTCAATTAATCAAATTAATAATCCTGATTTAATTGTTTCTGGCCAAACTTTATCATTAAAGCAAGCTGCTGCAGCTGAAGAAGAAGTACCTGCAACCCCAGTTGCTGCTGAGTCACAAGCACCAGCTGCTACCGAATCTGCTGCTTCAACTCCGGTTGCAGCTCCTGTACAACAAGCACCAGCTACTCAGGCGCCTCAAGCAGCTACAACTGCAGATGCTACAATTAATGCTTGGAACGTATTTCGTGCAAAATTAGGACTAAGGCCTATTAGCATTTCAGCTAATTTAACTAATTTAGCACAAAGCCGTGCAAATAATTATGCAAGCAATTCTAATTGGTTTGGAAGTCACTTGTCTTCTCAAGTACCTGAAGTTGTTGCAAATGGATTTGCTGCAGGTAATGCAGTTATCAATGCTTGGTACAATGAAACAGGAATGATTAATGGTGGACATACAGCATTCATCATCAATCCTAACTTTACTCAAGCCGGAGTAGGTTACTCTAATGGCTGGATTGTTATAAATGCACAATAATTAAAATTTTAAACACCGATTAGGTGTTTTTTTATATAAAAAGCTTTTTTGAACTGTAAAAATAATTAAAATACCCCCCAATTTAAAGCCATTTTATGATACAATTTTAAGAGTGCTTTTGGTGTGCCCAGAGCATTTTTAAAAGTCGTGATTACGGCACGCCTGGAAATGTGGCGATATTGCGAACAGTGAGACCTGTTAGCAAAAACATTTCAAAAAACTAAAAAATATAATTATAGAAAGAAGATTTTATTAATGCCTACAATTAATCAATTAGTACGCAAGCCTCGTAAAACCAAGGTTATAAAATCAAAAGTTCCTGCAATGAACTTTGGTTATAACTCTCGTTTAAAAAAGCAAACAAATAACACTTCGCCACAAAAGCGTGGCGTTGCAACTCGTGTTGGAACTATGACACCTAAAAAGCCCAATTCTGCCTTACGTAAGTATGCGCGTGTACGTCTTTCAAACCTGTATGAAGTTACTGCATATATCCCAGGTATTGGACATAACTTGCAAGAACACTCGGTTGTTTTGATTCGTGGTGGCCGTGTTAAGGATTTGCCTGGTGTTCGTTATCACGTTATTCGTGGAGCACTTGATACTGCCGGAGTTGATGGTCGTATGACTAGTCGCTCAAAATATGGCGCAAAGAAACCTAAGAAGTAAGGAGAAGACAAATGCCTAGAAAAGCGTATACAAAACGTCAGGAAGTTTTGCCTGACCCAATTTATAACTCAGTTTTAGTTTCACGTCTAATTAATAAATTAATGTGGGATGGAAAGCGCGGTGCAGCCTCAAAGATTCTTTACGGTGCTTTTAATCGTATCGAAGCCGAAACTGGAACTTCACCATTAGAAGTTTTTGAACAAGCAATGGAAAATATCATGCCTGTTCTTGAAGTTCGTGCACGCCGTGTTGGTGGTGCAAACTTCCAAGTTCCCGTAGAAGTTCGTCCAGAACGCCGTACTACTTTAGGACTACGTTGGTTAGTTCAGTATTCACGTTTACGTAGCGAACACACTATGGAAGAACGTTTAGCTAAAGAAATTTTAGATGCATCTAACGCAACAGGAGCCTCTGTTAAAAAGCGTGAAGATACTCATAAGATGGCTGAAGCAAATCGTGCCTTTGCACATTATCGTTGGTAATAAAAAATAGGAGAAAATATGGCAACTCGCGAATATCCGCTAGATCGTACTCGTAATATTGGTATCATGGCTCACATTGATGCTGGTAAAACGACTACAACTGAAAGAATCCTTTACTATACTGGAAAGATTCATAAAATCGGTGAAACCCATGATGGTGCATCACAAATGGATTTCATGGAACAAGAAAAAGAACGTGGAATTACTATCCAATCAGCTGCGACTACAGCTGTTTGGCATGGTTTCCATGATCAATGGGAAAAGACACCATATCGTGTTAATATCATCGATACCCCGGGTCACGTTGACTTTACTATCGAAGTTGAACGTTCATTACGTGTTTTAGATGGTGCTGTAGCTGTTTTAGATGGTGCTGCAGGTGTTGAACCGCAAACTGAAACAGTTTGGCGTCAGGCAACAACTTATTCAGTTCCACGTATTGTTTTCGTTAACAAAATGGATAAAATGGGTGCTGACTTCCAAATGTCTGTTGATTCTATCCATGAACGCCTACAAGTTAATGCTGAAGCCATCCAATGGCCAATCGGAGCAGAAGATGATTTTGAGGGAATTATTGATATTCTTACTCAAGAAGCTTGGTATCCAGTTGATGAATTGGGTGAAAAATGGGAAGCAAAAGAAATTCCTGAAGAATTAAAGGAATTAGCTGCTCAAAAGCGCGAAGTCTTAATTGAAGCTGTTGCTAATGTTGATGAAGATTTGATGAATAAGTATCTAGAAGGGGAAGAAATTTCCTTGCAAGAACTTAAAGATGCAATTCGTCGTGCAACTTTGGCCTTGGAATTTTATCCAGTACTTGCTGGTTCAGCTTATAAAGATAAGGGTGTTCAATTCATGTTGGATGCTGTTGTTGATTATTTGCCAGGACCACTAGATGTTAAGCCATATATTGCAACAAATCCTAAGACAGATGAGGAAGTTGATTTAATTGCTGACGATTCAAAACCATTTGCTGCTTTGGCTTTTAAGGTTATGACGGATCCCTTCGTTGGACGTTTAACTTTCCTACGTGTATATACAGGAACTTTAAACTCTGGTTCGTATGTACAAAACACTTCTCGTGGTACACGTGAACGTGTTGGCCGTTTGTTACAAATGCATGCAACTAATCGTACTGAAATTGATGAAGTTTTCTCAGGTGACATTGCTGCAGCCATTGGATTTAAAGATACTACAACTGGAGATTCATTAACAGCTGTTGATACCCCATTAATTCTTGAATCAATGGAATTCCCAGAACCAGTTATTCAATTAGCAATTGAGCCTAAGTCGAAAGCTGATCAAGATAAAATGGGTAATGGTTTACAAAAGCTAGCAGAAGAAGATCCTTCATTCCGTGCTGAAACAAACCCAGAAACTGGAGATACGTTGATTTCTGGAATGGGTGAACTACATCTAGATATCATTGTTGATCGTTTGAAGCGTGAATTTGGTGTTGAAGCTAACGTTGGAACACCACAAGTTGCTTATCGTGAAGCGTTCACTAAAACTGTTCAATCACAGGGTAAGTTTGTTCGACAATCTGGTGGTAAAGGTCAATATGGTGATGTTTGGATTGAATTCTCACCAAATGAAGAAGGTGCTGGATTTGAATTCGAAGATGCCATTGTTGGTGGTGTTGTTCCTCGTGAATATATTCCAGCTGTTGAAGCTGGCTTAAAGGATGCTATGAATAATGGACCCCTTGCAGGATTCCCACTTGTAGACCTTAAGGCTAAACTATACGATGGTTCTTATCATGATGTCGATTCATCTGAAGCTGCCTTTAAAGTTGCTGCGTCAATGTCACTTAAAAATGCTGCTCATGATGCAGGTGCAGTAATTCTAGAACCAATCATGAAAGTAGATATTGTAACCCCTGATGATAATATTGGTGATATTATGGGACATGTCTCAGCTCGTCGTGGAATCATCGAAGGACAAGATACAAAAGGAAATCTAATTAATGTTTCTGCTAAAGTACCTTTGTCTGAAATGTTTGGATATACTACTACTTTGCGTTCAGTTACGCAAGGACGTGGAACTTTTCAAATGGTATTTGATCACTATGAAGCTGTCCCTAAAAATGTTCAAGAAGAAATTATTAAGGCACACGGAAAAGATTAATTTTTCAAATAAAATATTAAGTTTAAATGCCCGCATAAGTGGGCATTTTTTGTACATAATTTTCCATATAATATTGTTATTTATTTTTAAAAGCATTATTTTTTGTTGCAATATTCACAATAATTGTGATACACTTATTTAAGTTTGTTTTCTACAAATTTTGTGTTTATTTTTTATACACAAATTAAATTTTTAAGGGGAATTTTCATGGAAAAAAATCAAAATAATTCATTTCATGGCACCGAAAATGGATTCGTTAAGCTTTCCTGGTTAGAACGAATCGGTTTTGGCGCTGGATCAATGGCTGGTAATTTAATCTTCCAAACAGTTGGTTCACAATTATTATTTTATCTAACAACTGTTTATGGTTTGAAAGCGACATTGGGAGCTTGGGTCTTTACTTTTGTACGTTTTTTCAATGTATTTTGGGATCCAATCGTTGGGGTCTTTATCGATAAGCATCAATTTAAATGGGGAAAATATCGACCATATTTGTTATACGCTGGTGTACCACTGTTAGTTTTTGGTTCATTATTATTTTTTCCACTAGAATCACTTCGTGGTTCGTTTTGGTTTGCCTTTTTATCATACTTAGTGCTAGCTGGTGTGTATTCGTTTTTTGATATTTCGTATAATTCTTTGAATTCTTCTTTGACTTTAGATCCTGAAGAAATTCAAAAAACAACCACGATTAGAATGATGATTGGAAACATTGGTGGGTTATTTGTTTACACCATTTTGCCTTTGATGGTTCAAGCTGGATCACCAGATCGTAAGTTAAAAGATACTGGTATGGGATTTAAAATGATGTTAGGCGACTGGACAGCTCCGGGAGCTGCAAATGCTTGGTTTACAACAATGATTAGTTTTATGATCCTAGGATTCTTATTGATGCTGTTTACGTTTTTTACAGCTAAAGAGCGTGTCTTACCAGATGCTTCTGAGGCAGCCAGTGTTAAATATAGTGATTTATTCGCTGAATTTAAAAGAAACAAACCACTACAAATTCTTGGACTATTCTTTTTAGCGGCGTTTACTTTGATGCTTTTAGGAAACACTGCAAATAATTATTTCATGACTTATTCAATGGGTCGTCCTGAATGGGCAGGAATTTTAGGTTTAATTGGAAATATGCCTGGAATCTTCCTAATGCCATTAGCACCTCTAATGCATAAAAAATTAGGTAAAAAAGTTATTTTCTATTTAACTCTTCTATTGTATGTAATTGGGGTTTTGGTAATGTTTGGTTTTGAACATTTTAACTTTATGCAAACCTTCTCAGTTGCTTTACTTGGAAGTTTCTTACGCTCGACTGGTGTTGGACTAGCCACTGGTTATATGTGGGCACTAGTTCCAGAAGTTGTTAACTATGGAGAAGTAAAGGCTAAAAAAAGAGTTGCCGGAATTATCAATGCAATTATGGGATTGATGTTTAAAATTGGATTGGCCATTGGCGGTGTTGTACCTTCGTTTTTATTAGGAGCAGCTCATTTTAATTCAGCTGCAAAAAACCCAGCAACGCCTGCTGTTTTGAATGTCATTGACATCTCGTTTGTTTGGCTACCAATTGTTTTAGCAATTATTTCAATGTTTATAATGAGCCGTTACCCATTAAGTGATAACGATGTTCAAGAAATTAATGCCGAGCTAGAAACACGTAGAGAAACAAAATAAATTCTATTTTTATTAAAGCGCACCAAAAATAGTGGTGCGCTTTTTATTTGTGAAAATGTATAATTAATAAAATATGTTCGATTCTAAAATTAAATATTTAGAAACTAGTTTTCTGGTCTCATCTATTGGAAATTGGCTTTATCGTCTTGCTATCCCAATTATTATTTTGGAAAAATCAGGTTCAGCTTCTCAGGCGGCCACGGCCTTTGGAATATCTTTTATACCATGGATTGTTTTTTCTTTAATCGGTGGTAGTTTGGCTGACAACTTTAACAAACGAAGCATTCTGATATTAGGAAATATATTTGCGAGTTTTTTTACACTTTTTGTAATTATATCGGTTATTCTCCCGGAAATTAATTTTAAAATGTTGTATATTGCTATTTTTCTTTTAGCTTCAATTGATCCCCTGATTCACCCTAGTTTTCAAAGTATTATTCCGGAATTATCATTAAGCGACGATTTTGTAAAAATTAATGCTACTATTCAAACTATTGATAATACGCTATCAATTTTAGGACCGTTAATAGGGGGGAGTCTTGTTGTTTGTTTAGGAAGTGTCAATGTTTTATGGATTAATGTGTTTTCTTTTCTTTTAGCTAGTCTATTATTGTTGAAATTGTCAAAGTCAGATAAAAAAGAAAATATAAAAATTGATAATTTGTTATCCAAATTATGGAAGGATACTAAAGAAGGTGCCACTTATAGCTTTTCTTCACGTACGATTTTTAGTGGCTCTTTAATGTTTCTAGCAACTAATTTTGCTATTAATTTATTTGATGCTAATTTTATTTACTACATGACTAAAATGATAAAATTACCATTAATAGATGCTACTATCGCTATGTCGATTGCTGGGATTGGAGCATTAGTTGCAGGATTAATTGGCTTTAAATTCATTGGTTTTTTAAGGGCAGGGCAGATATTAGTTTTTAGCACGATTTCGGCAGGATTAACCACTTTTCTATTGCTTTTTACAAGAAATTATTTATTAATTGGTTTAATTTTAGGATTAGTTAGTTTTTTTGGCACAATTAATGTGATTACATATTTTTCTCTACGTCAAAGAACCGTTCCTACAGAGATTTTAGGCAGGGTTGTTGCGGTGACTAGAATGATATCTTACGCATCAATACCATTCGGATCATTTATGGGCGGTTGGTTATTGACACATGGAAAATCAATGACATTGGTTATTTTTTTAGCTGGTTTTATCAGAACTATTTCCGGAATAGGGGCTTATTTTTCACCTTTAGGCAAGGAAAAATAATTAGTTTTCAATAATTTTTAATATAAATGAGTCGTATGCGTTGTATGAGTTTTTCTTGACAAAAAATAGTAAAAAAAATATAATTTTATACGTGAGGATTATAAAAAACGGCTGGTGAAATATTGTCCATTGGCTGTGTTAGAGCGTAAGGGCTGTTGCCCTGCGCTTTTTTGTATTTAAAAGTCATAAAAACACTCACACAAATAAAAACTTTTAAATACAAAAATAATCCCAATAAAATCTGGAGGAAGCAACTTGTCACATAGTGAAGTAAAATTTGGTCGCAATCGAGTTCGTCGTAATTACGGTCGCATTAAAGATGTCTTAGACATGCCAAACCTAACTGAAGTACAAACTGACTCATATAAATGGTTCTTAGATAAGGGTATCGAAGAAACATTTAATGATGTTTTACCCATCGAGGAATTAGATGGGAAGCTATTACTTGAATATGATGGATACGAAATTCGTAGTCCTAAATATACAATCGAAGAAGCTCGTAGTCAATCACAAAATTACGAAGCACCACTTCACGTTAATTTGAAATTAACCAACCGCGAAACTGGGGAATTAAAAATCCAACCAGTTTATTTTGGTGAATTCCCATTAATGACGGAAAACGGTACCTTTATTATTAATGGTGCTGAACGTGTAGTTGTTTCTCAATTAGTTCGTTCACCGGGTGTTTATTTTAACAACGTGTTAGATAAAATTGGTCGTAGTAACTTTACTACTACTTATATTCCTAATCGTGGCGCTTGGCTAGAATTTGATATTGACGCAAAAGGATCTGCCAATGTTCGTATTGATAGAACTCGTCGTTTGCCAATTACTGCCTTAATACGTGCACTTGGTTTTGCATCAGATTCAGACATTTTAAATATTTTCGGTGATGATAATCAAGCATTGAATTATGCAATCGATAAAGACCCACATGCTGATGAAAGTATTTCTCGTGTTGAAGAAGCATTACATGATATTTTTGATCGTTTGCGACCAGGAGAACCAAAACTGCTTGAATCATCTCAAACAGCATTATATCAACGCTTCTTTGATCCACGTCGTTATGATTTAGGGTTAGTAGGACGTTATAAGGTTAATAAAAAACTTTCCTTGATTACTCGCTTAAGAGGATTAACTATTGGGCAAGATTTGGTTGATAATAAAGGTAAAGTTATTGCTAAAAAAGGTGATAAAGTCGAACGTGAGTTACACTTGGCTATTTCTGATGCCATTAAAAATGGTAATTTGTCGCTTGACAAAACATTTACGCCTGCAGAAAACGCTGTATTAAGCGATACAGTAACTATTCAATCAGTTAAAGTTTTTTCTGAAAAAAATCCAGATAAAATTATCAATTTAATTGGTAACGGTAATATTGATGAAAAAGCCCGTGCTTTAACTGCAGCTGATGTATTAGCTGGAATTAATTATTTCCTAAATCTTTCTGAAGGTTTGGGTGGTGTTGACGATATCGATCATTTGGGGAATCGTCGTGTACGTTCCGTCGGTGAATTATTGCAAAATCAATTTAGAATTGGTTTAACGCGTATGGATCGTCAAGTTCGTGAACGAATGTCAATTTCTGATATTGAAACTGTTACTCCACAACAATTAATCAATATTCGTCCAGTAACTGCAGCAATTAAAGAATTCTTTGGTAGTTCACAATTGTCTCAGTTTATGGATCAAACCAATCCATTAGGAGAACTTAATCACAAACGTCGTCTTTCAGCATTAGGGCCGGGTGGTTTGACTCGTGATCGTGCTGGTGTCGAAGTTCGAGATGTCCATTATTCTCACTATGGACGTATTGACCCTATTGAAACTCCAGAAGGTCCAAACATTGGATTAATTACTTCACTTGCAACTTACGCCAAAATTAATGAATACGGTTTTATTGCGACTCCATATCGTCGTGTCGATTGGGATACTCATAAAGTTACAAATCGTATTGATTATTTAACCGCTGATGAAGAAGATAATTTCGTTATTGCTCAAGCAAACACTGTATTAAATGAAGACGGTTCTTTTGCTTCTGATACGGTTATGGCGCGTAATGGTGAAGAAAACGTTGAAGTATCTATTGAACAAGTTGATTATATGGACGTTTCGCCTAAACAGGTTGTTGCTGTTGCAACTGCTGCTATCCCATTCCTTGAAAATGATGATAGTAACCGTGCATTAATGGGTGCAAATATGCAACGTCAAGCGGTTCCATTAGTTGATCCACATGCGCCATTAGTTGGTACTGGTATTGAATATCGTGCCGCTAAAGATTCTGGTCTTTCTATTGTTAATAAAAATGCTGGAGTTGTTGAATATGTCGATGGTAATGTAATTAAAGTTCGTACTAAAGAAGGCGAATTAGATGAATATCGTTTGATGAAATTCCACCGTTCTAATGGTGGAAAAAATTACAATCAAAAACCAATTGTAAAAGAAGGTTATAAGGTTGCTACCGGAGAAGTATTAGCAGACGGGCCTTCAATGGAAAACGGTGAATTAGCACTTGGACAAAATCCATTAATTGCTTTCATGACTTGGCAAGGTTATAATTTCGAAGATGCAATTGTAATTAATGAACGTTTAGTTCGTGAAGATGTTTATACTTCAATACACATTGAAGAATTCGAATCAGAAGCCCGTGATACTAAAATTGGTGCTGAAGAAATTACCCGTGAAATTCCAAACGTTGGTGAAAATCAATTGCGTAATTTGGATGATCGTGGAATTGTTCGAATTGGTGCCGAAGTTCATGATGGCGATATTTTAGTTGGAAAAGTTACACCAAAAGGTGCTACTGATATGTCAGCTGAAGAACGTCTATTGCATGCTATTTTTGGTGAAAAAGCTAAGGAAGTCCGTGATTCTTCATTAAAGGTTCCTCATGGTGGCGGTGGAATCGTTCAAAATATTGAAATTCTTACACGCAATAATGGGGATGAATTAGCATCTGGTGTTAATACTGTTGTAAAAGTTTTCATTGCTCAAAAACGTAAAATTCAAGTTGGTGATAAAATGGCCGGACGTCACGGAAACAAGGGAACTGTTTCAGTTGTTGTTCCAAGTGAAGATATGCCTTATATGCCAGATGGTACTCCTGTAGATATTTTACTTTCACCAATGGGCGTTCCATCTCGTATGAATATTGGTCAAATTCTTGAATTGCATCTTGGTATGGCTGCCCACGAATTAGGAATTCACGTGATGTCTCCAGTTTTCGATGGAGCTCGAGATGAAGATATTGTTGACGCATTAGCAGAAGCTGGAATGGATACAGATGGTAAAACTGTTTTGTATGATGGCCGTACTGGTGAAGCCTTTGATAATCGTATTGCCGTGGGTGTTATGCATTATATGAAACTAGCTCACATGGTTGATGATAAAATCCATGCGCGTTCAACTGGACCATACTCTCTTGTTACTCAACAACCCTTGGGTGGTAAAGCTCAATTTGGTGGACAGCGATTCGGTGAAATGGAAGTCTGGGCTTTGGAAGCCTATGGTGCTGCTTATACCTTGCAAGAAATTTTAACTTATAAATCTGATGATGTACGTGGACGTGCTAAAGTCTTTGAAGCCATCGTCGCAGGTGATCGTATTCCAAAACCCGGTGTTCCAGAAAGTTTCCGTGTTCTTGTTAAGGAATTGCAATCATTAGGTTTGGATATCAAAATTTTAGACAATAAGAAAAATGAAATTATGCTTGGACAAATAGATGATGATGGAATTGTTCCAGCAGATGATGATACTTTGAAACGTATTATTGAAAAAAATCCTAATCTTTTAAAAGGTGAAGATGTCGAAGAAGATGCTTTCAGCGCAAAAGAAAAATAGTTAGATCAAGTTAAAAAAATAGAAAAGGAAAAAAGAAAATTGGCAATTGACGTTAATAAATTTGAATCAATGCAAATCGGTTTGATGTCTCCTGAGAAAATTCGTAAGATGACTTCTTGGGGTGATGCACCCGAAGAGCAAGGTATTGTAACTAAGCCTGAAACAATCAATTACCGAACACATAAAGCCGAAAAAGGTGGCTTGTTTGATGAAGTAATTTTTGGACCAATTAAGGACTATGAATGTGCTTGTGGTAAATTAAAAGGTGTTCAAAACAAAGGTCGTCGTTGTGACCGTTGTGGAGTTGAAGTTAATTCTTCTAAAGTACGTCGTGAACGTATGGGGCGCATTGATTTAGCGGCTCCTGTAACTCACATTTGGTATTTCAAAGGAATTCCATCACGTATCGGTTTGATGCTTGACATGAGTCCTAAAAATCTAGAAGAAGTAATTTATTTTGCTTCTTATGTTGTTATTCAACCAGGTGAATCTGGATTAGCTAAAAAATCATTGATTACCGAAGGCGAATATCGAGAATTAAAAGCCGAATTTGGGGATGATTTTAAAGCTGGAATGGGTGCCGAAGCCATTAAAACCTTGCTTTCAGAAATTGATTTAGACCAAGAAGCACAACAATTAAAAATTGATTTACAGAATGCAACTGGACAAAAGCGTATTCGTGCCGTTCGTCGTTTAGATATTATTGAAGCTTTTATTAATTCTGAAAATAAACCTGAATGGATGGTTATGGATGTTATTCCTGTTATACCACCAGACTTAAGGCCGATGGTTCAATTAGATGGTGGACGTTTTGCTGTTTCAGATCTAAATGATTTGTACCGCCGTGTTATTAATCGTAATAATCGTTTGAAAAGATTATTAGAATTAAATTCCCCGGGAATAATTATTCAAAATGAAAAGCGTATGCTTCAAGAAGCTGTAGATGCACTAATTGACAATGGTCGTCGTGGACGAGCAGTTACTTCAACTACTGGTAATCGACCATTAAAATCTCTTTCACATATGCTTAAAGGAAAGAGTGGACGTTTCCGTCAAAATTTGCTTGGTAAGCGTGTTGATTATTCTGGACGTTCCGTAATCGATGTTGGT
>JAITDY010000066.1 GCA_031282325.1 Lactobacillaceae bacterium | reverse complement strand
CAGTTGGTTCAATAATATGCAAAATACTATTGGTAGCTGCAGCAGTTCTTGCTATGTTTCCAGTATTAGCAGCAATTTCAGGTTCAAATAAAACAATATGATTTGTCATGATTTAAATAAACTTGAGTTCTCCTTCCACCAAGTATAAATATGTGATACTACTACTTTCAAAACTGCATAAGCCGGAATTCCGAAGGCAACACCCAATAATCCAAACATTTCGCCGGCTGCTAATAAAATCACTAAAATTGTTACCGGATGTACATTCATTGAATCAGCCATAATTAACGGATGAATAACGCGGCTCTCAAGAGTTTGCTCGATAGCAAAGACAATTAAAACTGCAATAATCATATGTGTTCCATTTAGAACAGCTAAAATTATTGCAGGAATCATTGCAAGAAATGACCCTAAAAATGGAATTAAATTTAAAGGTCCAGCTAATAATCCAATCCATATTCCATATGGCAAACCTACGATTGAAAAACCAATCATAAATAAAATTGAAACAGCTACACCAGTTAATATTTGTCCGCGTACATAATCTGAAATCTGTTTATTCATTTCATTCATCATTGACAAAAGTGAAGCGTGAGTTTTTCTCGGAGCCAATCTCTGCACAAAAAGAGGAAGTCTTGACGCATCTTTTAATAAATAAAACAAGATGATTGGAAAAGTTAATAATGTAATAAAAATTACCGAAGTTACTTTAACAACTTTACCCAAACCAATAAAACCGGTAGATAAATATGTTTTAGACCATTCTAAAACAGTTGAATTTATATCGTTATTAGTATCTTCCAATACATTTTTAATTGGTTTCATTGATTCATATTTGGACCATTCATTAATTTTACGTGCAACACTATGGTAAAAATCTGGCCAATTATTAATAAAAGACGCAATTGAGTCTCTAATAATCGGTGTAATCCAAACAACTAAAATAACAACTATAAAAGCTAAAATAACAAAAATTAAGGATACAACTGCTGTTTTCGGCCAAGCAGTTTTCTTTTCAATCCATTCAACAATTGGATTTAATAAAAAATAAAAAACGCCTGCCGTTAATAATGGGGCTCCAACAGCTGCAAATAAAGCCGATAATGGTTTAAAAATAAAATCAACTTTATTAATCATAAAAATCAGCAACAAAAACAAAATAACTACAAGCAAACTTGAAACAAGTCTATTATTAAAAACCCATTTTTCTAACCAAGTTTTATTTTCTTTAATTTCTTTTCTCATCACTAAAAATAATAACATTGAAGCATAATATAAATATAAGGTTTATTAAACCTTAAAAAAGGAGAAAAAAATGGCTTACAAATTACTTTTTGGAACATATACTAATGATCAATCAAAAGGAATTTATCAAGCAACTTTAAACGATAATGGACATTTTTCAGATTTAAAATTAAACACTGAAATTGGTTCCCCAACTTATTTGTCTAAAGCTCAAAATAGTTTTATCTATTCAGTAGAACGTGGCGACGGAATTGGTGGGGTTGCTGTTATTGATAATGGCCGAATTGTCAGCCATTATTTAGACGAAGGTTCATCCCCTGCATATATCGGAATTGACGAACAAAGACAGCTTGTTTTTGTAACAAATTATCATAAAGGTAAATTAGATATCTATAAAATCGCTGATAACATGTTGGAATTAACTGATTCTTTTCAAAATACTGGTAACGGACCTAGAGAAGAACAACAATCTTCTCACCTACATTTTTCTAATTTAACTCCAGATAATAAGTTAGTTAATGTCGATTTAGGAAGCGATGAACTAATTGTATTTGATTTATCTAATGATGGTAAATTATCAAATGAATCACGCTTTAAATTCGATGCTGGTTACGGACCCCGTCATATTCGCTTTACAAAAGACGGGAAATTCGCGGTTGTTATTGGAGAATTATCTAGCCAAGTATCATTATTATCTTATCAAAATGGGAAATTCGAATTATTAAATACCACATCTACTATCCCAGAAGATTTTACCGATCACAACGGTGGAGCCGCAATCCGTTTGTCTAATGACGATAAATTCGTATATGCTTCAAATCGTGGCTATAATTCAATTGCAATTTTTGAAATTGATTATGTTAAAAAAGAACTTAAATTAATTGATAACCAAGATGTTTATGGCGACTTTCCTCGTGATTTTAATATTACAAATGATAATAAATTCTTAATCGTAGCTAACCAAAAAACAAATAATGCCACGTCATTTTCGATAGACAATAATTCAGGTAAATTATCGTTAATTGAAAAAGATTTTTATCTTCCAGAGGCTGTTCGTGTAACATTTGATGATTAAAATTTTTTTTGATTAATTATATTTTTTATATCATATGGCAGTGCTAATACAAAGTGCTGCTTTTTATTTGCAAAAGGATCAAAAAACTCAATTTCATTAGCGTTCAGTGCCTGCCTATTAATTAATGAACTATTAGGCCCACCATATAGTTCATCCCCAATTAGAGGATGACCTAAATAACTAAAATGAACTCTAATTTGATGTGTTCTTCCAGTATGCAATTGAATTTTTAATTGAGTAAAACTTTTAAATCGTTCTACTACCCAATACTCAGTTTTAGAGTATTTACCATCCTCACGTACTTCTCTTCGAATAAAATCATTATCGACCCTGCCGATCGCCTTTTCAATTATTCCATGATCTTCTTGTATATCACCAGAAACTAAAGCAGTATAAAATTTTTTAATTTCATGCTTTTGTAATTGTTCATCCAACACGGCATGAGCAAATTTATGTTTCGCTAATAAAACTATTCCGCTTGTATCTCTATCTAACCTTGTGACAACATGTGGAACCAAACTAGGGGCATTTTCATTAATTAAATGTCCTTTTACTTTATTAACTAAAGTGTGCAATCTATCAGCTGAACCTGGAACAGTGTTGATCCCAAACGGCTTATTAACTAATAACCAATGTTTGTCTTCATAAATAATGTCAATTGGTTCATAATCCGGTAATAAAATTTCATTTTCTTCTTCAGGAGGCATTTTGATCATTATTCGATCACCTTTTTTTAAAAAATCCGAAGTAAAAGCATTTTTTCCATTTATCTTTATTTCTCCACCCTGATGTTTTATTTTAGAAAACATCCGATGGCTTACTCCTTGTTCAATTAAAAAAGTTCTAACTTTTTTTGAATCTTCATCTATAAAATCCCAATAAAATTCCATCATTAATTCAATTCGCCACCAATAAAAGTATTTTTTACTCTATTCCAGAAGTCCACTTTTTTATAATCTGCCATTTTTACTTTTTTATCAGATAATTTCAAAATCATCTTAGTAACTTCTTTGGTTTCAAAATGATAATTGTCATAAGCAACTTCAAAAACACCAATTTCTGGAGTAATCGTAACACAGCTAGTTGGCGCAATAACCATTGATGATCCCAATGTTCGATAAACTATATTGTTAATCGATGCAATCTCACTTAATTGAAAAGCTTCAATCTTAGGATCGATAACAGATCCTCCTAAAGATTTATTATAGGCAGTTGAACCAGCTGTAGTTGAAATTACTAATCCGTCACCTCGAAAACGTTCAAATAATACATCATCAATTTTAATATCAGTAGCAAGTGAATTAGTAAGCCTTCTAATTGAAATTTCATTTAATGCATGAATAACGGTATTTTTTTTATTTGGCTCAAAAACTTCAGCTTCAATCATCGGATAAATGGTCAATTCTGGCTTTTTATTTTTAATGTTTAAAACCAATTCTTTAATTTCGTTGACTACCCAATCGGAATAAAATCCTAAATGGCCAGTGTGCAATCCAACAAAAGATAGCTTTTCTAATTCATCTTGAAAACGATGCACTGCACTCAATAAAGTTCCATCACCACCAATTGAAATAACCAAACTAGCATCATCAGTTATTTGAATATCGTTTTTAAGCAATTGTTTTTTTAATTCAGAAATAGCATCAAGTGTTTTTTCTTCTGTAGATAAAGAATAAAGTCTAACATCCATATTTTTAATTGTAATAAAAAAACACCTAAATAATTAAGTGTTTTAAATTTATTTAGAAATTAATTGTTCAAATTGTTCTAATCGAGTTTTAAAAACATTAAAAGCAGATTCTAGATAGTCTTTAGAAGACATGTCTACTCCAGCTTTTTTCATAATTTCTACTGGATAATTAGAACTTCCTGATTTCAAATATTCTAAGTATAGTGGTACGTTTTTAGTTGGATCATCAACAATTCCTTGTGCTAGCGTGGTTGCGGCAGCCTCACCCGTAGAATATTGGTAAACATAATAATTGTAATAAAAATGGGGGATTCTAGACCATTCTAAAGCGATATTTGAATCCTTTTCTAAATCTGGACCATAAAATTTTTGATTTAACTCCGAATAGTAATCACTTAATACCTCAGATGTTAGGGCCACACCTGCCTGATCTTGTTTATGCATCCAGTCTTCAAATTCAGCAAATTGCGTTTGACGGAAAACAGTACCTTTAAACCCATCTAGGTATTGATTTAACACAAAAATTTGAATATCTTTATCATTGTATGTTTTTAATAAATACTCTGTTAATAACGCTTCATTAGTAGTTGATGCTATTTCTGCTAAGAAAATTGGGTAATCACCATACTGGTATGGCTGATTTGTTCTCGTATAAAGTGAATGCATTGAGTGTCCTAATTCATGGACTAAGGTGTATAAATTATTTAAATTGTCTTGCCAATTTAGTAAAATATATGGATTAGTGTCATAAACACCAGAAGAATAAGCTCCTCCTCTTTTACCAGAATTTTCAACTACATCAATCCATCTTTCATTAAAAGCACGCTTAATTCCAGCTAAATATTCTTCCCCTAATGGGGCTAATGCTTTAAGAGTTATTTCTTTAGCTGTTTCAAAAGTAACTGGAAAATCTACTTCACCAGCAATAGGCGTATATAAATCATATGGGTGTAAATCAGAAATACCAAGGATTTTTTTGCGTAGAGAAACAAACCTATGCAATAAGTCCAAATGTTCATCTACTGATGTAACTAGAGTTTGAAATACGCTAGCTGGGACTTTATTATTAAAAGTAGCGGCTTCACGAGCAGTTTGAAATTTATGACTTTTTGCCAAATAATTGTGAACTTTTACATTTCCGGAAATAGTTGTAGCAAATGTATTTTTAAACTTTTTATATTGAGCATATAAAGTTTCAAATGCAATTTTTCGAATTTCTCTATTCGGAGATTCAAGCATAATCGAATAAACGCCTTGAGTAAGTTCAACCTGTTGACCATTTTCATCGGTAACATCACCAAATTTTAAATCTGCATTATTTAAAACACCAAAAGTTTTTTCTGGATTATGAAATAATTCAGCAGCACTTGCTAATAGCTGCTCTTGTTCTGCTGGCAAGACATGATCTCTGCCAGCAACAATTTTTTCAATATAAAATTTAAATTCATTTAATTTGGGCTCTTGATTAAAATAGTTTTCCAAGGTTGCTGGTTTAATTTCATTTAATTCTGGCTCTACAAAAGAGGTAGCGGAACTAAATTCAGCAATTAAAGACATTGCTCGCGATGACAAAGCTACATTTTCTTGATTAGCAGCATCTTGATCTTGACGCATTTGAGCAAAAACATATACTTTTTCTAATTCCCTACTTGCAGTGAAAAGTTTTTGAAAAAAATTAAATAAATTTGAACCCGAAGTAAGAGTACCTTTAAGCTTTGCTAATTGTTCACTATCTTCTTGAACTTTTTTAAAGGCTTTTTCCCATTCATTATTATTTGCATAAATTGAAGTTAAATCCCAAGTTAATTCTTCTGGAACTTCACTTCTTTTAATCTGTTGCTTTGATTCAGACATATATTCTCCTTTTATTAATTGTATTTAAGTATAAACTCAAATTATTATTTAGACAATTGATATATTTTTTTATTTAAATTTTCAAATGGAATAAAACTAATAAAATGGTAAAGATTATTAAAATAAGTTAACAAACCTTGATCAATTAATTCATCAAGTTCTATTTTTAATTGATCAGATATTCTATCATTATCAAAGAATAACCCACCTTGTTCGATATATAACTTTATTTGTTTATAAGTAAATATTTGCTTATCAGCTAAAAAAAGCAGGATACGAATTCTATATTCATAATTATTCACTTTTAAATATGCGCTACTTCCAAGATGAATATATTTTGGTAATAATACAATATTTGTTTTAAAAATCTTATAAACATCATTAACTAGATTCAAATTAACTCTTTTTAAAATTAAAATGTTCTGCAGCTTTAAAAGCTGCTTAACTGGATAAGCAGTTTTTTTATTCAGATTATTTTTTTCCGAATTAAAATTTCGTTCAAGTAAATCTAATAATGGCACTTCTTGAATACTGGATTGAGTTTTTATGAAATCATATTTAATAAAATTGCTATGAATTTCAATTTTATTTTGATTTAGAAAGTAAACTTCATTTTTAGAGTTGATAAATTTATTAATAGTATTTAAATTTTTAGTATTTTTAAAATAAGTACTACCTAAAATCCAAAAAACTTTAATCCCTGCTTTTTTATAACCATCATTTCTCCGTTTTAACGATTGAAAACTAATTGGACTAATTTGATATTCAATCGCAATTTTTTGCTCATATAATAGCAAATCAGGGCGCTGAGAAATGTTTTTTAAAACAGGTTCGATTTGCACTTTATATTTATCTTTTAAAAGATTGAAAAAATTCATTTTTATTTTTATATGTTCAAGTGATTCGTTATCGGAAAATCCGTTACAACTACTTTTTGATTTATGAGCAAAATGAGGTAATTTAATTTCTCCTTTTTTTAAAATCACTTTTTGTTGACAATTTGGACACAAAAAAACACCATTGCTATTAGCATCTGATGCTTGTATCAATATTT
>JAITDY010000015.1 GCA_031282325.1 Lactobacillaceae bacterium | reverse complement strand
CATTCCTAAGACATGCCCAAATTCATGATTCAAAGTTGAAACAGCATACGCATAACCCGATGTTCCAATTCCAGATAAACTCTTTTCCATTGTGGAATCAGAAATTTCAATTTTATATTGATCTAATTCATAACCGACACCTGCATAGCCATCCAGAGAAGTTTGTCCGCCGACACCTGCGCCTAATTTATCAACATATAATCTCACATCAGCATCAGATTTGTTGGCATTAATTTCCTGATAAGAAACTAAAACCTTATGTCCTAAAGCTGTGTTCCAGCGTGAAACTGAATCATTTAAAATATTTTTATATTTAGCAAAACTAGCATCATCGGCATCATAAATTAAAAGTCCATAATGATCGATACCCATAAAGCCAGAATAAGTGGTATATCCTTCAGGTGGGTTTAAATATGGTGCAGTATTTTTTACATAGATGCCTTTTGCTTGTACATTAATGTTTGAATCATTATAAATATTTATATTTAAAACTAAAATTAAAACAGGTAACAAAATAAAGCGAATGTATTTATTCATTGGAAGCGTCCCTTTTGTATTTTATGTCATATAACAATTTTTATTATACAGCATTAATTTTCTATAATATTTGGAAAATAAAAAAACCGTAAATTTATACGGTTTTAATGGTTATTGTATGTTTAATTTTTCTTTGACTTTTTTAATAAAATCAGTTTTATTTTTATTTGCGTTATTCCATAATTTTAAAATATCATCATCAGACAGGGGTGATGAATCGATGCCTTCTTGATAAATTAAAATTCTTGCTTGTCCTAAATCAGATTTACTACCTTCTGATGTTCGAATGGTGCTATTGAAACTGGAAGTAGGAGAAGTTTGACTATCTGGAGCTTTTGATGATGACTCTTCTTTATTGGCACTTGATTGGGATGAATTTTGAGATGAATCTTGTTTAGTTTTAATACTTTTAGATATTTTTTTAGTCTGAGTATTTTCTTTAGAATTATTAATTTTTTGAATACCATAATAAATAATTCCAAAAATAGCAATTGCTGATATTGCATATAGAAGATATTTTTTCATATTTTACGGAACCTACTTAATTGCAAATACTGGCCTTCCTGCATCCCAATCGACTGGTTCAGAAGAAGGTTTATTCCAAAGTGAAGATAAACTTGCAGAACCAGTTGGATAGAATTTTCTGCCATATGGATCAAGAACACTCACGATTCCATTATTATATCCATATACAACAACTGCATGACCAACGCCAACATTAACATAAAAAATTAATGGGTAGCCGGCTTTAAGCAAGTCTGCAGCTCGTTCTTGATTATTAATTTGTTCTACTTGATGTCCGTATGAGTTAGCTGTATTTATTAATTCTTTTCCAGTAACGCCAAAACTTTGATGACTATAAATATCAGTTCTAATCGCAACTGTACCTGCATCAACATTCATTCCATAGCTTCCCTTTAAAATCATAGCCAAACTGGTTGGAACACATCCAGAAATACCTACGTATGAGTCGTTTATAGGGACACGGGACCACCTAGAATCGAGCTGAGAAAAATAAACAGGAGCATTTGCGTATGGCTTTTGCACTTCAGGTGGAATATAATCGGAAACAATCGGCGTGTCGCTACTAGTCCAAGCAACCCCTTCATATTTCCAGCCCCTTGAAATAAGGACATTTTTTTCATTTTCATCACGAGTTATAAAATGTGCTCCAACCCCTGCATGCGGATTGTAAAGACGATAAACATCAATGCCGCTATCATCTGAATAAAAGGCTATTCCTTCTTTATTCCACCCTCTTGAACTTAAAACTCTAACTTCATTTGTATCTTTTGTATAAAGATGCTCACCTGAACGTGGATTGTAAACTCGATATACTGGAACTCCTGCATTATCAGGAGACATCCAAGCAGCGCCTTCATACCTCCAGCCAGTATTGAACATTTTTAATAAAGTAGTTACTTCATTTGTGTCTTTCGTATACAGATGCTCCATGTTTGTAATATTGTATAGACGATAGATGGCAATATAGTTTCTTGTTACAGGTGGATTAACTGTATTGTTTTGCGAAGAATTATCGTTGTTTTCAGAAACACTAGAAGTAGTTGACTGAGTAGAATCTGAGGAAACATTGCTAGTTGAACTAGCAATAGAGGAAGTATTAGCAATACTATTTGAAATCGCTTCATTATCGGCAAGAGCCGTGACATGATTACCAAAAAATATGGCAAAAAATAATGCCAAACCAGTTAGGAATAATTTATTTTTTATGAACTTAGTTATATTTTTCATTAACTTCATTGTAACAAAAGATGGATTTTTATTTCTAAATAAAAAATGTAAAAAAAATGAAAATTTGATAAATAAAATTATCCTAAATTCTCAAATCTCCAATAACTTTTACTGGTGCATCGAAAATAACATTCTCAAAATTTTCAGAATCAAATGCTCTTTTTCCAGCGTTAATACGATCTTGTTCGTGTTGGTTTAAATCGCTGGCTTCTCGGGTTGACTTAGTATCAACCACGAAATATAAACGTTCTGTTTGATTAGACTCAGCTAATATTGCCCAGTCTGGATTATAATTACCAAACGGAGTTGGAATTTTAAACCAATTTGGTAACTTTAAAAAGTATTTTATTTTTTCTTCCTTAACTAGAGATTCTGCAAATTGCGATTCTTCTTTGGATTGAACGGCAATCTGTTTATATAAAGTTTTTATGAAAGCTTGATCCGGCACCTGCCATAAAGTATCATCTGAGGCTTCATAGGGTCTTAACTGATCTTTAGACCAAAGTTCACCACTTTGAACATATACTAATGATTTATTTAAAAGTTTACGTTGGTGATTTTGGATATTAACTACTGCTCGGCGAACAAACAGAGCTGGATTTTGCTTAATTTTTGAAATAAATTGATCATCAATTTCTTGACTCTTTAAAATCATTTTAATTATTGCCTGACGGGTTAATCCTAATTTATCGGCCATTTGACGCGTGATATCTTGAATCGGCAAATTGTCCCAAGATAAATGTTGAGTATTTTGGGTAGTGACTACATTATCAACTTTTGCATTAGCTAATTTAATTCTTGCTCGTGTTTGGACGGTTGACATTTGGCTGTCACGAATACTGCTTAAAGGATTATCGCCTTTTACAACATCATCAATTAATTCTGATTCACTAAATTGAACACGATAATTAACTTTATGAGCAATTTTGTCCCAAAGATCTTTAAGATATTGATTATTTTTGTCCGTAATTTCAACCGTTTTTCGTTGTTTACGGTTCGTAGGTTCGGGCAAATTAAATCTAATTGAAATTTGATTCAATAATGATATAGCAATATCTTCATCGATACCTGAATTAACAGCATTTTTAATAATGGCATTTTGTTTTTCTTTAGACTTTAAACTTTTTATTTCTTTGATCTTGGGGGCACCATCTTCTTTGATTATATTTGTTTGCTGTAAAACAGTAACAAATTTAGCTGATTCTTCAGTAGAAACCTTGACTGTTTGTTTTGCGTGATCTTGATCGTCTAAAACAATTAGTTCAGGTTGCTCGATTCCGTTTTCATCGATTATTATTTGGGCTGGTTGCGTTTTATCAACTAAAGTTCCGGCAAAGAAATTGGCGTCTATTTTATTTGTTAATAACCCGCTAGCAACATATTCATCTTGTAATCCGTTGGCAAATTCCTCAAATGTTTCATTAGCATAAATAGTAACGACATTATGATCGCCATAAACTCGTTGCCCGTTTTGATCTACAGCAATACGTAAACCACGACCAATTTTTTGACGACGTGTTAAGTCATTTTTTGGAGTAGCAATCGTAAGAATTTGAAAAACATTGGGATTGTCCCAACCTTCTTTTAAAGCGGAATGACTAAAAATAAAACGGAGTTTGGCTGCTTTAGTGTTTGTGGACGGATTTTCAGGAACATATTGCGTTAACAACCCTTCTTTGTCTTGCATAATAACTTGAAAAGCAGTTTCATCGTCATTAGTTTCTTTATTTTTAGAATCCTTAATAATTCCTTTTTTGTCCATGGCAAAATAACCATCATGGACTTCAGATACCGGAACCTGATAGTTATTTAATTTTTCATACTTGGGATTGGAATGCAATATTTCATCGTAAAGTTTTTCAAATAATTTTGCATATTCGCCATTTTCAGGAACGCCATCTTTATAGACACGATAATTAGAAACAGAATCCAAGAAAATTAAAGATAGAACTTTTATTCCTTTATCTTGTAATTTTAATTCTCGATCTAAATGATCTTTAATTAAAGAACGTAATTGCGTATTTAACCAAATTTCGTTTTCGCCTTCGATAGTGCCAATTTCTATACGCTGTCCATTTTCAAATTCGATAAATTGCTCTAGGGAATTAATTTCTGTAATTTTTCCCAAAGGAAAATAACGAGTATTTTTCGTTTTTTCAGATAATAGATCACCTGATTTTAAAATTATTTGCTTTTTATCAAAATCATCTTCCGCTGCCTTATAGGCCACTACTTTAGCTTGAAGAGATCCATTTTTAAATTCAACAGATTTTAATTCCACAACTGGAAGGTTGCCATCGGTATCAATTTCTGTACCTAGTGTTTCAATGTGTTTTACCATTCCAGCATTATAGGCTTGCACTGGACCAAATTCAAAAAGCAAAGGATATTGTTTGTCCTTATGAGTTGCTGAATAACGTAATACTAATTTGGGATTTAGATCAGCAATTGCTTTTTTACCGGCATCGGCTCCATCAACAGATTGTGGTTCATCAATAATTACAATTGGGTGAGAGTTACGGATTTGATCGATTGGACGGCCACCGAAAAAGCCTTCGTTATATTCCTGATTAATTACATTATTAGCAGAATTAAAGGCTTGAATAGTGGTCAACATAATTTCAAAATTGTTGCCCTCAAAAGCTTGAAGTTGAGAAATCTGTTTGGAATCATAAATGAAATAATGATATTTATCAGTATTGTGAACATCGCTTAAATAATTACGCATTTTATTTAAGCTATCTTCTACACCAGCTTTAATTGCTCGTGATGGCACAACAATAACAAATTTATTTTCATAAAAACGACGATGTAATTCCATAATCGTTTTTAAATAGACCATTGTTTTACCGGTACCAGTTTCCATTTCAATATTAAATTGCGGAAAGGGATCTAAATAATTTTCGGTTGGATACTGCTGGTTATTTTCTGATAAGGTAACGCGAACAGAAGCATCCAATGTTTCTGGATCGAGTTCGATACTGTTATTTATATCATCATGAGCAGATAAGGTATCGATGACGGCTGATACCGCTTGATCTTGATATGGGAGTTTTTCATAGGTTAGTTGCATTGCTTAGTTCTCCTGTTCCGAAGTAATATATGTTATAAACTCATTTCCAAATTCAGTGATTGAACCTGTAAATATATTGTTAGAACCTTGGCTACCGACCGTTATACCAGAAATGTTTTTATGAATAAGCCCGAGATTATCTAAATTATTTATTCCTGCTTGAGAAATTCCTGCTGGATAATCTTTTAGTAGCATATTCTGTAATTGTACCTTCGGATTACTCTGGATCCAATTAAGAATATCAAAATCTAAAATATTAATATTTTCTAAAGTATATACAATTTGATCATCAATATTCCACTTTATCTGACTATCACTAAAATTTAAATGATGAATTAATATGTTTTTGAAATACTCTTTTTTCACTTGATTTTTAGCATATGATACATCTTCAATAATTGTCTCAATTGTTCCGACCCATTGCGTATAATCTAAGTTTTTTTCTATTTTTATAGATCCATCAATTTGTTGAGATACTTCTACTAGAAACGTTTCGACTCTCTGGAATCTTACTTCATTTTGTAAAGATGAATACATTTCAAAAAATGTCCCAAAAACTGGTATTTTTTCGAACAAAGGACTCAACGCTGATTTTATTAATTCAAATTCTTTCATAATCATAACCACTCCAAATTAAAACGGCCATTTATTTCTGGGCCTTTCTCTAACATTTCCAATGAATTAAGCTTAATTTCTAAATCCCACGGTAAAACAATAGTTTCGATTGATGATTTGCACTGTTTTTCTAATTTCCTCGATAGCTTATTATTGTAATCACCCAATAACACAAAGACCTTGTTCCATCTTTTTTTAATTTATTTAATTGGGTTTGAATTTTTTCAGTTTCATTTATATCGCTTCCTCGATTACGTTCTATTTAATTTACAATTTGTGTCGAAACAAATAATTTTATATTTTTATTTAATAAATTTGGCAGTTGTTTCATCATTTTAATATCTTCTACAGGAAATCTGTATAAATCTAAAAAATATTTGTATCGATAAACATGTTTTTCATTATAATTTTTCCTCTTTATATTTATAGAAAACATTCCCTATAATTCCATGAATCATCAATAAATACGCAGTATATGGAATTCTAGTTCCAATATATTCTGGAAATGTTGATTCTGGTAAATGTGCAACACTAGTTAATCGATCATCTAAAACAATATTTGTTGAAATGATTTTATTTTCTAATTTTTTAATAATTTTTTTATATAAACTAAATGCTTCCAAGATAATTGATTTTTCAATTTTTAATAAATATCTTTCACCAGATAAAATTTGATTTGTTGGTGGAGAAAAATATTGAATATAAATATAGCGTCCATCTTCTTCTATATCACCAAAAATCTTATTTCTAAAATCGAATTTATCTTCAGAAGTTAAATTTATTTTTACATTTTTTAATTTTTTATCTTTTAATAATTTAGCATGTGATAAAATATTTCTTAACGCATATAAAGGATATTTTGTATCAATATCGATTATCCGCTTAAATATTTTATCAATATCTTTAACTTCCAATATTTCATTATTATTTTTTTCAACCAATACCTTTAAGGCATCTAATAAATCTCTAACAATTTCAACAAACTGATATAATTTTGGTATTTCTAGCATCAAATCGCTTGTTTTAAAAACTATTCTATTCATCATTCTCAATCTCGATATTGCCGATATTGCAATATGATAATTTATATAAAATTTCTGTTTATCTACTTCTGAAAACATGGTATCTGGTAATTCATAGATTAAATTGTTAATAAATACAGCTATATGCGATAAATATTCTTGATGAATTGGTATTTTTTGATATTTATTTTCAGAACATATTCCATACACATAATTAAGATTTGAAAGTGAGATTGGGAATTTGAATTGTTTTGGTTTCTTTGGATTGATATTCAATAAAATAAAATCTTTTCCTTTAATCGTCATATCACAGCCACTCCAAATTAAAGTGATTATTTAAATCAGTGTTCTGTTTTAGCTGTTCTAATAAATTAAACTTAATTTCAGAACCGTTTTCTAATTCGTGTAATACTACTGTTGCAATTGATAACTGTCGTTTTCCATCTAGCGTTCTTAATAAATTTTCATCATATTTTCCAAGTACTACAAAAACTTCCTTATCTTCAGATATATAATGATAAGTATCGTTTTCAATAACTGGATTAATAGTTAAAGGAATTCCAGACTTAATTGCTATTTCGCGTGCTCTTTGCTGATTATTAGAATCCTCTGTAAATATATTTTTATTAAATAATTCTAATTGATTATTAAATTCGTTTGGTTCTTCATTCCATTTATTAATGGTAGAAGATTGTAATTCGTATACTTTGAAGCCAACATCTAATTTCCCACGAGATTCTTGATGTTCGGATAAGATTTTTTCTCCGGCACGTCTAATTCGTTCTTCTGCAATATCCGGTATTATTCGATAATTGTCCTTATATGCACCAGATTTTTTATCCAATTTTTCTGGTAGTTGTACCATAATGAATTTACGATTGCCACCATCCTCGACATTTGAATTTATAGTTGCTTGTGCAGTCGTTCCAGAACCAGAAAAGAAATCAAGAATTATTGCGTCAGTATCTGAAATACTTGAAATTATTTTTTTTATTAAATGAACTGGTTTTGGGTATTCAAAATAATTTTCGTTTAATCCTAACTCAGCTATATCAATCGGACCTTTATTATTTAAAACGCCTTGAATTATTGAATAAAGTTTTTTGCGGCTATCAATAGATTTATATTGTCCAAAGAAATGCTTGCCATTTGGCTGTTTGATCAATATATATTCTCCGTTTTTAACTTTTGATCTTAGTTCTTCAGCTTTGTCTAAACTTCTATATTGATCTATTTCTTCAAAATATAGTCGTCGTTGTTCTCCGCCACTATATTTTCCGAAAACTTTCCTAACAACATCATCATCTAAAAAATATTCTTTACCATTGATAATTTTCTTCTTCTCTTTGGGAAAACGCTTACTATCGATTTTATCTCCTCGATAATCTATTAAATTATTTATATTTTTTTGATAAACAAAAATAAAATCATGTCCTGTTATAATTCCAGAAGCGTTGCCTCCTCCCGATGCCCTTTGCCAAACAATTATATTAACGAAATTTTCTTCACCAAAAATTTCATCCATCATTTCCTTCAAATGTGCTTGCTCATTATTATCAATCGAAACAAAAATTACACCATCTTCAGTCAACAAGTTTCTTGCTAACTTTAAACGCGGATACATCATATTTAACCAATCAGTGTGAAAACGTCCATTAGTTTCCTTATTTGTGGTTGTGGAATTTCCTTTGTTATCTACCTGTCCAGTTTGCTTTAAATAATTTTCATAACTATCATGGAAATCATCATGATATACAAAATCCTTACCAGTATTATAAGGAGGATCAATATAAATTAGCTTGACTTTATTAGTGTATGCCTTTTGCAACAACTTCAAAACTTCAAGATTATCTCCTTCGATATAGACATTTTGTGTTGTATCCCAGTCTTTAGACTTTTCTTTATTTGCTACCAAAGTTGTATTTCGAGCTGGTGTATCCGCAATCCTTTTAGCATCTGACTTACCGCGCCAAGTAAAGCCATATTTTTCATCGCCACCGGTTAGTTCTAAATCTGGAGACAATACTTCTTGCAAGGCATCAAAATCAATTTGTCCATCAGCGACAACTTCCGGAAATAATTGAGCAATTTTCTTCCCAGCTTCTGTTCTGAAATTAGGTGTAGTTGGATTGAATTTTGCTTCATTTAAATTTTCATTATTATTAAGCATTAATGGTCGTCTCCTTGCCAATGCTTATTTTGGTAATAAAAAAGTCTACAAATAAATACCTAATTTTATTCGCAGACTTTAGTTTTTTAGAAACGGAAAAAACCTCTTTACTTAGAAGAGGTGTGTGTGTGTGTGTGTGTGTGTGTGTGTGTGTGTACGACTTAAGTTATTTTTCATAAATATTATTTTATCAAACCTAATAAAAACAATTATTAATAATATTCTTACTCGATATCATTAACATCAAAATTTAATAACTGTAATTCTGCCTGCTTAATTTGTTTTTTGAAATCTTCATAATTGACGCAATCCTGTGGAATAAAAAACCTATATGTTGACAGTTTTCCACCCTGACCAGCTAGTTCACCAAGTTCTGAATATCCCTTTTCTTCCGAATTATCGGTTGGTTGAAGAAATATACCTTCTTTAGATTTTAATAAATGAATATAAGTTATCATTTGGTTGTAATCATTTCGCTTATCCAAGCTTTTTTTATATTTCGTATCAACTATCAAATTATCGTTTGTAACAAAATCAGGATAACGTTGTTGCCAACTATCTGAATTACGATATTTATACATTCGTAAAGTTTTTAATTCTTGCTTTCTTCCATAATGATCCCAACCAGTTATTTTAGCAATGTATTCTTCCCAAAGCCAAGCAACATCTATAAGAATTCCATTTATCTGATTATCATCATCCCCAAAACCAATTTTTTCCTCCATCAATATTTGTATAGCAATTTTTTGTAAGGCAGTATATTCCTTAAAATATCCATGTTTCACAGGGGTTAAAATATTTTTCCTTAGAATATCAGTCCGTTTCATTTTAGAATACGAAGTTGTGACTGATTTAATAATTCTAACGTTATCCTTAATATTTTCATCACTGGATAGATCGAATTTTTCGCTTTGAATTTTCTCAATCGTATGACGAATTAATTGTGTAATTGAATTGTCTAAACTAAATTCTCGAGTATTATAGGCCACCTTACCGATAAAAGGAGTATTGATTTTTAAATGTCTGGCAATATCAATAGGACCTCTCACGTTCGCATCATTATATTTTCGGTTTACATATTCCTTATACACACCCTTACGCATTGCCTGATTCAAATAATACGGGAATAAAAAAACTAACAGGTCATAATATGAAAATTCTTTTGAAGAATTGATATTTGTGTTGACAACATTATAATTAAATACGGTTTCCATCATATATCGAAGAAAAAAATCTGTATCTTGATCGTTACTAAATCTTGAACGGATTCTGATTTCATCTTCACCATCACTAATTATGCCAACAACATTTCTAGTCCATACTTCACCATTAGACTGTTTAAAAATATAATTATTTCTATCAAGATCTTTTGAATTATTTAACTGCTGAGGAAAAATTAAAAAATTCTCTTTATCTAGTTCAGAAAGATCTTTATTTACTAATGATTTAATCAGTTTAGAATTCGCCAATTCATCATTATCAATTTTCGAGTTATCCTTTAAAGGGTATGAAGACATTATTTATTCTTCCTCGCTGTTGCTTGTATCAAAATATTGTTTTTTAATTTCTTTTAATCTATCATCTGCATCATGTTCGCCACGCAAATAATCTTTCAGAAGAGGATATATTTTATTTGTCCAAAGTGGGGCGTTGTCTTCATCTGTTTCTGGACTTTGTAGGTCTTTAAAATAACTAGCACCAATCTTATAATCTTTTGTCAATCCACCTTTATCGGTAGCAACAATTGCGTTGTTTAATCGATCAAACTGCTTTTGGACGTCATCATTCTTATTCATGTTCTTAGCTGATTCTTCGGCAGTTATTTCCAAAAAAGTAAACCTACGTCTCATAGCAAAATCAAAGGTGTCAACCGATCGATCTATATCGTTCATCGTTCCAATAACATAAACATTTTCAGGAATAAAAAACTTTTCGTCTGGATTTTCATGAAAATTTGAATATTGCGTCTTTACGCTACCTTTTTCTCCTCGATAGCCGGGGTCGATTGAGAAAAATAATTCTCCAAAAATTTTACTGATTTCACCTCGATTAATTTCGTCAATGATGAAAACATATGGGTTTATTATTTGGTTTAAAAGTCACATTCTTGATTTTTGGTTTAATGTATTTTTCAAATATCGGGGTTTTATAAGTATAATGGTAATTATGTTCTCCCCACTTATTATTTTCAATATAGTATTTAACATTGTCCAAAGTTAAGCTTCCTTTACTTCTGTCGGAAACTGTATATGTAATGTTCCCTTTGCTATTTGTTTTAAAGCTAAACTTCTCAATTTGAACTGCTTGTCCTTTTAATTCTATTGATTCAATAAATTCATTCCAAATATCTTCAATCGTTTGACCATTTTCATTTATAATAAAAATTTTGTCCTTGGAACGTTCCACAAAAGATTTAAAAGTTCCGGCTTTTAATTCAAAGCCTATTCCATTTTCTGAATTACTGGGTCTGAGACCCTCCACAAAATCAGTATAATCATAGCTGGGATGAAATTGAACAAAATCAATTTGCTTCTTTTGATCTTCATCAAGTTCCTCATATTTATCTGTCTGTCCACCAGATATTAAATCAGATGCTATTTGGTAGGCAAGAAATGTTTTACCCGTACCCGGGGCGCCATGAAAAATTATATTTTTTTCATCAAACAAACGTTGTGTGTATTCATTCTTGTAATTCATATTTTCCTGCTTCTCTTTCGTATCTGTATTACTATTGATGCTAGCTTCTTTTTCGCTCAATTTAATCATCGCTTCTAATAACCCTTGATAATTAATTAAACTACCTACAGGATTTGGGTCTTCATAGCCGTAAATTTTATATTTACCAACAATATTAAATCCTTCAGGAAGGGGATTATTGAATTCCTCTGGGTTCTTAATTTTAGATGACGATACAAACAAAGTGGGTAAATCAGATTCTTGTTTTACATTAAAATATAAATTAATCCATCCTTTATTACTATCTTTATAATCAAGATTTATATATGGGTAATTCAGTATGCTTCCATTTAGATAAATATGCCTTTTAAGCTTTGTACCAGATGATAATGTTATAGGTTCTTCTTGAGTTTTTTGATTTTTAGATTCACGCACAGCCTGAGCATCTTTAATAAATTTTTCGACATATGCTTTAAATTCTTCTACATCTTTCTCTGTAATTTGCACTTGATTATTTTCTATCATAAGCATCCCCCTCCTTACTAACACTTATTTGAGTAATAAAAAAATCCACAAATAAATCTAAATCCAAAATTTTATTTGCAGACTTTAATTTTTTATAATTAGAAAAATAATCCTCTTTACTTAGAAGATGTGTGTGTGTGTGTGTGTGTGTAGCTTAAGTTTTCCTTCATAAATATTATTTTATCAAACATAAAAAAATGATAAATTTTTATTATTGATATTCTCTATAAGTTTCCAGTACCATTTTCTCACTATCAATTTTTTTAGCATCATATTTTTCAATTTTTTTATTATTGAATAAATAAACTTGATCAGCTATTTTATTAGCTAATGACATATCATGACTAGTTACAATAACGGTCTTTCCAGTCGCCTTATATTCTAATAATTTTTTTCGCAAAAAATCGACATGATAGACATCTAACCCCAAACTAGGCTCATCTAATAAAATAATTTCTGGCGCAATCACTTCTAAAATAGCCAGATCTAATCGTTTCTTCATTCCAGTTGAAAAACTTTCAACTAAATTTGTTTCATTAATTAATTGGTAATCAGTCAAGATTTTTTCAATTTCCAAATCAGTAAGATTTAAATTAAATATTGTTTGAAAGTATTCGATATTTTCCATTGCTGTTAAATAATCAATACTAATATTTTCTACGGGTAACAAAAAAATCTTTTCTCTCAATTGCTGAGAATACGGAATCTTTGCTAGCTGTTCGCCAATAAAAATTTGACCCTTTTCAATATTAGTTAATCCAACTAAAATATCCATTAAAGTGGTTTTCCCTGCTCCATTTTTGCCAACAAAAAAAGATATGCTGTTTAGTGGAATATCTATGGTTACATTCTCTAATACGGTTTTTTCACCATATGATTTGGTTAAATTATTAATTTCAATTTTTTTCATAAAAGCCCCAATCCAATAATTACTAACGATAATATAATTCCAATACCTGATGTAATAAACAATTTAGTTTTTTTCATAAACCCAATATATACAAAAACCAGTTTTCCAATCCAACCTAAAAATAAAACCCCTAGGTATAAATAATTGTTTACTAATTGTACTGATTTACCAATGGTTAATGTTGCTACTGCAAGAATTAATAATACAATTAAATTAAACAATTCTAAATTGTAAATTAAATTATGAATATCTTGTTTTTGAAAATTTACAGCATGTATTTTAGCTTCTAATTTACTAAAAAAAATAAATAGTATGTCAGTAAGCCACATTGAAACGATAATTCCTAATGTTCGAAAACCAAATTGAATAACAACATTATTATAAGTTTGATCTAAACTATGAAAAAATGCAGCTGTTTGGTTATTGTCACCAGACATTTCTTTAATTAACTGGCCAAAAGTGTTTGGAAAATTTACAAAAATAATTGAATAAGCTAAAACAATGGCTGTTAAAATAATCCAATAAATTTTTTTATTTTTAATTAACATTTTTCACCTTCACTTCATAGAAAAATTTACTTCAATATAAGCCGCAATGGCACTTAAAATTATTGCGATTATAAAAATCTTAATCATCAATTTAAATAATTTGAAATTGATTTTAATCGATTCTTTAGTTATTTTTTGAACCAACAAATATGAACCAACTGCACCAGTTAAAATCATTACAGGTATTTCAAATACTCCATGAATTAAAACCTTATGCGTTAGAGCATCTAGTCCATACTGTTCCAATAAAGCTCTTGTCTTCACACCAAAAACAAAAAAATTATAAATTAATAATAAATTAGAGATGATACCAAAAGTAAAAACCGATAAAATTAAAATTAATGAA
The DNA here is from genome assembly GCA_031282325.1 of Lactobacillaceae bacterium. Classification (GTDB taxonomy): domain Bacteria; phylum Bacillota; class Bacilli; order Lactobacillales; family Lactobacillaceae; genus Oenococcus. The sequence goes on along the minus strand of JAITDY010000015.1, from coordinate 10,617 downwards.
ATTACTATGTTATGCAAAAAAATGTTTTGCATTGATATCTTTTGATTATTAATGGTTACGGGTAAGCCAAAGATGTTTAATCCGATCAGTGTTGCCATTGAAGTAACACCAATGGTTAGCATGATTGATACTGCGTATGTTTTTTGACTAATTTTATTTAATAAATTCTCTAAACTCGCCATAGTAACGTTTCCTCATTAATATGAATAAAATTGAATATATGAAAATTCCTAACATAATATATGCAGCTAAAATACTTAAAGTTGTTTGAAGTGAGAGATGCAGAATATTTGTCATCAGAATAATCATTATTTGTAGCATTGTAAATATAAACATGATCATTAATGAAATTGGAACTGATAATGAATTTTCAAAACTTTCCCGTCTTAAATATTTAATTGTAAAATTAGAAAAAATTTGGGAAATTAAGATTAGTGGAAATGCATTAAATACAAGAACTAAAAATAACAAGATAATCTCATTAAAATTAATCCAACCGCTTATTAATAAAGAAATCGATGTTAGAAATAAATTTAATAAAACTATTAAAAATATAATTTTCATTTTTTGTATCAAATATTTTCGTAAACTAAATGTTGACTGCACGATTGTTTTAATTAATCGAGAATCTGTTAAAAGATTTGTAAAAATAAAATTGGCAATTAGTGTTGTTTGCGCCATTAAGCTGATAGCCAAAATCGTAGAAAAACTTATTTTCCCAATACTGATTATTTTTGTTGTATTTAAAATATTAATTATTATTAGAGTAATTGGAAAACTTATCAAAGCACTAAGAATGTTATTTTCATTGTTCGCCAAGATACCTCTAATAATTTTTGTATAAATAATACTCGATTTAATTTTAATTTGAAAATTATTTTTTGGAGTGATTTTATTTTTATGATAGTCATTATTAATTGCGTATTTTAATGAAAAATAATATGTGATTAAATACAACATTATTGATAATAAGACAGTCAGCGCTTGGATAGTCGGGGTGATTTTGAATTGATTGAAATTAACATTATTAATCAATGGTATCGATATATTGTTATTTAAAAATTTAAATAAATAAAGGGTTGTAATAAATTCGATAAAAATAGTAAGCAAACCCTTAATTTTATACCGATAAAACAGAACGCTGATTGCTTCTTTTATTTTATTTATAGTTGCAAATAAGAAAATTGACTCAAAGATTACCAGAAAAATTTTTAGATTAAGTGTATTTAATATTATTGGAAAAGCAATAATATTAATCATTAAAATATAAACTATTAAATTAAATACCTCGTATTTAATTGTTTTTAGGAAAATTAACTTTAAAAAAGGGATTGGGAAGATTTTATAATTTTTGGGAATGTTTTGAAAAAAATAACGCAATTCCTTATTGGTAAGTGTTAAACCAGAAAATATTCCAATAACCAAAATAAAATTATAAATTGAAACAAGATTATTGCTTATCCATGTTTTAAATAAAATCGACATTGCATAACCCAATAAAAAATAAGCAACACTGACCAAAGCAATAATTTTTAAAAGTAGTTTATCTTGAAATTTCTCTCTGAAAAAAGCTAACAATTCTAAACAAATTATTTTTTTCATAATTAAAAAATAAGACGAGTTTCTTCGCCTATATCTTCCCAATCTTCTACCAAGCGGTAAATGATTTTTTCCCTGCTTTCAATTTACTCAATAAATAAACGCCACCCAATCCAACGATTGCAGCTACGGCTAATGCAGTGCCACCTGTTGCACCAATTAAAGCAACAAGACGCCCAACGGTTAATTGAGTACCGTACTTAGCTAAAACAGAATAAATAGCCGCCGCTGTTGCTGCAGAAATTCCAAATGTACCAGTTAATAAAAATAATCCATTAAATACTTTTACCATTTTAATTTCTCCGTTTTTTATTTTGTAAATTGATTTACAACTTTATTTTAGAATTTCACGAGTAAAATGTCAATATATTTTATAATGTAAATTACTAATAAAACATATTAAAAAATTGTAATTTTCGTAAAATTATGTACAAAAAAAACTGCAAAAATGCAGGTTTTTGATTTTTAAATAATAAATATTAACGCTTTGAGAATTGTGAAGCACGACGAGCTTTTTTAAGACCCGGCTTCTTACGTTCAACCATACGGTCATCACGAGTTAATAGTCCAGCTGACTTTAAAGTGGGACGGAAATCAGGATCAACTTCTAACAAGGCACGTGAGATACCGTGACGTGTTGCTCCGGCTTGTCCTGAGAAACCACCACCAAAGACGTTTACAAAAACATCATAGGCTTCGGTAGTTTGAGTTAATTGTAATGGTTGTAGCACTACTTCACGAAGGTTTGCTTGAGGAATATAATCTTCGAATTCACGATCGTTAATAGTTACTTTACCAGTTCCAGGAACAAGGCGTACACGAGCTACAGAGTTTTTACGACGGCCAGTTCCAGCATATTGAGTATTTGCCATTTTTTATCGATCCTTTCCTATAATAATCCTTTAATATCAAGCACTTCAGGCTTTTGTGCAACTTGAGCAATTTCTTCACCAGCTGCATAGACAAACAACTTCAAACCTTGCTTACGGCCAAGAGTAGTTTTTGGAAGCATACCTTTAACGGATAATTCCAATAACTTTCTAGGAGACTTTTCACGAAGTTCTCCGGCTTTACGTTCTTTAAGACCACCTGGGAATCCAGAATGATGATAATAAGTTTTTTCAGTTGCTTTTTTTCCGGTAAGTTTTACCTTATCAGCATTTGTGATAATCACAAAGTCACCAGTATCTACTGATGGGGTGAATGTGGGCTTGTTTTTACCTCTTAATACTGAGGCAACAACTGAGCTCAAACGACCTAATGGAATATCAGTTGCATCAACGATATACCATTTGCGATCGATTTCATTAGGTTTTGCTAGAAATGTACTACGCATTTTAAAATTTCCTTTTTTAAGTTTATTTACTTAGTCTAACTGTACCAGGGTTAGGGAAGCAAACAAGACTATAGAAAATAATAAGCTATTATGGACTGAATGTCAAATATATTTTAAAATCAATTTCAATTTTTTAAGACTATTTTAATTTTGATTGTCTATTTAAAAAAATAGATTTTCAAATAGTAAAGTTTATTTATCATGAAAAAAATTATTCTATTAATTACTACTCTTTTATTGATTTTATCAAACACTTTCACATCAACCGTTGCGTTTGCAGAGGTTGCTAGCAATCAAACCAATATTTCTAACAATAAATGGCTAACTCTTAAAGGCGATCCAATTGCTGTCCAAAAAATGTCAGTGAAAAAATCAATGGCTAATAAAAAATTAGAAAAAGTTATTTACTTAGCTGAAGGGACACAAATAAAATTGGAGGGTCCTTTTGCTGATTTGGGCGGATATTTAGTTGAAAGTAAAAAATTTAATAATAAGAACAAAAACATTATTTACGTATTAAATGATGAGGGATTAAGCGAAGATAATAATGAAAATTTAGTTCATAAAAACCCAACGCAATTTATTTCTAAAGATGAACCAACTTTTAATAAGGCTAGTTTAAAATGGGACGATAAATTAACAACGAAACAAAAACAAGCTATAAATTTTTATACAAGAAATTATGCTGATATCAATAATTACCTTCGAAAAATCAGCAAAAATGCTAGTTCTAAAACTAAAAATCAAATCAAAAGTATCGATAAGGCTTTTAAAAAATTTAAAAATCCAAGCAAAACAACAATTTATCGTGGTCTTGATACAAAAAGTTTTCTAAAAGGAATTGAAGGTAAAAAACTGAAGAAAAATGCTGTTTATACAGATTTAGGTTATATGAGTTCCACTTTCGATCGGGCGATTGCTGAAAAATATTCCGCTGGAATCGTCTTGTCCATTCAAATTCCAAAAAATAAAAATACTGGCGCTTATATTGGCAATATCAGTGATTGGAAAATTGAAAAAGAATATTTAATCAAACATAACAGTACTTTTAAAATCACTAGCTGGGACAAACAGGGTTCTAATACGTTAGTAAATCTAAAATTTATTAAATAAATAAAATGCTCTCTTTTTTAAAAAGAGAGCATTTTATTTATTTCGCTATTTTATTTATTTCGCGGTATATCCACCATCAACAATAAATTCAGCTCCGGTGGCAAATTTAGATTCTTCTGAACCTAAAAAGACACACATATTTGCAATATCTTCCGGTTCTCCTAAATGCCCCATTGGCGTTTGAGTTCTAGAAGATTGGTATTCAGCCAATCCGGGGGAATTTTCAACCATTGGTGTTGTAATATATCCCGGGTGGACCGTATTAATACGTACATTTAAATCGTTTAAGGCACAGTGCAAGGCTGCAGATTTAGTCATTAAACGCACTCCACCTTTTGATGCATTATAGGCAAGCAATTGAGGTTCTCCAACCAAACCTTCAATTGATGACATATTAATAATAGAAGCGTCTTTTTGACCCTTCATATTAATTACTCCATAATGAGTTCCTAAAAAAACACCATCTAAATTAACTGATTGAATTTTTCTCCACTCTTCCAAAGTTGTAGATTCAATGTCTCCACGAGCAGCAATACCAGCATTATTAACTAAAATTGATACCTGACCAAAAATTTCATTGGCTTTTTTAAATAAAGAAATCCATCCCTCTTCATTTGAAGAATCATGCTGAATAAATTTAATGTGTTCCTCGCCTGCTACCTTAGCTAATTGTGCAACAGCACTTTGACCAGCCTCGATTCCTCTTCCGGTGATTATTCCGCTAGCGCCCTCTTTTAAAAACATTTCTGCAGTGGAAAATCCAATTCCCTTAGTTCCACCAGTTACAATAAATACTTTATTATTTAGTCTTCCAACCATTATAAAACTCCTTTTATGATTAATTTACTTATAAATCAATAATAATCCATTTTTTTGTAAACGGTTACATAAAAAGAAAAAACTTCGCATTAATTGGCTGCGAAATTCTTAAAAAAAGGGGGGGTTATTTAAAATATTTGTCTAAAAAATTTTTAACATGTGACACGTATTCTTCATTGTAATCATGAAAACTCTGGACGTGTTCTGAGTTTTTAGTAATCCAAATTTCTTTATTTGAATTTGGATCAGCTTGATAAAGTTTTTCCGTATTTTGATAAGGAATAAGGCTATCACTGTCACCTGCAATGAATAAAATTGGGAGTTTATTTTTTTGAACTTGTTTTATTGTAGAAGCCTCATCAAAGCTATATCCCACAATGTGTTTGCTTAAAAATGATGCGTAATTAATAATTGGGAAGGCCGGCAAATGATAACTCTTTTTTAAGACTTCTGTAAATTGGTCTTTAACTGAAGTAAAAGCAGAATCAGCAATTAAGGCTTTAACATTTTCCGGTAACTTTTCTCCAGAAGTCATTAGTGTAGCAGCAGCTCCCATACTAATTCCCAACATTGCAATTTGTCCATTTGGAATTTTTTTATTAATTAAATCAAACCATTTTAAATAATCTAAGCGATCTTGCCAACCAAAACCATACCATTTTCCATCTGATTGACCTGCTCCTCTTTCATCGGGAACTAAGACGTTATATCCCATCTGATGAAACATTTCTCCATAAGTACCCATATATTTTCTACTAATGTGCCACCCATGTGCTAACACGACTGTTTTATTAGTTTGCTTTTCTGCTGGAAGATAATCAGCAACCAATTTTAAATGGTCAGCTGTTTCAATCGTCCAAAGTTCTGGTTTGTAAGTATTCCACTTTTGCTGATATGAATACGGAGCTTCATTTTTTTTATAAATCGGTTGATATTCTTTTTTAGCTGGAATTCGTGCTAAGGCTACGTGCAAAAAATATACTGAAACGATATTTAAAATTAAAAATAAAACAGTAACAATTCCAAAAATTATTTGAATAATTCGCATTTTTTTATTATACACCCCAAATCACTTTTAAAAAACAAAATAAAAAGTGAATCAAGTATGTCCTAATCCACTTTTTATATTTATTTAATTTTCCTGATCAGTATCATTACTATCGATACTTAAAATAAAGTCATTGGTAATCGGATTAATTACAAAAGCTGTTTTGTGTTTCTCATTTAAGCTTGTTTGAACATCACTTAACAACTCACTTGGAACTAAAATAATTTCAGTATCTTTAGCATTTTTAAAAGCCACACCAGCTTGTGAAAAATACCAATTACCCAATCTTTGCCAATCAGTAAATGCTGGGATAAAATAAAGTTCAGGATTATCAGGCGTATTCAACAAGAAATAATCATACATTCCCTTTTTTAAATTCTTTTTTCCTACTTTAATTGGCAATAAGAATTTTGCATCGGCCATTAATTGATTTAAATTTTCTTCGGTAATATCATCAGCATCTAAAAATTTAACTAGAGCATCATTTGTAACTAATTCAGTTTCTGCCGTCTTAAGTCGTGCAAAATCATTTTCTTCTTGACGACTAGGCTTGTTTACCGACATTGCATCACCATTTTGCTCTTCTACACTGCGAACAAATTCTGCAATTTGTTCAACGGGAATTGGCATGAAACCTTTTATTTCTTCATCGAAAAAAATAACTAACTGGATGTTATCGTTTTCATTAAGACGGGCAAATAATTCTGTTCCAGCAAAAAACAAGGTGTCTTCACTTAGCATCATTGGTGTAAACCCGCCAAATGATTTTACTTCATCTGCAAAAGGAAAGAAAACTTCATCCTTTTTTTCTTCTATCAACACTGCTTGATCGTCTGTATTGTGATTCAAAACCGTTACAAGAACATTCGGTATTTTCTCGTCATCACTCGTAAAATTTTCAATTGTTTTAATTAAATTATTCATCATAAAAAACCTTATCTAAGTATAGCCCAGAAGCCGGGGCTGTGAATCGTGCTTGTTGTCTATCTTTTACTTCAAATAGTCTTAAAATATCGTGTGGCGCCCTTTTTCGATTACCAATTTCTAATAAAACACCAACCATAATTCTAATTTGATTATATAAAAAAGCATTGCCTTCAAAAATAAAAATTAATTCATTATTTAGTTGATCAATTTTCATTTCTGCTTTAGTAATTGTTCTAATTGTTGTTAGCGATTGATCGCCGGCTGCAGCAAAACTAGCAAAATCGTGTTCGCCTAAAAAATCAACTATTGATTCTTGAATTAATTGAAAATCTAAGGGCCAGTAATAATGGGCTGTATAGAATCGTTTAAATGGATTTTGGTATTTATCTAAAGAAACTCGATAATAATATCTTTTAGAGTGTCCAGAATGACGAGAGTGAAAATCATTATTTACTTTTTTTGTTTCGACAATTAAAATGTCATCTGGCAAAACAGAATTTAAAGCAATTGTCATTTTGGTGGCTGGCATATCATACGGAAAAAAGAAATTAGCAACTTGACCATTAGCATGCACTCCACTATCAGTTCGTGAAGCCCCAATTACTTTAATTGCTTGAGTTAAATTAGCTTTTTGAGCTAATAAATTGACTGCTTTGTTTAATTCACCGCCAACAGTTCTGGAACCTACCCTGTTTTGAATTTGAAAACCTTCAAACCCATGTCCATCATATGCCATTGTAATTTTATAATTTTGCATAATTCAAAAGTATTATTAATATTATATAAATTAGAAATAATAAATAAACTAAAAAATCATTAATTCTATATTTCAATTGATGAAAATGAGTTCGCTTATCTGGATCATTAAAGCCTCTTACTGTCATCACATCTGCTAAATTTTCAGCTTTTAAAAAACTTTGAACAATTAGCGGAATAAAAATTGGAACGAAAGCTTTACTTCTTTTAAGCAAAGATCCGGTTGATAAATTCAACCCACGTGATTTTTGGGCATACATAATTTCTTGAAATTCATCACTTAAAATTGGAACAAAGCGTAAAGCGATTGAGATCATAATTGAAAAACTTTCAATTGGCAGATGTATTTTTTTTAATGGTAACAATACTTTCCTTATTGCTTCAGCAATTTGAGTAGAGGTTGTTGTAGCAGTAAAAACAGTTGTTAAGATGACCATCAATAAAAAACGATACATAACCAATAATGCATTTATGAATCCAGTTTTAGAAATGCTAATTATTGAAAACTTAATCAAAGTATCGTTTGCATTATTAGGGTGCGTAAATAATACTTGCAAAAAAAAGGAAAAGACAATTAAAAAAATAATTGTTTTTAAACCTTCTAAATAGGTTTTTAAACTTAAATTAGAAAAAAATACTGCTAGTAAAACCAGAACTGTAGATGCAAGATATTGATAAAAGGAATTATTAAAAACTAAAAAAATTGTAAAGAAAAAATTAATAACTAATTTAGTTCTTGGATCTAAATTATGAACATATGATTTTGTATTAACAAATCTTCCAAATATATTATTCATTTGACTCCATTAATTTGATTAATTGATCTTGACTTTTGGGCATCGTTTTTAATCCCAATTTTTTAGCAATTTTGATTAATGTTGGTAACGGAAAATTATCATAATTATTTATAATTTGATAAAAAACATCTTGATAATTTCCGTTTGCAATTATTTTCCCCTGATCAAAAATAATTATATTATCTGCAATCGGCGTAAACAAATCTAAGTCATGAGTAACAATAATTTGAGTGGTTTTTTGGTTTTTATTATCTTGAATGAAATTAAAAATATTTTCAGAATTTTCTCTGTCTAGCCCAGAGGTGGGTTCGTCGAAAATCAAATATTTCGGTTGATACGCTATAACCCCAGCAAGAGCAACTAGACGTTTTTGGCCAATCGATAAATCTAAAACAGAATTATTCCACAATTCTTCAGCAACATTTAAAGCCAATAAAGTTTCTTTCGCTTTTTGAATTGGTAGGTTAAAATTCCTTAAAGCAAATTCTACATCTTCTAAAACAGTAGCAGCAAATAGTTGTTTTTGCGGTTGCTGAAAAACAAAACCAATCATTTTTCGATAATTAATTAATTGTTTTTCGGTAGTTTTGGGTTGGATAATAATTTTATTTTCAGTAACTATTTTTCCACTACTTGGCGTGAATAACCCATCTAATAATTTAAGGAAGGTTGATTTTCCTGAACCGGTTTTACCTATAATAACAGTAGTTTTACCACTTGGAATTGAAATATTAATATCAAAAATTCCTTTTTTAGAATTGGGATATTGATAAGATATGTTTTGAAATTCAATACTCATACAATATCCCCTAATAAATCGTTGGGTATTTTATTAAACTTTTGTTTTAGAGTTAACGGTAATTTATATTTTTCAACTAATTGACTGTTTTGCAAAATTTCTTGTGGTGTGTCTAAAGCTACAATCTCACCATTTTTCATTACTGCAACTTTGTCAGACATCATCGCTTCATCGGCATTATGCGTAATAGCTAAGATCGTTTTTTTATCTTCTTGATGAATTTTATCTATCAAGGCTAAAATTTCTTGCTTGTCTTCTAAATCAAGCATTGATGTTATTTCATCCAACAATAAAATTTTTGCATCAGATATTAATGCCGATGCCAGTGCTACTTTTTGCTTTTGTCCGCCAGAAAGATTTTGTGGATTTTCTTTTTTTATATCTAGTAAATTTAATTTTTGTAAAATATTATCAATTTGAAAATCCATTAATTTAGGATCAACTTGTTGATTTTCCAAAGTAAAAGCTAAATCGTCTTCTACTGTTGTTCCGTAAAATTGTTCATCTGGATTTTGAAAAACTGCAGCCACTTTATTACCAAATAATTCAATATTTTCTTTCTTTCCTTCTAAGGAAAGGATTGTGCGAAACAAGGTAGTTTTGCCTGAACCATTGGAGCCTAAAAAACTAATCCACTCACCATTTTGAACTTGTAAATTAATATTTTTTAAAATTGGCCTATTTTTTAAATAGCCAAATGATAATTTAGAAATTGTAAGCGAATATTTTGTCATATAATGGAATTTATAAGCTACTAAATAATAGGATATAACAAAAAATGACTGATAAAAAAAATATTGTAATTGTTGGTGCCGGTTTTGCCGGTATCTATGCTGCTAAAAAATTAGCAAATAAGCTTAATAAAAAAGAATATCAAATTGTTTTGGTTGACAAACACAGTTTCATGACATATTTGACCGAAATTCATGAGGTGGCTACAAATCGTGTTGAGCCCGATCATGTTCAAGAGGATTTGCAAACTTTATTCCATAAGTCACCAAATGTAAAATTATTGACTGCTGAAGTTAAAAAAGTTGATGCTAAAAATAAAATAATCAAAACAAATCAAGGTGAACTTCCATATGAAAAACTCGTAATTGCGGCTGGTGGTGAAAGTAATGATTTCAATACTCCGGGAGTTAAACAATATGGCTTTGAATTATGGTCGTTTGAACAATCACTGAAATTAAAAGAACATATTAATCAAGTTATTACTGATGCATCATTGGAAGCTGATCCAGACAAACGAAAAGCTATGTTAACAATAGCTATTGTTGGTTCTGGTTTTACTGGTGTTGAATTAGCAGGAGAATTAATTGAGTATCGTAAAGTGCTAGCTTTAGAAAACAAGATTGATGAAAATGAAATCAAATTGATTATTTTAGAAGCATCACCTTCGATTTTAAATATGCTTTCCGATCGC
>JAITDY010000007.1 GCA_031282325.1 Lactobacillaceae bacterium | reverse complement strand
AAGTCATCATAAAATTTTAATCCGGCTTCATTAGGCTGCTCTTCATCACCATTAGGAAAAATTCTCGTCCAGTTAATTGAGGTTCTAAATGCATTCATTCCAAGCTCTTTAAACAATTTAATATCTTCTTTATAAGAATGATAAAAATCAATCCCTCTGTGGTTAGGATAATTGCCACCTTCTTCAACTTTCGCAGTTACTATGCGATGCTTTGTTTTAGCAGCTTCTTTGCTAATTTCTTGATATTCATGTGGCACTTTTCCTTCAGGCCAAGCATCGTTACCAGCAAGCATTACATCGGCAATAGAAACACCTTTACCATCTAAATTCCAAGCACCTTCAAATTGATGGGCTGCGTTTGCAGCTCCCCATAAAAATCCCTTAGGCATTTCATATGACTCAGACATTGATTCTCCTTATGATATTTTTTTATATAGTTCAATAATTTCGGCAGCTAAATCTCTAAACGTGATCGCATTCATAATATGATCTTGTGCGTGAACTAAATATAACGTTACTGGTGTCATTTCACCCTTTCCTTCGGTCATTACATTTGCATCATTAGTTAGCATCGCAGTTTGTTGGTTATGCGCTTCGTGAATTGATTCATCTGCTTCAGCTAATTTTTTTTCAGCTAAAACAAAATCATTATTTTTTACTGCCTTTATAGCCTCAATGGAATTAGCCTTGGCATTTCCGCCGTACATAATCATCATCATAACTTGTTGTTGATATTCTTCATTCATTGGTATCATCTCCTTTTATAAAAAAATGCACGTAGTTTTATACGTACATTAAAATTTAAATTAGGTCTTCACTCTTTAGAGTTTCTTCTAAGCCTGAAAGCGCTTCTTGTTCGTCAGAGCCATCTGCAACAATTTCAATCTTTGCATTTTGGCCTGCACCCAAACTCATTACACCCATAATTGACTTTAAATTAACTTCTTTATCGTTATATTTAAGAGTAACCTTTGAATCGAATTCAGTAGCTTTTTTAACAAGCATAGTTGCTGGACGAGCGTGAATTCCAGATTCAGCAATAATAGTATATTCTTTAGAAACCATTTATTCCTCCATGACTTTCCTCTATAAGTATAACAAAAAATATATATTTGTAAACGCTTACAACTGAAAATGTATTTAAGTTAAATTAATTATTTAATTAGACGATATAAAATAAATCAGAAAAACTTTAACTTAATTTATTATTAATTATCGTGATCATGATTTAAAATGTATTTAACATTACCAAGTTTTTCAACCTTACCAATAATTTGAGGTTGATAGCCATAATTTTCCCATGCCTTGTAAAAATCATTAAATTCTTCTGGGGTAATGGTGAATTCATTAATCTCTTTATTTCTTAATTGTTCTAATTCTTTATTAAAATCTCTCATTTTCATATCCTAATTTTTAATATATTCCTAATCGATAGTTTCATTGTTGTGGTTTATAATGTTCTTTAACGTAATCTCCGATTGATTTATTTTCTTTCGCTGATTGAATAATTATATTTTTAATATCCGTATCTTTAAACATTAAAACAGATACATATCCCTGAATATTATCGATTTCACTTCTTGCTAATTGTATTTGATCTTTTGTTATATCATTGACGTTTTTAATCGTTTTGACCCAGTCTTGAGAATTGAATTTTTCATGTGTAGAACTAGAATATGCTGCATTATTGGTTTGTATTCTCTTCTTTTCTTCATCAATTTTTTGATTACTTTTTATAATTAGTTTTTCAACTCGTTCATTTATTATCTTATTTTTTGTTTTAAATTTAGTTACCTTATTTAAATAATTAATCGAATCGACATAATTACCACTATTAAATAGTGTTTGTGCTTGACTGATTAGGTTTAATTGTTTGACGATATTGTCACTTTTACCGTTATCATCTTTATAATTTTGTGATTTGTTTAAAAAATCAGCCGCATCTGCGTAATTTTGCAATTTAATTGAACGTTCTGCTAATTTTTGATATCTATAATATTGTTTATTTTGTTTTGTTTGAAAACTCCCCACAATATAAAACGAAGAACTTATAAAAATTAATAAAAAAAACAAGGGGAAAATTAATTTTTTCATACACATTCATTTTAACATTTTAAATCTTTGACCAATATTGACTATATTAAATAAATAGTTATAATAATGTTAATAGTCAAAAATGGTCAAACATTTGGAGGTAATTAATTATGAGTAATGGTGATTTTAATTTAGATGATATTTTCAAACAATTAAATGGTCAAATGGAATCAATGGACCCAGATGAACTTGCAAAAATGCAACAAAATGGTCCAATGATGTTTGGAAATATTGGAAACAATAACAATAAATCAAATAAACAAAAAACTTTGCTTGATGAATATGGAATCAACATAACAAAACTAGCTCGTCAAAATAAATTAGATCCAGTTATTGGGAGAGACGCGGAAATTAATCGACTAGTGGAAATTTTAAATCGAAGAACTAAAAATAATCCTGTTCTGATTGGTGAACCTGGTGTCGGAAAAACTGCTGTTGTTGAAGGGCTGGCACAAGCAATTGTTAATGGTAATGTCCCTAATAAACTCCTGAATAAAGAAGTTATTCGCTTAGATATGATTTCAATGGTTCAAGGAACTTCAATGCGTGGACAATTTGAAGCTCGAATGCAGAAATTAATCAAAGAAGTGTCACAGGCTTCCAATATTATTTTGTTTATTGATGAAATACATGAAATAATGGGGGCTGGCGCTAGCGGGAGCAATGATGGAATGGATGCAGGCAATATTCTAAAGCCAGCATTAGCCAGAGGTGAATTCCAATTAATTGGAGCTACTACCTTAAATGAATATCGAAAAATAGAAAAAGATGGGGCTATTGCCAGACGTTTTCAACCAGTTCAAGTAAATGAGCCATCTAAGGAAGAAACTTTTGAAATTTTAAAAGGAATCCGTAATAAATATGAGGAATATCATCAAGTTAAATACTCTGATGATATATTAAGAAATGCTATTGTTTTATCAGTTAGATATATTAATGACCGCTTTTTACCAGATAAGGCAATCGACCTTTTAGATGAGGCCGGTTCTAAAAAGAATCTTAAACTCCAAACTTTTAATGCTGATGAAATTCAAAAAAAGATTGATATAGCACTTAAATCAAAACAAGAAGCTGTCGACTCCGAAGATTATCAAAAAGCCTTACAATTGCAAAATCAAATTTCATTATTAAATTCTCAAAAAGAGTTGGCCGATAAAAATCCAGCTAAGGATAATCCAAATATCGCAATACAAGACTTATTAAATATTATTGAAGAAAAAACAAAAATTCCGGTTTCAGATTTGAACGATAATCAGATGACCAAGCTGAAGAACCTTCAAAATAATATTTCAAACCACGTAATCGGTCAAACTAAGGCGGCTGAAAAAATTGCTCGGTCAATTCGAAGAAGCCGTGTTGGATTAACGAAAACAGGTCGCCCTATCGGAAGTTTTCTATTTATTGGTCCTACCGGTGTTGGCAAAACTCAAACAGCTAAAGAATTGGCTAAAGAATTATTTGGTAGTGAAGAAGCCATAATTCGTTTGGATATGAGCGAATATATGGAAGCACATAGTATTTCTAAAATAGTTGGGTCTCCAGCGGGATATGTGGGTTATGAAGATGCGGGACGATTCACCGAAAAAGTTCGACGTCATCCATATTCATTAATATTGATTGACGAAATTGAAAAAGCTCATAAAGATGTTCTAAATATATTCTTACAAATTCTTGATGATGGTCGATTAACTGATGCACAAGGAAAAACTGTAAGTTTTAAAGATACAGTAATTATTGCTACGTCTAACGCAGGATCATCTGATACTTTAGCAAGTTCAGTAGGTTTTTCGGTTGATGATATTTTTGATGAAAAACAAAAAATAATTAATAAATTAAAGGCTTATTTTAAACCGGAATTCTTAAATCGTTTTGACGACATTATTGAATTCAAAACTTTAGACAAAGATGATTTAGGAAAAATTGTAGACCTAATGATTGCTGAAATCAATAATATGATTGGTGAAAAAAATATTCATCTAGAAATAAATAACGAAACTAGAAATTGGTTAATTGAAAACGGATATCAACCTGAATTAGGGGCTAGACCACTTCGACGCTTGTTACAAGAAAGTATTGAAGATAAGATTGCGGATTTATATTTAGAAGATCCAAGCATCACTAATATGAAATCGCAAATTATTAACAACCAAGTTGTAATAAATAAAGCTTAAAAAATAATGCATAGAAAAACACATTCCATTAAAAGAATGTGTTTTTTTTAAAACTATTTTATATTTAATTTGTAAGTCGTCGATAAAAATATCTTATTTATAAATCATCATCTTCAAAATCAATGTCGTTACTTGTTAACACCTTTTTCGCTGATAAATAAACAACAATGCTAAAAACTGTTCGAAGGAAAAATATTTGCAATATTGATAATACCGGAACTACCGTTCCCTGCTTTGCGTTTCTATAAGCTTGTTTAATTTCAAAATTATTATTTTGTACTGCCGAAATTATAGATAAAACAAATGATGCTATTGCTAAAGCAATCAATAGAAGAAAGAAAAATAGCATCAAAATTACAAGGCCACCATTTTCAATTTTTGAATTTGATATTACTGCCGAACTTGCATCGTCCAAGTCAGAATATTTAAGCGTAAGAATAACAAATACCACAAAAAAAATTACTGAAAAAATTGTAGTTGCAATAGATAAAATCATATTCCAAGCATTAATTTTATTTACTGTATTTGCTTTTAATTTTAAATCATTCATTATGAAGTCTTCTTTCTTACTTATCAGTAATTGAAGCAATTCCCGGAAGTTCTTTACCTTCTAAATATTCAAGTGAGGCACCACCACCGGTTGAAATATGACTTAATTTATCTCCAACACCTAACTGTTGAACAGCAGCAGTTGAATCTCCGCCACCTACTATTGTAGTTGCACCATTTTCTTCAGTGGCTTTAGCAAGCGCTTCCCCGATTGCAAGAGTTCCTTTTGAAAAATTGCTCATTTCAAAAACACCCATAGGACCATTCCAAACTACAGTTTTTGCTGTAGATATTACATCTTGAAATAGCTTAATTGATTTTGGTCCAATATCTAGACCCATATAGCCATCTTTAATGCCATCTTCTGCGATATAAGTATCAGCATCATTATTAAATTCAGAAGCAGCCAAAGTATCAACAGGCAAAACCAATTTATCACCTGCTTTTTCAATCAATTCTTTAGCTAATTCTAATTTATCTGCCTCGAATAATGAATTACCAATGGTTTTTCCTTTAGCAACATCGAAAGTGTAAGCCATTCCGCCACCAATAATAACCTTATCTGCTTTTTCTAATAATGATTTCACTATTTCGATTTTATCGGACACCTTAGCTCCGCCAATAATAGCTACAAATGGACGTATTGGGTTTTCAACAGCTTCACCTAGAAACTTGATTTCTTTTTCCATTAAAAATCCTGCTGCAGTTTGAGAAACATTTGAAGCAATCCCAACATTTGAAGCGTGGGCACGATGTGCTGTTCCAAAAGCGTCATTAACGAAAATATCATCACCTAAACTAGCCCAATACTTACCAAGTTCTGGATTATTTTTAGATTCATATTTCGTTGCTTGACCATCAACAAAGTCTTCAAAACGGGTATTTTGAACCATAAGGACTTGCCCGTCTTTTAAATCATTAACAGCGTTTTCTAATTCAATCCCTCGAGTTACTGGTATAAACTTAACTTCTTGGTTTAATAATTCACTTAATCTTTTCGCAACTGGTTCTAAAGAAAGTTCTTTTTTATCATCTTCAGAAGCAATTCTACCCAAATGGCTAAATAAAATAGCTCTTCCTTTATTTTCTATTACATATTGGATTGTAGGTAAGGCTGCAGTAATTCTATTATCGTTTCCAATTACTCCGTCTTTTATCGGTACGTTGAAATCAACGCGCATTAAAACTTTTTTACCACTTACATTCAAATCTTTAACAGTTAACTTTGACATCTATGTTCTCCTTTTCACATTTATAATTTTACAACAGTTTGACTACTTTACCTATTTTTTATTATTCTGAACAAAACATATGCCATTAGCACTACGATTAGCAAGCGAACAATCTTTGTAACTAAAAAGACAAAGAAATTAAGTGAAATAAAAATAATAAATAATACAATAAAAATTACTAACAACTGTTTTTGTTTATTATTCATAATTCCATTAATAACCTGGTTTTCCTAAAATTTTAAACATATTAGTTTTATATACCTCAACTCCATTTTGATTAAATGGATTAATTGCATTCAAATACCCTGATATTGCAGCGGATGTTTCAAAAAAGTGAATTAAATATCCTAAAGTTCTGGCTTCATCGTCTTCGATATCTAATTTAATATTAGGTACTCCAGCAGATATATGAGCGTTAATTGTTCCAATCATAGCTCCGTTTGTGATAAATGACAAATTTTTTCCTTCCAAATAGGCGAGTTGATCAACATTATCTCCAGATGGTATTATTTCATCCATTGATGATTTTTTAATATTTAAAACTGTTTCAAAAATAATCTTTCTACCTTCTTGAATAAACTGGCCAATCGAATGAAGATCCGTTGTGAAAATAGCTGCGGTTGGAAAAATACCACGGTTATTTTTTCCTTCAGATTCTGCAAAAAGTTGTTTTAACCACTCAAAAATATATTGAAATCTTGGTTCGTAACCATTAAAAAGTTCAATATTAAATCCCTGTCGATATAAAATATTTCTCGTAATCGCATACTTTACCGAATCAGATTCAACATTAAAATCTCCTAAGGCAAGTCTTGCTCCAGCATATAATTTATCAATATCAATTCCGCTGACTGAAATTGGCAATAATCCAACAGCACTCAAAACAGAATATCTACCTCCAACTCTATCTGGGACTACGAAAGTTTCATAATCATTTTTTGCTGCAACTTCCTTTAAAGCGCCTTTTTGACTATCGGTAGTTACATAAATTTTGTCCTTAGCTTGGTCTCCATATTTTTGTTCTGCTAATTTTTTAAAAAATCTAAATGCAATAGCTGGTTCAGTAGTAGTGCCAGATTTAGAAATAACATTAATAGAGAAATCTCGATCACCAATTATATTAATTATTTCTTGTTGATAGGCTGCGGATGTTGTATTACCAACAAAATATATTTCAGGCAATCCATCTCGATTAGCGGTTAAATTATAATTAGTTCCATTTATATATTCAATAACAGCACGCGCTCCTAAATAAGAACCACCAATACCAATTACAATCAAAACCTCAGAATCATTTTGAATTTTTTTAGCAACCGATTGGATTCTTGTGAATTCCTCAGCGTCGTAATCGTTTGGTAAATTTAGCCATTTAGTTTCTGTACCTCCCGCTCCAGATCCATCGATTAATTGTTCGACAGCATTTTGAGCAGTTGATTGAAAATTATCATACTCTTCGTCATTGATAAATTTTTTTAAAAATTGATTATCAAAAGTTACTAAATTAGTCATATTTTTTTCCTTTTTGCAAAGATTCTTTTACAATTAAATTTTACTGCACTGTGACTGATTTAGCTAAATTTCGCGGACGATCTACATTTAGTCCTCTGTCTATCGTTGCATAATAAGCAATTAATTGTGCAGGTATAACTGATAATAGTGCCATGAAAATTTCTGGAATTTGTGGCAGCACATATGCATCACCTGATTTAGCATTTTTTTCAGAAGAAATTATAATTGTTTTTGCACCACGAGCTGCCGTTTCAGAAATATTTCCACGGACTAATCCAGCTGTTTTGCTTTGCGTAATAAAAGCAAAGACTGGAGTTTTATTTTCAATAAGAGATATTGTTCCATGTTTTAATTCGCCTGCAGCAAACCCCTCCGTTTGAATATAAGAAATTTCTTTCAATTTCAGAGCTGCTTCATAAGATACATCAGCATCAAGACCTCTTCCAATATAAAAAGCAGAACGTTGATTTTTTAAAGCATCATTTGCAATCTTTTGAAAGATTTCTTTAGAATCAATAATTGATTGCATATAGACTGCAATATTGGCTAATTCTTCTCTAATATTCATTTTGGAATTACCAATTGCATGGGCCAATATTGATTGCGCAATAATTTGTGCTGTATAAGCTTTAGTGGATGCAACAGCTATTTCCGGACCAGCCATTAGAGGAAGAGCAAAATCAGCTTCACGTGTTAAAGTAGAATTCATCACATTTGATAAAGTTAAAGTAGGATAACCTTGTTCTTTAATTTTAATAAGTGCTTCACGCGAATCGGCTGTTTCACCACTTTGAGTTAGGAAAATAAAAAATGGTTTTTCACTTAATTTTGGTTGATCAAAAGCGAATTCTGAAGAAATAAATACTTCAACTGGCTTATTTGCCCATTGCTCAAAAAATCTTTTTCCAACTAAGCCAGCGTGCCAAGACGTACCAGCTGCTATGATATAAAAACGATCGGCATCATTCATTGCTTTAATTATATTAGGATCAATATTTTGAATTTGATCATTATTGTCAAAATAATATTCTGAAAGATTTCTAGCAACAATAGCTTGTTCGTCAATTTCTTTTAACATGTAGTAGGGATAAATTCCCTTATCCGTATCAGATGCATCAATATCGACGTGGAATGATTCACGTTGAATTTGCTTACCGTTTTTATCAAACAAATCAACTTTATTTTTATCGACTACAGCAATTTCTCCATCATGCAATTCAATAAAATCATGGGTAATATCCAAAACACCAATTGCATCAGATGCAACTACATTCCCCTCATCAGATAATCCTACTAACATTGGGCTTTTATTTTTAGCGACAAAAATCAAATCCGGTTCTTTTCTATCCATAATTAAAAATGAATATGCAGATTCACCATCTAATTTGCTAATCATCATGCGAATAGAATCGAAAGTTGAAAAACCATCTTTAACGAATTTATCAATCAATTGAACTGCTACTTCTGAATCAGTTTCAGAATGAAAATTAACGTCTTGTAAATATTGTTCTTTTAACTCCTGAAAATTTTCAATCACACCATTATGAACTAAATAAAAACGTCCATCTTCGCTCATATGTGGATGAGCATTATCAACATTAACGCCTCCATGAGTTGCCCAACGAGTATGAGCAATTCCAGCCGTTCCAGTTAAATCTTTTTTTTGTTTTTCAATAACGTCGCGTAAATCATCAACTCCGCCAGTTGCTTTTACTAAAATATCTGAACTTCCATTATTAATATAAATTCCTGATGAATCATAACCACGATATTCTAATTTTTTTAAACCTTTTAAAATAGGTTGTGCCACTTGATTGATTCCGGTATATCCTACGATTCCGCACATAAACAAATTCTCCTTTCAAATTGAACAAAAGTCCTAATAATTAAAAGTTATCATCATATTATAGTTATTTTTTGTATTAATATTTTTTTTAATATATTGGTATAGTCAAATTCATCAGATAATTAAATGGACAACAATTTATAATTTTTCAATAATAAAAACCAGTTACTTTTCAGAATAACTGGTTCTGTATTATTTTATTTAGATTTTTTATCTTTATTCTTACTTTTATTATCTAATATTTTATCAATAAAACCGTATTTTAACGTTTCCTTAGCATCCATCCAATTGTCTCGTTCTGTATCAGCATAGACTTTTTCAAAACTTTGCCCAGAATTATCAGCTAAAATTTTTGTTAAATTATCACGAGTTTTTTTAATATTATCAGCAATAATTTGCATATCAGTTTGTTGCGTTCCGCCTTGTGCTCCACCCATTGGCTGGTGAATTAGATATTCAGCATTTGGAAGCATAAATCGTTTTCCTTTTTCGCCAGAAGATGCGATTACAGTTCCCATAGAGGCTGCCATCCCCATCACAATAGTAGAAACTGGTGCTTGAATTAAATTCATAGTATCTACAATAGCTAACCCATCGCTTACACTACCACCCGGGGAATTAATATACATATGAATATCTTTATCGTGATCTTGTGCATCTAAAAATAACAATTGGGCAACAATTGAAGTAGCCATTTGGCTTTCAACCTGCCCTTGTACTAAAATAATTCTATCCTTAAGTAAACGAGACGGTAAATCATAAGATTCACGACCGTTTGGTGTTTGTTCTACAACTCCAGGCCACATATTTTAGACCCTCCTTTTAACTTACTTTTTATAATTATACTCAATTGGTCAAAAAAGGTCAAACATTAATTTTGACCTTTTTATTGATTATTCACTGCCATAAGTATAAACAGCTGGATCTTGTTGATCTTTTTCTGATTGTTTTTTCAATTCATCTATTTCTTGTTTTTGTTCGTTTTTAGGAAGAATATTTATTTCATCAGTTTGATATTTATTTTTACTTGATTTTCCATTATTTTGAGTAAGCAAAGAACTTGGTTTTTGAATCTGTAATTGTTTTAGATTTTCCTCAGTTGCTTTTACGGTGTAATTAAACTCTGTTGATTTAATATTTAAATTACCTAAATTATCAAATCTTAATAAATCACCAACAATAACTGAGTCCGATATCGAAAGTTGTGATTTAACATATGCTGTGGTTTTTTTAATAAATTTTTTTTGTTCATCAGTTAGCATATCTTGACTAATTAATTCACCTGTATTTGTATCAAAATATTGGTCTGCCTTTTTCATTAAAGTTGGGGTAACCCAATCAGCATTTCGAAAAGCAACAATTTGATTATTTTGTGGACTTAATAAATCGTGTCCAACCATTGTTAGATTTTCATCATTAATTCCCAGTAAATCATATAAAGTTGGGGCGACATCTATTTCACCACCAAAAGTATGATTTATTCCACCTTTTAAATTATTTGAATGAATCATAAATGGAACTTTTTGCCATTGATTTAGATCATATCCAGAAACACTATCTTTATTCATTAATTGTGCAATTGCAGAAGTATGATTTTCAGAGATTCCATAATGATCACCATATGCATAGATTATCGATGAATCGTATAAGCCTGTTTCTTTTAACCAATTTATAAATTCTTGAAAGGCTTCATCGACATAATGAGCGGCTTGAACATAACTATCAACCGTAGAATCATTAGTGGTCGTTTTTGGGAATTGATATTTCATTTCACTATTTGTTAAATATGGGTAATGTTGAGAGACAGCGATAACTTTTGCATAAAATGGTTGTGGAAGTTGTTCGATATATTTCGTTGAGTCTCTTAAGAAAACCTTATCAAGCATTCCATAACCTAAATTCAAATTTTGTTTCTTTGAATTCGGGAAAAAGTCACTAGAAAAAAAGTAATCATATCCCCATCTTTTATATGCATTTAATCGATTCCAAAAACTAGGTGCTCCGCCATGTAAAACAGCTGTAGTGTATCCCATATTTTTTAATTTACCAGGAACTGATTCAAAAGTATTTTTGGTACCATACTTGCTCATTGCCGATCCGCTCGGCAAACCAAACAATGAATTATCTAACATTGTTTCAGCATCTGAAGTTTTTCCTTGCCCGACTTGATTATAAAAATTATCAAAAGAAATGGTGTTTTGATCATGAAAAAATTTATTTATATTTGGCGTTACTTCTTTTCCGTTAACTTTAAAATCTATTAAGAATTGTTGAAAAGATTCAAGGTGAAATACAAATACATTTTTACCTTTTTGACTTCCGAAATATTCAACGTTATCCGGTACTCTATTATCATTGATCCATTTTTTAACAGGGACTAATTCGCTAGATTTGGCTTCTTTTCTAGTTTTCGATTGTTGGTACGTATTATTCGCGTCAACTAAGAGATATTCATTTAAACCTAAATATTTAACTAAATAATTTGTATCAAATGTTCTAGTTAATAGGCCCGATCTATCAAATGAAGCAATTCCATAATTTACAACCATTAGAGTAAATCCCAATACGATTGTTAACCCTGCTTTTTTCATTGGGATTTTACGATTCACTTTATTAATTTGTTTGAATATTAATAGAAAAATTAAAACTAAAATATCTAAAAATACCAAAAAATCAGATGGGTGAATAATGCCGATAATCGATTTCCCTAAATTATCTCCAACCGATGAAGACGAACCCATGATAGAAAACGACAAGAAATTTGAAAATTCTCGATAATATAATATATTGGCAAAAAGCCACAGACTTTGGGTGAAATTAAAAAAAACTGCAATCCAATAACTTTTATATCCTTTAAAAAAAAGAGCTATTCCAATTAAAATAATAGCTGTAGGAATTGGATTTACAAGGGCGATAAACGTTTGTAATTTTGTACTAATTTCTAAATTAAAATTAATGAAATATTCGATAAATGTTTTAACGGTTACAAAAAAAACATTAATTAAGAAAAAAATTAAAATAGAATTTGACTCTTTTTTAGATAAAAAATCAACAGCGTTTTTCCATATTTTTTTAATCATTTAAAAATTATCCTTTATGTCGTTTAATATTTGAAATATTTCTATTGCAGCTAAATCTAAGTCATCAAAAGAAAAAACTATGTTTTCATTATAATACGCAATTGAATATAATTTTTTTCTGCGATCATAGGTAACCTCAATTTGCTCAATGCCAAATAAATCAAAACTTCTTGTAGAAATATCATCATTGGAATCTGACATTATTTGTAATCTTCTTATTATATGAATTAATTCACTTTGATTATTTTGTAATTTATTTTCTTTCATGTTTTTTATTAGGAACCAAATTATAAGCTAAAATTCCTCCGAATAGCCCTAAATAATAAGTAAGTAGTCTCCAAACCAACATCGCCAAAACCAATGTTGGTTTTTGGACTATGAAGCCGGCAAATAATAATTGAAATCCATATTCTGCTCCACCACTGCCTCCAGGAATTGGAAAGATAGATACGGCCATTGTTAAAATTACGTTTAAAATCATTACAAACCAAAAATTAGCATCGTCTATATGAAACGCTTTAAGAACAAAAAATGGGATCGAATAAAAAATAAATAGCTGGATCAAGGTTAACAAACTCGATTGAATTAATTTTTTCTTGTCTTTTAATATTTGATTGGAGGCATTATGAAAATCATCAATTTTTTCAAACAATTTTGATCGCAGATTATCAAATTTATCATTACTAGTAAACCAGCCTATAGGATAAGTAAAAATTACTGCCATAACATGAGTAATTTTTGGTGAAAACATTACAAAAATTAAAAAAATTAAAACCGAAAAATGAATTACAATTCCAAAAATTACTAAAATCATCATTCTTTGTAAATGTTGTGCAACATAAGTAAAACCGATTATTAAAGAAATAAAGAAAGTCAGCATTATCATACCTTGATAAATGACAAAACGCATTATAGAAATAGATGTTGCTTCGCCTAGAGAAACTCCGGATTGAGTTAACCCTAAAAGTTGCATGGGCTGTCCCCCAAAAGACATTGGTGTAACTCCATTACCAAATTGTTCTAATAATGGGATTCTATAAGTATCTTTTAAAGTTAAATTATTTTTACTATCAGACAATATTATTATAGTTTTAGCGATTAATGCGAAATATATTAACATTAAAAAAAATGCCAAAATAAGCCACCAATAATTTGTTTTAATAATTTGATTAGTGATTTGTTTAAAATTCAATCCTTTGAAATTGTAAGCAAAAACTAAAACTCCAATTATTAAAGTAATAACTGACCAAAAGAATCTTTTCTTCTTACTCATTATTTTGGTCCCTTTCTTTTCAAGAATCTAACATTAACAATATTAGGAATTTTATTCATTATGGTACCAACTAAAAGTTGTTCATCACTGGTTAAGGCTTTTAAAACAGATTTCTTTGGCTTATAGTTACTAATTACTTCTTGATAAAAAGATTCAATGTTTTTGCCAAAGGCTGATGCAGAGATTTTTTTAATTTGTTTAACACGAATAGAATTATTTTCTTTATATTCTGGATGTAATAAATAATCTTGAATGGCTTCAGCGATTTCATTAGTATTATTTACAAAAACTCCAACACTTTTATCGACAACTAATGGCTTTAAAAAAGTGTTTGGTTTTGAAATGAAAGGAGTCCCTGCATTGGTAGCCTCGATAAAAGTAATTCCTTGGGTTTCCGTAGTTGAAGCACTTACAAAAATATCAGCCACTTTATAATATGAATATACATCATCATAATTTATCATTCCAGTAAAAATAATATTATGTTTAATTCCTAATTTAATTGCATAATCTTTTAACTCATTTGCTGACGGTCCATCTCCGGCAACTAATAAAATTACATTATTATTTTTTTTCAAAACAATTTTAAAAGCATCTAATAATTCTGGCAAACTTTTTTCTGGTGCAATTCTTCCCAAAGAAAGAATAATTTTAGTACTATTTTTAATTCCATATTTTTTTCTGATTTGCATTGAAAAATCTTTTACATCTTTAGAAAAACTGACTCCAGATGGAATGATTTTAATTGGTGACTTAATTTTATAACTTAATAATACCTTTTTGGTTTTTTCACTTGGAGCAATTACGGCACTTGTATTTTTTAAATAGGTGTGAATTAGCTGACTAACATTTTTTGGTTTTATTAAATGTCCATTTAATAAATAGTGCGTATATTCAGAATACATCGTATGATAAGTATGAACATGTGGGATTTTCATTTGTCGTGAAATAATTTTTCCCATTATTCCTAAAGAAAATTCAGTATGCGTATGCACGATATCTAAACGTAAAATTTTAGCAATTTCAATCGCATCAAAAAAACCGCGGAAAACGATTCTACGATCCTTAAAGCCGCTAAATGGAATACTAGAAAAGCGATAGATAAACTTTTCGTCTCCAATTCCATATTCAGTTTTTTTAATCTTTGGATCAGTAGTTGTGAAAATATAAACACTATGTCCTTGTTTTCTCAATTGTTCAGCAAGTGTTTTAATTGAAGTTGAAACTCCGGAAACTTGCGGAAAATATGTGTCAGTAAAAAAGCCAATATTCATTATTTTAATTATAAAATAAAAAAGCATACTCATCTAATGAAATGTTCAACAAGCATCCACGAGCAAATTGACTTTAAAAACAATTCATTATAAAAGTGGCTTTTTAATTATTAATTAATTTTAGATTCAACTATTTTAATTACTTCTTCATTAGTTTCAGAATTTAAAGCATCTTCAGCTAACTTTTTCATATCATTGACACTTAAATGAGCCATCATGGAACGTGTTGGTAAAATTGAAGAAGCGCTCATTGAGAACTCATCTAATCCCATGCCCATAAGGATTGGAACTGCAATAGGATCACCAGCCATTTCTCCACACATTGCGGCAAATTTTCCTTCTTTATGTGCAGAATCGATTACATTCTTTATTAGGCGTAAAATGGATGGATTATAAGGCTGGTATAAATAAGAAACAGAATCGTTTCCTCTGTCAGCAGCCATTGTATATTGGATTAAATCGTTTGTACCAATTGAGAAAAAATCTACTTCCTTAGCAAATTGATCTGCTAATACAGCTGCTGCGGGAACCTCGATCATTATTCCAACTTTGATTTGACTAGAAACATGAATATTTTCATTTTGTAATTCCTGATATACTTCATCGTAGATTTTTTTAGCAGCTCTAAATTCAGGTAATGTAGCAATCATTGGGAACATAATCCACAAATTTCCATAAATTGAAGCACGAAGCAGGGCACGTAGCTGGGTTTTAAAAATATCAGTTTGTTTTAAACTAATTCGAATAGCACGATAACCTAAAAATGGATTTTCTTCTTGTGGAAGCTTCCAATAAGATAATTGTTTATCTCCACCAATGTCCATTGTACGAACAGTTGTAACTTTATTACCCATTTTCTCTAAAACAGTTTTATATGCTTGAAATTGTTCCTCTTCAGTTGGGAGATGATCTGAATCCAAAAAAAGAAATTCTGTTCGATACAAACCAATACCTTCGGCTCCATTATTTAATACAGCTTCCATATCTTTTGGTGATCCAATATTAGCACCAACCACAAATTTAACACCGTCTTTAGAAATAGAGTCGGCATTTTTTAACTTAGCCTGTTCGATTTTTTGATCAGCATATTTCTTTAATTGCGTTGTATAATCATCTACCTCTTCTTTAGTAGGAGTAACGATAACATTACCATTCGTACCATCGATTACAACTAGTTGATCTTGTTTTATCTTGCTTGTTGCAATTTTGCTCCCAACAATTGCAGGAATTTCTAATGAACGAGCTAAAATTGCGGCATGGGCAGTTCTCCCACCCAAATCAGTAACTATGCCTTTAACAAATTTAGGATCTAACTGAGCAGTATCTGAGGGAGTTAAATCATGCGCTACGACAACAACTTCTTCATCGATTAAAGCTGGCGATGGTAATTCAATTCCTAATAAATGAGCATTAATGCGTTTAGTAATATCTCTAATATCGGCGGCTCGTTCTTGCATGTATGCATTATCAGTCATTGCTTCAAATGTCGCGATATACATATCGGTTACGTCTTTTACAGCTGATTCAGCATTAATGTGCTTTGTATTGATTTCTTTTTGAATCCCTGCGATTAGTTCAGGATCAGAAAGAATTTCAATGTGTGCATCAAATACTGCAGCGTCTTCTGCTCCTAAATTTTCGATTGCTTTTTCTTTTATTTTTTCTAGATCGCTTTTAGATGCATCTAAAGCGTCGTTTACACGCTGTACTTCTTCATTAACGTTACTTATTTTTTTATTATATGAAATCGAAAGATCTGGCTCAACTAATAGATATGCCTTTGCAATTCCAATACCATTTGAGGCGGCAATTCCTGTAAATTTTTCACTCATAATTATATTTTACTCATTTTCTTATATTTTTGAAAGCGTTTTCACAAAATAAATACAACTTTTATTATTTTAAAAATTGTAATTTTAACAATAAAAAAACGTTTATTAAAAACGTTTTTAATTATTAAATTATTTTTTAGAAGAAATTACATCTTCAGTTGCTTTTATTACTTTTGGAGCATCCATCATTCCATAAGAAACCATTTCGATTTTTCCTACAGGAATATCCTTACCATACTCTTTTTCATATTTATCAAATAGGTAACTAACCTGTGGAGCAATCATAATTGCAATTGGTTTATTGGATTCAATTTTTTCAGGACCTGCAGAATCAGCAACACCTTCAACTGAATACCCTAAATTATTTGTTTTAGAATAATCATCCATTTTTTTTGCAAGTAGGGAGATTGACATTCCTGCTGCATCAATTAATAAAATATTTTTATCTGCCATTTTTCCTCCTAAAGTATTTTACAACTTATTTATCTTCGGCTAAATCTTTTTCAATTTCTTCAGTTGTTTCGCCATTTTCTCTAGCTAGCAAAATTTGATCATATTTATGAGCAAATGGGAAATAAACAACTACTGACATTACAAGAACAATTGCCTGCCATATTGCCATTTTCCATCCACTAACTAGTAAACCAGAAATAATCGGTGGCGTTGTCCAAGGAATTGAAGCTCCATTAAATGGGGGTAGAATTCCAGTTGCAATCAAAATATATGATAGAATTCCTGAAATTAACGGTACACCCAAAAATGGAATGAAGAATAGTGGGTTTAAAACAATTGGTGTTCCAAATAGAAGAGGTTCATTAATATTAAATAAAGCTGGTGCTATTTCTAATTTTCCGATTGTTTTTAATTGTTTTGATTTTGCCCAGAATAACAAATAAATAGTTAATCCAAGAGTAATTCCAGTCCCAGAGAAAGTTATTAATTGATCCATGAAAGCTCCAGTAACTATATGAGCTCCGCTTTTAACAGACAAATCACCAGCCTTTAGCATAGCTGCGTTATCAAGTCCGTTGGCTTGTAGCAAGCCACCCATAATACCACCAATAATAACTGTTCCATGAATACCAAACATCCAGAATAGAACTGGTAATACAGCAACAATAAAGACACCTAATGGTCCATCTGAAGCATGTTGCAGTGGTGTTTGAATCAATTTATAAATAGATTCAACCATCGTTGTGTGCCAACCTAAATCAAAGATTCCATAGATAGCACCCATTAAAGTTAAAATAACAGCTGCTGGAATCAACGCAGTAAATGATGCAGCAACATTTGTTGGGACCGATTCAGGTAGTTTAATCGTAATCCCTTTTCTAACAAACCAAGAATAAATACCACCTACAAGCATTCCAATGATGATTGCAGTAATCATTCCCTTGCCACCAAGCCAATCAGGCAGAATTGCAGTAACAGAACTTACTCCCTTAACTGCTTTTCCAGAAGCATTAGTAAAATTAGAAATTGTATCAGGATTAACTACAAGCATTGAAGCTAACCCCAATAATCCTGATGGAAGTCCCGGGAATCCAGCATCCTCAGCCCATGCATATGCAATTCCAACAACGGCAAACATTGCTGATAAGTTCATGGTTGCATTGTAGACCTTATTAAAAATTGGTGCCAATTGCACATTCACAAAGAAATCCTTAATTGGATCCCATGGGAAATTAGTTAAAATCAAGAAAATTGATCCAACCATTAAAAATGGAAGTGAAAACAACATACCATTTTTTAAAGCGTTCATTGGTCGTGTGTTAACGAATTTTAGAACGTTAGGAAGGACTTTTTCATTAATCCATTTATTCATAAATTATCTCCTAAAATAATTAAGCAGCGCTATTTATTATTTTTTGTAAGCGCTTACATAATAGTATAACATAACTATTAAAAATGTAGAAATAGATATGTTAACCATGTTTTAATTCAATTACAATTGTTCTCCATTGCTTGCGATTACTTTTTTATACCAATCAAATGAATCTTTCTTGTAGCGCTTATTAGATCCTTGTCCCAAATCATCTAAATCAACATATATATAACCGTAGCGTTTTTTCATTTCACCAGTACCGGCAGAAACAATATCGATCGGGCCCCAAGATAAATACCCAATTACTGGAATCCCATCTATTGCAACTGCTTGTTCTACTGCTTTAATATGCGAACGCAAGTAATCAATTCGATAGTCATCATGAATAGTTATTTCACCATTTTCTTCAATTAATTCGTCATTGGCGCCTAAACCGTTTTCAACAATCATAATTGGTAAATTAGGATAAGCATCATTTAATTCGTTTAAAGTATAGCGTAGTCCATCTGGATCGATACTCCATCCCCAATCACTTGTTTTGATAAATTTATTTTCAGCAGTTGAAATTGAAGTGGGATCATCTAAAGATGGTTTTTTGCCTTCAGTTGCTTTTATCGTAGATGATGCATAATAAGAAATCGACAAATAATCCACTGTTCCATTTTTTAAATCAATAAAATCTTGTTCAGTTGTATCAGAGTGCCATCCAGTTCGCTGAAATAACTTTTCTAATTCATTTGGATAAAATCCACGAACATGCACGTCAGAAAACCAATCGCGAAGCTGTTTTGCTTTTTGCAAAGCGAGCATATCAGCAGGTGATGGTGTTGCTGGATACATTGGCGCAACATTCAGCATTGCTCCAACCTTCATTTCAGGATTAATTTCTTTAGCAATTATTACTGCGCGTGCAGAAGCAACCAATTCATTATGCCCAGCTTGGAACATTGCTTCCATTCGCTGTTCAACCGTAGCGTCCTTGCTGAATTTTAATCCAGAATTAGTCCAAATCAAAAAATCAGATACCCATGATGGTTCCGCTTGATTAGCCTGATTAGAAATTTCATTAAAAGTAATCCAGTATTTTACTTTGTCTTTATATCTCTCAAACACAACACGAACGTAATGCTCAAAAAAATCAATTAATTTTCTATTGGTCCATCCGCCATATTCACTTACTAGATGGTACGGCATTTCAAAATGATGCAATGTAACAACTGGTTCGATACCGTTTTTTATCATTTCATCAAAAAGATCATCATAAAATTTAAGTCCTGCTTCGTTTGGAACTGTTTCATCACCATTTGGAAAAATTCTTGTCCAAGCAATTGAGGTTCTAAAAGAATTAAAACCCATTTCCTTCATTAAGGCTAAATCTTCTTTATAAGTATCATAAAAATAAATTCCATGATGATTAGGATAATTCAAACCTTCAATTACCCCATCTGTTATTTCTCTTGGCTTCTGGTGGGCTCCGGCTGTAAGTACATCAGCAATCGAAACTCCTTTTCCATCTTTATCCCAAGCTCCTTCTGCTTGGTGGGCAGCAATTGCTCCACCCCACAAAAAATTATCATTCATTTTATATGAATTAGTCATATTAACCTCCTAATGTAACCGCTTTCATTTTAACAAAAATTAATCTTTTTTAAATAAAAAACAACTCAATTGAGTTGTTTATATAGATCTTCAATTTTTTTCATACGATGACGAACCCCAGATTTCGAAATATTTTCAATTGAAAATTCTCCTAATTCAGTTAAACTTGCTTCCGGATGCAATAATCTTAATTCGGCTATTTGGCGTATTTTTTCATCAAATACATCTAATCCGACTTTATTTTGTATAAATTGTATCATTTTAATTTGTTCATTAGATGCATTTAGCGAACGCTGTAAATTAATTGAATCAGCATTTGTTGCTCGATTAGCTTGATTTCTCATTTCATTAACTACAATTTTATTATCATATTCTTTTCTAGAATCAAAAGCCCCAACTACTTCTAAAAAATCTAAAATATAACTATTTTTCTTCAGATAAATCACTGAGCCCCCACGCCTATTAATTGTTTTAAACGGAAAACGATCTTGAAAAATTTGTTCTAATTGACGCATTAAATAGTCATTATTAGAAAAAATTTCTAAATGATAATTTTTAGTTTTAGGATCATTAATGGAACCTCCAGCTAAAAAAGCCCCTTTTAATATGGCAATTTGCTTTTCAGCGGTATCATAAAATTTTAATGGAATAATTTTAGTGCTAGAAAATGGATCCAAATTTAAAACATCTAGTAATTCATCGCTTCCCTTGCTAATAACTACGCCATATCGATGAGTTTTTTTTCCTGCAAAAGTTTCAATATTAGTTTGAAGTTCAGCATTATTAAATGATTGATTAATTAATTTATAAACTCTTTGTGCACTTGCTGGATTTCTTGTTTGAATTTCTAAGGTATTTTTTTTCCCGCCGAAATGGTAAATTCCGTTTAATCGTAAAATAGCAGATAATTCGCTTAAAACAACTTGGTTATTTTTACTGATTTGAGAAATAGAAATTTCTTTTTTTACTTTAGTAGAAAAACTCATTGTCCAATAATTTCAATTAATTTTTTTGCAATTTTCTTTCCGTCATGGTAAGCTCCACCATTTTCTTCTAACAAGAAATCACCGGTAATTTGTTTTATACCCATTCGTGCAACTGCATTTAAATTTGGAAATACTTGATGTGATATTTCATCGTTTTTAATAAAATCAACATTTTTTTCATTTACTTCTTTAGTATTAGTAATCACATAATCAACAATATTTGTCCCAACGTTTTTATTAATTGCAGTAATATGATCAGCATCGGAAAAGTCGTCAGTTTCTCCTTTTTGTGTCATTATATTGGAAATATACACAGTTTTTGCTTTTGTTTTTTCAATCGCTTGAGTAACTCCTGGGATTACTAAATTCGGTAAAATTGAGGTATATAGAGAACCTGGTCCGAAAACAATTAAATCAGCACTCATGATAGCATTTAAAACTTCTCCGGCAGCCATCGCCTCACTTCCGTCTTCTTTGGTTACCCAAATATGATCAATTACTTTGTGTGATGCTGTAATTTCGTGTTCACCAGAAATTTCTAATCCATCATTAAACTTAGCATGCAGAGTTAATGCAGATTCAGAAACAGGTAAAACATGGCCATCAACAAGTAAAAAATCAGAAAGTTTTTTTATAGCTTTATAGATGTCGCCATTAAAGACTTCACTCATTGCTGCGATAATCAAATTACCAAGAGCGTGATTTTGAAAAAACTCATCACTAGATTCAAAACGATGTTGAAAAATTTTTAAGGTATCTTCATCCATTCTAGACAAAGCAGCCAATGCATTACGAATGTCTCCCGGGGGAATTATATTCATATAATCACGAATAATACCACTCGAACCACCATTATCTGCTACAGTTACAATAGCTGTAACCTCAACATATAAATCTCTTAAGGGACGTAAAATAACTGGCAGTCCAGAACCACCACCGATAACAACGATTCTTTTTTTATTTTTCTTATCAACCATTATTCAGCTCCAAAGTTTTTTGCAAATCGCGATGATTAACAACAACTTTATAACCATCTTTTGTTAAATCATTAGCTAATCGCTGGGCATAAGCAACAGAACGATGTTGCCCACCCGTACAACCAAAAGCAATAATAATTTTTTTGTTTATTTCTTGTTTTAATTCAGCTTTTTTTTGAAATAAAGGTAGGGATACTTTAATTGCATTTAAATATGCTTCATATGTTTCATTCGCACCGTCTATGCTAAAAACGTAATCAAAGACGTCTTTATCTAAACCTGTTTTAAATTTCATTTTCGGATCCCAATGCGGATTTTTTAAAAAACGGGTATCAAAAACTAGGTTTGCTTCTGGCATTTGATTATACCGATAACCAAAGCTTATTATTTCAACTGTTATTTTATCAATTGACATATAAGTATTATAACTTTATTAAACAATTCCTTGTATGTATTCAAACAATAATTTACCCGCGATAGATCCATCGCCAACTGCACTTGCAATTTGACGAATAGAATTTTCACGAACGTCACCTACTGCAAAAATACCTGGAATACTTGTTTCCATATTACTGTTTGTTTTAATAAAACCTTCGCTGTTAGTAATTTTTAATTTATCTAATCCTTGTGTATTAGCTTTAATTCCAACATAAATAAAAGTTCCTTTTGTCTTGATTTCAGTTTCCGTTCCCTTCTTAGTATCTTCTAGAATAACTGCAGTAACTTTATTACTGTCACCTGTTATTTTTTTGACAACTTTATTCCAATTAAATTCAATTTTAGGATTAGAAAAAGCTCGTTCTTGTAATAATGAAGTCGCTTTTAACTTATCTCTTCGATGAATAATCGTAACTTTTTTAACTAAATTGGAAAGGTATACTGCTTCTTCAATAGCTGAATCACCACCACCAACTACAACAATATTTTCATCCTTGAAAAAAGATCCATCGCAAACTGCGCAATAAGAAACACCTCTACCTGCATATTTTTCTTCTCCATCAACATCTAATCGTGCATGAGTAGCTCCCGAAGCAATTACAACTACAAGGGCCTTAAAATCACCAATATCAGTTTTGATAATTTTATATTTTCCTTCATTGATAACTTCAATAACTTTTCCATACAAATATTCTGCACCAAATTGCATGCTAGATTGATACATTTTTTCTGATAAATCAGCACCTAATACTGAATTAAATCCAGTATAGTTTTCAATCTCAGCAGTATCATTCATTTGCCCGCCATAGATACCCTTATCTAAAACAAGCACTTTTAAATTAGAACGTGAGGCGTAAGACGTTGCAGTTAGCCCAGCAGGACCAGCACCAATAACTATTACATCGTATTCTTGCATAATTTCATTATATGCATATTTTATTTAAATTATCAAAAAATCATTGTATATTAAAAAATCACTTCAAATATGAGTGATTTTTAGTAAATTATATTTTAGAAGTATTGATACGATTAATCGCACGTGCTAACGCTACTTCAGCTCGTCGACGCTCATCAGCGGTTTTAGCTGCATTTACGCGTTGTTCAGCGCGACTTTTAGCAACGTCAGCTCTATGAACGTCAATGGTTTTTGAATTTTCAGCGCTGGGTGCAACAATTGATAAAATATTATCAGAAAACTCAGCAAAGCCACCATTAACAGCGAATGTTTCATAGTCTTTTTGGCCTTGAATTTGAAACTTTGCTCGATCAATTTTTAAGGCAGCTATAACTGGGATTCTATTTGCCATAATTCCTAACTCGCCATTCTGAGTGTTTAACACAGCAAGTAAAACATTTTCATTATTAAATACATTTCCATCAGGAGTAACAATATTGACGGAAAATACATTTGTTTTTGTGATTGTTTGTTCAGCCATTATTTTATCGTTTTTGCTTTTTCTACCGCTTGTTCAATTGTTCCAACATTTCTAAATGCTTCTTCAGGCAAATTGTCGTATTTACCTTCTAAAATTTCTTTAAATCCACGTACCGTATCTGCAACAGGAACATATTGACCTTTAATTCCCGTAAATTGTTCAGCAACAGAAAATGGTTGACTTAAGAAAAATTGAATTCGACGTGCACGTGACACTGTAATTTTTTCTTCGTCAGATAGTTCATCCATTCCTAAAATGGAGATGATGTCTTGAAGCTCTTTATATCTCTGTAAAACTCTTTGAACTTCCACAGCTACTTGATAATGTTCTTGTCCGACAATTTCAGGAGTTAAAGCACTTGAAGTAGAGGCTAATGGATCAACTGCTGGGTAAATTCCTTGCTGAGCATATGAACGTTCCAAATTAGTAGTTGCATCCAAATGAGCGAATGTAGTTGCAGGAGCAGGATCGGTATAATCATCAGCTGGAACATAGACAGCTTGTATAGAAGTAACAGAACCTTTTTTAGTAGACGTAATTCTTTCTTGCAATTGGCCCATTTCTGAAGCCAATGTTGGTTGATAACCAACGGCAGATGGAATACGACCTAACAAAGCTGAAACTTCAGATCCAGCTTGAGTAAAACGAAAAATATTATCAATAAATAAAAGAACATCTTTATTTTCTTGATCTCGGAAACTTTCAGCCATTGTAAGTCCTGTTAGTGCAACTCGCATTCTAGCTCCGGGAGATTCATTCATTTGTCCGTACACCATTGCGGTATTCTTTAAAACTCCTGATTCTTCCATCTCGTGATACATATCATTTCCTTCACGAGTTCTTTCGCCAACTCCTGTAAAAACAGAAATACCATTATGTCCTTGTGCGATATTATGAATTAACTCTTGGATAAGAACCGTTTTTCCAACACCAGCTCCTCCAAATAAACCAGTTTTGCCGCCTTTTAGATATGGCTCTAGTAAATCAATAACTTTAATACCAGTTTCTAAAACTTCTGCTGAAGTTGCTAGTTCATCATATTTTGGAGCTTGGCGATGAATCGGATTGCGTTTTACGCTAGCCGGTATTTCTCCGCCCATATCTACAGGTTCACCTAAAACGTTAAAAACACGTCCCAAGGTTGCTTGACCAACTGGAACTTGAATAGGTGCCCCTGTATCAATTACTTGTGTACCGCGAACTAAACCATCAGTTGAATCCATTGAAATAGTTCTAATAACTCCGTCACCAAGTGCAATCGTAGCTTCAAGTGTAAGAGTAGTATTATCCTCTTTCGTAACTAATAATGCATTATTGATATCTGGCAAAATTTGATTTTCATCAAATTGAACATCAACAACTGGTCCGATGATTTGAATAATAGATCCAATATTTCTCTTATCAGCAACTATCTTTTTTGGTGATACAGAAGTTTTTCTTTTTGTAACTTTTTTAACAACATTTTTTTCGGTTGATGTTACTTTGTTTTTTGTAGTTTTCTCCACCATATAATAAGCTCCTTAATTTAATGCGGCCATTCCGCCAGTTATTTCTGTAATTTCAGTCGTGATTGCAGCTTGACGCGCACGATTATATTTTAAATTCAGTGTTGAAATTAAATTTTTAGCATTGTCACTAGCGGCTTTCATTGCTGTAGAACTTGCAGAATGCTCAGCAGTTTTAGCATCTAAAATCGCTCCATATATCAAACTTTGCGCAAACTGAGGAAGAAGTGATTGGAGTAATTTAGTTGTATCAGTATCAAAATCATAATCTAAATGGAAATTATTTTGATGAACTAATTCTCCGTTTTCATCACGTTGAAAATTTTCAGGAGAAATTGGTAGAATTTTTTGACTCTTAAATTCATTAGTAAGACGATTTTTATAATGATTATAAGTCATATACATTTCGTCAAATTTTTCTGCTGCGAATTGTTCTGTAATTGATTTAACAATATCCATTACTTCTGTAAATTTCGGTACATCGGTAATATCTCTATCTTCAAATGCAATTTGATAACCTTTTTTTGCGTAATAGTCTGCACCTTTCCCACCTAAAGCAAAAATAACAGTATTTTTTGTTGATAATTTCAAATTATTAATCAATTGATCTGTTTGTTTGATGATTTGGTTATTATATCCGCCAACAAGACCTCTATCAGAAGTTATAACTAAAATACCTATTTTTTTAACTTCTCTTTTAGCAAGAAAAGGGACTTCATTATTTTTTCCATAAAATAAGTCATTGGTTTCAACTAAATGGCCTACAATTGCTTCAACACGATTTGCATACTGAATATAGCCAGAAGTATGACGCTGGATTTGACTTAATTTACTAGTAGAAACCATTTGCATTGCACTGGTTATTTGGCTAGTTTTTTTAATTGAATCTATCCTTCTTTTTATATCTTGCAAATTAGCCATTACTTACTTCCTTGAATGGTTTCTGTGGGCTTTATCTTTATATAATCAGTTGGCTCAACCTTTTTTACAAAATGACTTTTAAATTCTGTAATTGCTTTATCCATTAACTTAGTATCTGGTAAATCGCCAGTTACAACGATTTCATGAAAAATAGCTTTATACGTCTTATTCGAAGAAACAAAATCATTAAGTTCGTTTTGAAAACGTTGGATATCATCAATTGCAATATCATCAATAAATCCGTGTGTTAAAGCATAT
Organism: Lactobacillaceae bacterium; assembly: GCA_031282325.1. Classification (GTDB taxonomy): domain Bacteria; phylum Bacillota; class Bacilli; order Lactobacillales; family Lactobacillaceae; genus Oenococcus. The sequence goes on along the minus strand of JAITDY010000007.1, from coordinate 3,473 downwards.
AATACCAGCACTTGCTGTTCAACCGGCATTGGCTTGTGCAATGGCTGATTTAAAATTTCTACAGTTCTACGGCCACGAGCTAATTTAGCTTGGGTTGCTGAATCTAAATCAGATCCAAATTGAGCAAACGCTTCTAGTTCTTTAAAGGAAGCCAAATCCAATCTTAAGGTTCCAGAAACTTTTTTCATTGCTTTAATTTGAGCATCACCACCAACACGTGATACTGAAGTACCAGCATCAATTGCAGGTCGATTTCCTGAATAAAATTGATCTGCATCCAAAAATATCTGTCCATCAGTAATAGAAATAACATTAGTGGGGATATATGCAGACACATCACCTGCTTGTGTTTCAATGATTGGTAGGGCTGTCATTGAGCCACCACCTAATTCATCACTCAAGCGTGCAGCTCTTTCCAACAAACGCGAATGAAGATAAAAAACATCACCCGGGTAAGCTTCGCGACCCGGTGGACGACGCAAAATTAAGGACAACTCACGATATGCTGTTGCTTGTTTACTTAAATCATCATAAACAATCAAAACATTTTTACCGTTATACATAAAGTATTCTCCAATTGCAGCCCCGACATATGGTGCCAGATATAGCATTGGAGATGGTTCGGATGGACCTGCATTAACTACAATCGTATAATCCATCGCACCCATTTCTTTTAGCGTTTCAACTTGAGTACGAACTGTAGAATCTTTTTGTCCAATTGCAACATAGATAACAATTACATCTTGATCTTTTTGATTTAAGATAGTATCGATCGCTAAACTAGTTTTTCCAGTTTTTCTATCTCCGATAATTAATTCACGTTGACCCCTTCCAATTGGAACAAGGGCATCAATAACTTTAATACCTGTTTGTAAAGGCACTGAGACACTTTTACGTTCCATTACTCCAGAAGCTTTGTGCTCAACTGGTCTAGTTTCTTTAGTTTTTATCGGTCCATTTCCATCGATTGGTTCGCCTAAAGCGTTTACAACTCGGCCAATCATGGCTTCACCAACTGGAACTTCCATAATTCTTCCAGTCCTTGAGACACTGTCCCCTTGTCTTATGCTGTCATAATTTCCAAGAACAACTATACCGATTTCGCTTTCTTCTAGATTTTGAGCTAATCCATATGAGCCATTTTCAAACACAACTAGTTCGCCACTCATTGCGTTGGCAAGCCCGCTCGCACGCGCAACACCATCACCAACATATGTGACAATACCAACTTCATCTATTTTTAATGAAGCATCATATTTTTCTAATTGCTTTTTTATCAATGAACTAATTTGATCTGATTTAATTGCCATTAGTTGCTCCTTTCTTTATCTGTCTTAATTTGATATTCAATTTTAGATATTTTATTTTTAATAGAACCATCAATTGTTTTACTGCCAGAGCGCAAAACAACACCACCAATAATAGTGGGATCAATTTCATTTTTTAATTCCACATGTTCTAAATTAAATTTATTTTTTGCAATAGTTTTAATTTTTGTTATTTGCGTTTTGGTTAATGAAACAGCAGTAATTGCCGTTACAATACTTTGATGATTTGATTTATTTACAAGTTCATTTAATTTATTGGTTATTTTTTCAACTAAATAAAAGTGTCTGTTATCAGCAATAGTTAATAAAAAATTTTTAGTAATTTTATTTGTTCCATTTGAAATGGTTTTAATAAATTCCTTTTGTTCCCTACTGGTAACTGAAACATCATCAAGTGTACTAGCTAATTTTTTATTACTTTCAAAGACTTTTTCAATTTCAATAAGTTCAGCTAAAACTGTTGGTGTATCTTTTCCGGAAACATCAAATATAGCCCTTGCATAATTATTAACGATGCGATTGTCATTAATTGCCATAATGAATTATTTCCCCTTACTTGAAACTTCGGAAATAAAATCATCAATTAATTTTTGGTGTGTTCTTTCATTAAGTTCTTTATTAACTATTTGACTTGCTATTTTCAAACTCAAGTCAGCTATTTCATTTTTGGCCTGATTCAACGCATCTTCTTTAATTTGATTTGCATCTAATCGAGCTTGACGATTAATATCATTAGCGCGTGCTTGTGCGATACCTATAAGATTTGAAGATTCTTTTTCAGCATTAATTCGTGCGTTATTCAATAATTCCGCGGCTTGCTTTTGAGATTCTTGTAGGTTAAATTTAATTTGTTCTTGATCTTTTAAGGCATTTTCTTTTGTCTGAATTGCATTATCAAGATCATCATTAATTTGTTGAGCACGTTTGTCCATCATATCTTGAACTGGACCAAATACAAATTTTTTCATTAAAGCAAGAAGAATGATAAAAGACACTAATAGAAATAATGCTGAGCCTTCTGGTATGGTCGTTGCAATGATTCCAGTAGTATTCATTAATTTCTCCTTATTTTGCGTTAATTAGCAAGAATGATAGTGCAACAACAATAATTGGCACCGCCTCAACTAAGGCCATGGCAATAAACATATTTGTACGTAAACGTCCTTCTAATTCTGGTTGGCGAGCAATACTTTCTAAAAGTTTACTCATTAAAATTCCATTACCAATACCGCCACCAACAGCAGCCCCTAAAAGTGCGATCCCAGCTCCGATATAATTTTCCATAATTTGTTACTCCTTATTCTTCAGTAATTTTTTGTGAAATGTAAACACTCGTAAGTGTTGCGAATATATATGCTTGAATAGCCCCGATAGCAAGTGAGAATACTTGCCAAATTAGCGTTAGGACAATTCCACCTAAAACACCAATAGGGCTTCCAATTGTATTATTAGGCATTGCCATGCCGGAAACTAAATTCAATAATAATTCCCCTGCAAATATATTTCCATAAAGTCGCATACCTAATGTTAAAAAACTAGTTAGCTGTTCCAAAATATTAATTGGTAATAACGCAGGCGTTGGACTTAAATATGATTTTAAATATCCTATAAAACCATATTTTTCAACTCCAGCCATATGTGCAACCATCAAACTCATTAACGCTAATGTTAATGTAACTAATGGGTTTGCAGTCGGAGATTTAACCTGTATGCTACCATTACCAAATTGCAAAAATAAACCAATTTCATTTGAAATAAACACAAACATAAATAATGTAAATATATATGCTTTATATTTAAAACCCTCTTCATGAATCTGATCTTTAACAATACCATTAGTAAAATTAATTATAAATTCAAGAAGATTTTGCTTTTTATTAGGTCTAATACTTAATTTTCTAGAAAGATATATACCCAATGCTAATACAACAGCGAAGGCCGTCAACGTGGAAATAATAGTTGTCCAATCAAAGGTTAAACCAATCCATTTGAAGGTCTTCGGCGTATCTTCTGACAAAAATGCTCACCTCTTTTCCTTAAAACATATATTTCAATTGTAATACAAACTTTTTCTAAAAACATCTTTTTATTTAAAAGTTAGTGAAAATCCTTTCATTTTAATTTATCAATACGAACGTTTTTACA
>JAITDY010000032.1 GCA_031282325.1 Lactobacillaceae bacterium | reverse complement strand
AATAATTTCAATAAATTCTTAGGTGGTGCTGAATTAAATGTAGCGATTGGTTTACAAAAACTAGGTCATACAACCAAATATATAAGTTCAGTAGGAGATGATCCTTTTGGAGAATTTATTAAAAAAGAAATGATACAAAATCAAATTCAAATTAATAATGTTCAAACCAAAACTGGTTTATATACAGGTTTTATAATGAAACAAAAAGTAAGTAAGGGCGATCCGAAAGTTTTTCATTTTCGAAAAAATTCTGCCGCGTCCCATATTGGTATTGAAGATATATTAGATTTAGATATTTCAAATATTAAACTAGCTCACTTTACAGGAATTTTTCCTGCTTTAAGTAAAACAACAAATGAAGCTTTGTTTGAACTAATTAAAAGATTAATTCAAAATAACGTTTTTATTTCTTTTGATACAAATCTACGTTTGCCATTGTGGGAAAACCAAAAAACGATGATTGAAACTATTAACAAATATGCCAGTTTGTCTAATTTAGTATTACCCGGTATTAATGAGGGCAAAATTTTAACGGGTTCCTTAGTTCCAGAAGAGATTGCTGATTTTTATTTAAGCAATCCTAAAACAGAAGTCGTGATCGTTAAAACCGGCGCTAAAGGTGCTTTTGTTAAAACGAAAAATGGAGACTCCTATACGGTTAATGGTTTTCAGGTAAGCAAGGTGGTGGATACCGTTGGTGCGGGTGACGGGTTTGCTTTAGGTGTTATATCTGCATATTTAGAAGGTTTAAATTGGAAACAGGCTGCCTTGCGGGGCAACGCAATTGGTTCTTTGCAAGTTCAAACCAAAGGCGATAATGATGGCTATCCAACTTATGATCAACTTTCTAAGTATTATTTAGATAATGGAGTTACTGAATAATGAAATTACAATTAGCAATTGATAGAACTGAATTAAATGAAACTTTTGAATTAATTAATCAAATGGATGGGATAGTAGATATTATTGAAATTGGGACCCCACTTATTAAAAGATTTGGCATGAACGCATTTGCTAATTTGAATTTACAAAAGTCTAAATTATTATTGGATTTAAAAACTGCAGATGAATCAGATTTTGAATTTAAAAAAGGTTATCAAGTTGGTGCTGATATTTTAACAATTATGGCCATCACCTCATTTAAAGAAATTCAAAAAGCATATGATATTTCACAGAAGCAAAAGAAGGAAATTCTCATTGATTTGTTAGAAGTAAGTGATGAAAAAATTAAACAGTTATTAGTTTTTGATCGAGCAATATTTGCCTTGCATAATGATAGTTCTATTGATGCAGCAAAATCTGTTAGAGAATTACACCAAAAATTTCCGACTATAAAAAGAATTGGTGTTGCTGGTGGAATAGATTTAAAGAGCGCTAAAGAAGTAGCCCAAGATAATATTGCAGAAATTGTAATTGTTGGTGGCAGTATTTTAAAAGCCAACAACCCTTTAAATGCTTCTGAAAAATTTAAGGAAGTATTATAAATTTAATTATTCTAAAAAAGGAGGCGATCTGTTTTGTATTTCAATTTATTTATTGAAAAGCTTAGCGGATTACTGACTAAAGGAAAATCCGTGAATATCGTTAAGTGATCGCACATAGGAAATTTACTTAATTAGAAATCCTAGGAGTTTTTTTATTCTTCTTCTATATATAAAATAAAAAATAATCTATTTTATAATTAACATATGACAAATCAGTTTAATACTAAAAATTACGATTATCTAATCGTTGGAGCTGGCCCTTATGGCACCATTTTTGCTTATGAAGCTGCTAAAAGAGGAAAGCGATCGTTAATAATCGAAAAGCGTCCATATATTGGTGGAAATATGCATACGCATACTGAACATGGAATTACTGTTCATGACTTTGGGGCACATATATTTCATACGGATAATACTGAAGTTTGGAATTATATTCGTCAGTTTGCCAAATTTAATGGTTATCAAAATCAAGTAGTGGCTAATTATAAAGGTACCCTATATAATTTACCTTTTAATATGAATACCTTTTATGAAATGTGGGGTACTAAAACCCCGGACGAAGCTAAGGCAGAAATTGATCGTCAAAAAAAAGCAGCCCTATCTCAATTAGGCGATAGTGAACCAAGAAATTTAGAAGAACAAGCTATTTCTCTAATTGGTACTGATATTTATAACAAACTTATTAAGGGTTATACAGAAAAACAATGGGGAAGAAAAGCAACGGAACTGCCAGCATTTATTATTAAACGCCTACCGGTTCGCTTTGTTTATGACAATAATTATTTTAATCACCGCTATCAAGGGATTCCAATTGGTGGTTACACGCAAATTTTTGAAAATATGGTTAACCAATTTCCAGATTTAATTGATATTCAATTCAATCAAGATTTCTTTGAATATAAAGAACAATATATTGAAGAGTTTCCTCGAATTTTATATACAGGAATGATTGATCAATTTTTTGATTATAAATATGGTGAATTAGAGTATCGCTCATTACGTTTTGAACATGAAGTAATTAAATCTGATAATTATCAAGGAAACTCAGTAATTAATTATACTGATGCACAAACACCCTATACTCGAGTTATGGAATGGAAACATTTCGACGATTTGGCTGATGAAGGATATACAATTATTACCAAAGAATATCCTCAAGAATGGAATCGTAGTCGTGAAGCTTATTATCCGGTTAATGATGAGAAGAACACAAGAATTTATGCTAAATACGCCAAAGAAGCGCGCCAGAATAAACAATTTATTTTTGGTGGTCGACTAGGACAGTATCGATATTATGATATGGATCAAGTATTTAATGCTGCTTTTAATGAAGTGCGGCATGAATTTGAATTAGGGGATGACTATAAATTTGCTGATGACCAAAATGCTTAATAATCTAATTACTAAATACAAATCACAGATTTTATATTTGATTTTTGGAGTTCTTACGACCGTTATAAATATTGTTGTTTATTATTTGTTGCGTCTAATGCATTTTCCAATTACATTTTCATATACAATCGCTTGGTTTTTATCTGTTTTATTCGCTTATTTTACTAATCGAAATTGGGTGTTTAATAGTAAAGCAAAAAATAAAACAGAAAAAATAAAAGAGTTCTTATCATTTTATGCTTCAAGAATAATTACTTATTTTTTGGGTATAGTTATTTTATTAATAGGGACACATTTTATTTGGAATAATGATAATGCATGGAATATTATCCAAAACATCGTTGTTATTGTTGCTAATTATGTTTTTAGTAAAAAATTTGTTTTTAATAAAAATTAAACCTCATATATAAAAATTAATTTATTTATATCCTAGTTTCTTCTATACTAGGACGAATTTTATTTAAAATCCGTTGCGTGCCAGCGGTTTTTTTAGTCCCTACAATCGTAAACAATGTATCAATAATTGATATTTGTGCCAATAATGAGCTCATTGATTCACTTCTAAAATTAACTTCTTCAGCCACCGAATTTAATACTAAATCAGAAATTTGGGCTAATGGACTTTCTAGAAAACTAGTTATGGCCACAATTTTGCTACCGTTTTCGCGAAGTTTTTCAGCAACTAATAAAGTATCTTTATTGCGCCCACTGTGAGATATAACTATACCAACATCCTCGAAACCCATTTTTACAGCTTGCATCAGTTGAATATCATAATCCACATGTGAAATAACGTTTAGTGGAGTTCTAAGGAATTTATGATAAGCATTAAAAGCAACAATTGACGAACCACCAATACCAAAAAAGCCAATTTGTTTTGCTCTTAAAAGCCACTCTACAACTTGATCTATATCGGAAGCTTTTAAATGTTGAACAGTTTCAGTTAAAGCATTAGCACCTCCTGAAAAAACCTTATTCATTATATTTTGTGTATCATCGAGATCAGAAATTTCTCCAAAAAAATCCCCAGTCTCCAGAAGAGTAGAAGCACTCATAGCAATATTGAAATCTCGGTAAGAGATAAAACCAATTTTTTTAACAAATCGGGAAATAGAAGCCGTTGATGTTCCAACTAATTCTGACATTAGTTTAATAGTTGCTTCACGAGCGATTTCTGGATTGGCCAAGATGTAATTAGCAATATTACGTTCGTTGTTATTGAATTGTTGATAATACGCCCTAATTGTTTGGAAAACTGCTTGTTTCATTTATCGGTAGTTGTTGCCTTTCATTTACCTAAAAAATTTTTTACATAAATGTAAAAGCTTTTCATATTTATTATACATTTATGTAAATTTATTACATATAATTAAATATGTAATAAAAGTAAAAAAACGGGAGAAAATAAATGAAGTTTGCAATGATTGGCCTTGGAAAAATGGGCTTAAACTTAGTAAAAAACGCAGCTGATAACGGAATTGAAGTAGTTGCTTATGATTTAAATAAAGATGCAGTTAAAGAAGCTGATGAATATTCAGATAAAGTTACTGGATCAAGCGATTTGGATGATTTGTTAGCACAACTACCATCACCGAAAATTGTTTGGGTTATGGTGCCAGCTGGAGTTCCTACCAATTCAACAATTGATACACTTATTTCAAAAATGGATAAGGGTGATATTTTAATTGATGGTGGAAATTCAAACTATAAAGATAATTTAGAACAAAATAAACGTACAACCGCTGCTGGTATTAGTTTCTTTGATGCTGGTACTTCAGGTGGAATGTCTGGAGCTCGTAATGGCGGAAACTTTATGATTGGTGGAGACGATAAAGAAGCTTGGAAAACGATTGAACCACTATTTAAAGCAATTTCTGAAGAAGATGGATATTTATACACTGGAAAGCTAGGATCAGGTCATTATCTAAAAATGGTTCATAATGGTATCGAATATGGAATGATGCAAGCAATTGCTGAAGGTTTCGGAGTACTTGATGCTTCCCAATTTGATTATGATTATGAAGCCGTTGCTCATTTATGGCAACATGGATCAGTTGTCCGTTCATGGCTAATGGAATTAACTGAAAACGCATTTAAGGATGATCCAAAATTGGATTCAATCCTAGGACGTATGCATTCTTCTGGTGAAGGGAAATGGACAATGGAAGAAGCACTTGCTTTGGATGTTCCAGCTCCTGTAATTTACTTAAGTTTGGCAATGCGTCAAGCTTCATTGCAAGATGCTGAAAATAATTTTGCTGGAAAAGTTGTTGCTGCTCAACGTAATCAATTTGGTGGACACGCAGTTGATAAAGCTTAATTATATTAAATTTATTTAATTTAATATCTAAAAAGAGATCACTATGTGAACTCTTTTAATTTACTCTATATATTGTGATAATATTTACTTTATGAAAAATAGTCTACGATTCTTTATTAAAACTAATTTATTATTAAGTATTATTTTCATAATTCTAGTTTTAAATGGTATTTATGTCTCTTCTTCTAACTCTTTCAGTTCTTCTTTTAATAACCAATCCAACACCCCTATACAAACAACATCCAATAGTCTAGACCAAACATTTAGTAATCTCATAACTAATCAATCTCAAATTAATAATGCAAGAACACAAGGTAAGGTTACTCGTGGATTAGATGGCAAATTTGTAAGTGACGTTAAAAACTTAAATAAATTAGCTACTGCTCCAAAATACTTGGTAGCATTGCCATTATCGCTACAATAGGAGCTTTAGGATATAGTTTTGCCAATCAAGCTTCTAAACGTTTCTTTAGTCAACCATTAAAAGAACTAGCTAATGAAATGATGAAGTCTAAAACAACAACTGAGTTTATTCGAGAGTCTAGAAAAACAGTAACAAAAGGTAGTGTAACTGGAATAATTGGACTTACAGGCGCTGCTCTAACTTATATAACTTCCGGCATCGCTGAAGAAGTAACTGCCACAACCCTAGCCTCGCTAGGGACAGGAGCCCTAATCGCTACTGCAACTGGAATAGGCGTAGGCTTACTTGTAGGTACTGTTGTAACTAGAGGAATCTACGACTTATTTCAACCACACCCAATTCAAGCAATCAAACAAGATGTAAATAAATATATTGTTAAACCAATTAAAAAAGTTTATACCACAGTTAAAAAAACAATCACTAAAGTCACAAAAACAATCACTAAAACTATTTCTAAAGTAACTAAATCAGTTAAAAAAGTTTTTAAAAAGATTTTTAAGTAACTTTACTTTATTATAGTTTAATAATTCACAATATTTGACATTTACTTTATAATATTAATATTGATCTAAATAAGGATAAGATAAGGGGAAAATAAATGGAATATTTTATTGGTGTTGACCTAGGCACAACATCTACAAAAGCAGTACTATTTGATAAAAAAGGTACAGTTATAGCTACAGCAAATCATGGTTATGAATTGTATCGTGATGCGATTGGAATGGCTGAAGAAGATTTAGATGAAATTTTCGATGCCTTTAGTGAGTCTATTCGGGAAATTACTCATAAAATTAATTTTGAAGACGGTGATCAGTTATCAGCAATTTCATTTTCGTCAGCGATGCACTCATTAATTGCATTTGATGATAATTGGAATCCACTTACTCGTGTAATTACATGGGCCGATACCCGTGCAGTCGATTTTACTGAACAACTAAAAGAAAATGGATTGGGTCAACAAATTTATGAAAAAACGGGAACCCCTATTCATCCAATGGCTCCATTATCGAAATTATTGTGGCTTAAAGATAATCAACCAGAAGTTTTTCAAAAAGCAAAACATTATTTAGGAATTAAGGAATATATTTTTCATCGCTTATTTGGATCAAATAAAATGGACTACTCAATTGCTAGTGGTACCGGACTATTTAATATTTTTAATTTAGATTGGGATCAGCAAGCTTTATCAACAACAAACATTGTAAAAGAACAATTGCCAAAGCCAGTTTCTCCTTACGAAATTGAACGTGGACTAATTAATGATTATGATAAAATACTACGCGTTCCTAAAGACGCTGCTTT
>JAITDY010000069.1 GCA_031282325.1 Lactobacillaceae bacterium | reverse complement strand
ATGCTGGATTAAGAAATTTAAAAGTTGCAATAATAGAAAGTCTAGAAGTTCTTGGGGGACAAGTTTCTGCTTTATATCCAGAAAAAAATATTTTGGATATTGCTGGTTTTTATGGAATTAAAGGTCAAGAATTAATTGATAATTTAATAAAGCAAATGAGACGTTTTCCAGTTGATGTTTTTTTAGGAACGACGGTTAATGATGTTATAAAAAATAAAGAAGCATTTGAAATCAAAACAGAAAATGAGGTATTTCAAACCAAGTCTGTGATTGTTGCTACTGGGAATGGCTCATTTTCTCCCCGCCCATTGAATTTACGAAATGAACATGAATTAAACAATTTTGATTATTTTATAAAAAATTTAGAAGATTATAAAAATAAAAAAGTAGTAGTTTTGGGAGGAGGAGATTCTGCTGTTGATTTTGCATTAATGCTGAATAAAGTGGCTAAAGAGGTTGTTTTAGTTCATCGAAGAGATCAATTTAGAGCCTTGGAAAGGTCTGTTGAAGAGCTAAAATCCTCAAGTGTAATAGTTAAAACGCCATTACAATTAATTTCAGCTCAAAATCCTAGTTCTAATAATATAGAATTATTTTTTAACGATGGTAGCGATGAAATAGCCGATAAGTTAGTTGTTGCATACGGATTTACTGCTAATAATAGAATTATAGATTCTTGGTCAGTGATGATAGATAAATATCAATCACGCTTTGCAACCAATTCTCAGCAACTCACCAATATTGATGGATTATTCGTTGTTGGAGATGCATCGGGTTATAATGGAAAAGCAGATTTGATAGCTACTGGTTTTGGAGAAGCTCCTACCGCCGTAAATGAAGCAGTGAATTATTTTGCCCCTTCTAAAGGCGGGCCAGCACACTCAACTTCTTTAAATATTTAATTTTTTATGAACAAAGAAAAAATAACAATTATAAATAAAATAAAAAATTTCTTTAATTTTAATAATCGTCAAGGATTTTTATATACGATTATTCTTTTTTATTGGATTAAATCAATGGTAGCTTATTTTGTTGATTTTAGAGGACTGGGCATCAATAATATTTGGCAATTTTTTACAGCAATTGCTAACCCCATTTTTTTTACAGCTATTTTATTTTTCTTATTAGGATTTATTAAAAAAAGCAAATTTTTTTACCCATTAGTTTTTATTTTGTATTCAATAATTACCATCTTGTTAGTTCTAAATGTTGTTTATTATCGTGAAGCTGGATCTTATGTATCATTTAGCTTAATTACTGGCTATAGCAAAGTAAATCAAGGGACGGCCGCTGCCGGACTAACTATATTAAGGTGGCATGATTTAATTTATATATTAGATTTATTTTTTCTAGTTGTTTTAATTTTAAAGAAAAAATTTAAAATAGATAAAAAACCAATTCAAAAAAACCAAATTTTCTTAATGCTTTCTTCGGCTATATTAGGATTAATGTCAGTTTTTGCTTTATCCGATACAGATCGACCACAATTAATTGTCAGAGGATTTGATGATAATTATATGGTTAAATATATGGGAATAAATTTTTATACTATTCAAAATTCTATTGAAACATTGCATATAAGCCAAATTAAGCAATCATCAAAACCAACTGATATAGAAAAAATTAGATCATATATTAAAAAGAATTATGTAACTGCCAACCCAGAATTTTTTGGTAAAGCAAAAGGAAAAAATGTTATAGTTTTGCATCTTGAATCATTTCAACAAAGTAGCATTAATTTAAAAGTAAACGGACAAGAAGTTACGCCATTTTTAAATTCATTATTTAATTCAAAAGATTCGATTTCATTTGATAATTTTTTTCATCAAGTAGGACAAGGAAAAACGTCTGATGCCGAAAATATGTTGGAAAATTCTATTTTTGGGTTACCAACTGGATCAGTATTTATTAGATACTATGCTAATGAATTTCAAAGTATGCCGGCTATTTTGAACCAAGAACAAGGTTATTCTACAGCTGTTTTTCATGGTAATGTTGGAACATTCTATAACCGTCAAATAGCTTATAAGTCATTAGGATACCAGAATTTCTTTGATGCTAGTTATTATGATGTTAGTGGACGAAAAGCCGAATCTTGGGGACTTAAGGACAAATTATTCTTTCAAAATTCAATCCCTTATTTAGAAAAATTACAACAACCATTTTATGCTAAGTTTTTAACTGTTACTAACCATTTGCCATATGCTTTAGATGATGTTGATAAAGATCCAAATTTCGTTACTTCACAAACTAACTCTGAATCAGTAAATAATTATTTTGTTACTAATCGATATTTGGATCAATCAATTAAGGAATTTTATGATTATTTAAACAAAACTGGGCTAATTAAAAATTCGATTATTATTTTGTATGGAGATCATTTTGGAATTAGTAATTCAGATAATAAAGCCCTAGCGACAGTTCTTGGAGATGATCCTGAAACATGGAATGCCTATAATGATTTGCAAATGCAAAGAGTTCCTTTCATTATAAATATGCCCGGTTACGAAAAAGGGTATGTTAATCATACTTTTGGTGGCGAAATTGATGTAATGCCAACTCTAGAACATTTATTGGGAGTTAAAACTAAAGATTTTATTCAATTTGGACAAGATTTATTAAATAACAAAAGAAGTCAATTTGTAGTGTTTAGAAATGAAGATTTTGTTACTCCTGATTATACCTACACCGACGGAAAGATATTTAATACTCAATCAGGTATTCAAATCGATGAATCAATGATATCTGATGAAGAAAAAGAAAAGATTGAAAGTTTAAAAAATGCCGCTGTAAAAAAATTGCAATATTCAGATAAAGTAATTTATGGTGATTTATTGCGTTTTAATAAAATAAAAGAGTTTAAAACAATCTATCCACAAAAATATGATTATCAAAAACAAGCAACATTAGATAGGCTAGATAAAGATAACGAAAATCTTAAATCGACATCAATACTTTCGGAAAACGGAAATAAAACAACTTTACCAGAATATAAAACAGATGCTCCAGAACAAAACGATCCTCGAACAAATACTGGAAGAATAACTATTACTTCAGACGAAGAAGATCATGATTAAATAAAAGATCCTAATATGAAAGTTAGGATCTTTTATTTATCAAAAAAATTATTTTTAAATAAAATAAATATTTCTATTAGGATAATAAATAGGGAAATACCAATAGTTAACATCCAAGCCCATCCGAGATGTGCAAAAGGGAGTTTCATATTCATTCCATAAAAGCCAGTTACAACTGTTGGAACAGCCATTATTGATTGAACAACAGTTAGTAGTCTAAGTGATTTATCAAGTTTCTGATTGTGCAATCCAGAGTAAGCATTATTAATTGAATTAATAACTTCAGATGCTTGAGTAACCATATCAATTGCTTGTGTATTTTCAACTAACAAGTCATCAAAAAATTCATTTTGACGATCATTTAAATTCTTGTTTAAGAATTGCTTTAAAGTGATTACAGCATTTTTATCGGTCTTCAAAGAATCAATCATATAAATTACTTGTGTTTGTAATTCCATTAAGGAAGTAATATCATTGACTTTCAAATTTTCCTTTAAATTTTTTTGAATGACATTTCTTTTTCGATTAATATTTTTAATTGCATTTATATATTCAGCAATTAAAGCAAAACTAGTATTTAAAAAAATATCAATTGGAGTAACTTTTTCCTTACTAATCAACTGAGTAGTAGATTTAAAAAGTTGATTTGAAATAATAGAGGTTGATTCACGAGCGATTGTATAGAAATTATTATTTGCATCTAAAAGCATTGCAACTGGCTCAGTTTGAGCGTCAGAATTTAGAGTAACAATATCATATATAACCAAGACATTCCCGGATGTGTAATCGATTTCGGTCCTAGCACTTTCATTAGGATCCAATGCATAAAAAATAAATTCTGGAGAAATTCCTCTAGAATTTAGTTCATCTTGTTCTTTTTGTGTTGGTTCAATAACTTCAAACCAAGTTGTTTTTTCGTTTATTTTATGTTCTTTAATCATTATGTAATGTACTACCAGCTTTGAAAATCTAATAAATTAAAAATCTGTCTTTCGTATGGAATTTAACACTCCTTCTATTTTATCAGCATGGCAACTATTGATAACAAAATAATGCTAAAAAATATTAAAATTTCTTTAACAGTAAATGATTGGTAATTAAAATTAGTTCTTTTAGCACCTTCTTGAAAGCCGTGTGAATACATTGCGTCCCCTAAATTTTCCGACCAATTCATAGCATTATATATAGCTTTTAAATATAGTTTAGGCGAAAATACAGACATATATTGTCCCCTCATTTTAGAATTTGCTTTTATTAATTTTATTTGTTGAGTTATTTTCGGAATGAAATTAAAAGCCCCAATTACTCCATAAGTAATGGTTGGAGATAATCTAAAATTTTGTTCGAAACTTCTAAATAAATCGGTAATAGATGAACCTGCTATTGAGGCGGCTCCTAAAAAAATATATGAAAAAACTCTAGTTGCCATAATTACAGGCATATAAGTGTCTGTTTTAATAGCCAGAGTGCTGTACATAGCTAGTGTAGATAAAGCCGGAATTATTCCGATAACAAAAAGATAAGTAATTTTTTTTAATGATGCACGATTATAAATTAAATATATCAAAGCAACAGTTGTTGTTATTATATTAAACAAAATACTACGAACAAAAGTTAATTCAATCCCAATGATTATAAATAATAAAAATTTTAGACTAGCTTTCAAATTGTAACCTCTTTTTTAGTTTCAAATTTTTTATGTTGCACAATAACAATATTATTTATTAATTTATCTAAATAATTAAATTGATGAGAAACAATGATTTTATCCGAGTTAGACAACTCTAGTAAATCAACAATATTAGAAATTGAAAAAATATCTAATCCAGCAAAAGGTTCGTCGAGTATTAATAAATCTGGATTTTGAATTACAAGGGTTAGAATTTGCAATTTTTTTTGTTCACCTCCAGAAAGAGTGTAGACAGAATCGTTTAATTTATCTTTTAAATTAAATTTAGATAACCAATAATCCGTATCAATATGGATAATATTTACCATATGCTTTTCTGCAAAATCAATTTCTTCTTTTACTGTAATGTTTAAATAACTATCGGAAGCATGCTGGAACGCCAAAAAAGTATTTTTATAATTGTTAGTTATTTTTCCCTGATATTTATATAAATTAACTAATGATTTCAGAAAGGTGGATTTTCCGCTACCGTTATCACCAATTAAAATAGAATTTGATTGCTGAAAAAATGAAAAATCTGGAATATCTAATAGATCTCTAATTTTATAATTTTCAATATTAATTCCGCTTTGATTTTTCTTGATTTTTGAATTGGAAAATAATTTTGTTTTTTTAGAGTAAATTTGAAAAAAATTAGAATAGTTTTTTCGAGGCATTTTATAAACAGTTTTATTTTCAAAAACAAAAATATTATCTACTAAATTTTCATACGGAAGAGGATTGTGATCAGCAACTATAATTGTTTTTCCTTTTTGGTTTTCGGAAATTAGTTTTTCAAAAAGATATTGTTTATTTTTATTGTCGACACTTGCAAAGGGTTCATCTAAAATAATTAAATCAGTATTAATAAATAGCGCTTCGGCTAGCGCCAGTCTTTGTTGCTCCCCACCAGAAAGACTTTGAATCAATTGATTTTTTTTATCTAACAAATTGAATTCTGTTAATAAATTATCGATATTGGATTTCATTAAATTAGGATCTATTTTCATATTTTCCATTAAAAATATTAGTTCCATAAATGGTGTTTCCATTGTGAATTGTTGTTCTGGATCCTGAAATACCCGAGCTATTGTAGCTTTATATTGATTAATTATTTCGTTAATCAAGGTAGTTTTCCCACTTCCTGAAACCCCTGAAAATAAGATAAATTCTCCTTGCTGAATCTGAATATCAATATTTTTTAGAATAAGTTTATCGTCTTTGACTATTCCATTGTTTTGAATGTTAATATTCATCTTGTTTATTTACGTAAAATTTTTGAAGATATAAGCAATTTATTGATTAACCAAACTAAAATGCCAGAGAAGAATAATACTGATAAAAAGAAGATTGCAAACAAAGTAGTTACAAATACAGTGTTTAAAGTATCGTAGCTGTATTTGAGATAATTAAATCCAAAAGAAATTATTGAACCTGTAACGATACTTAACATTAGACCAATTTTATAATTTCTATAACCAGTTAGGGCAAAACCTAATTCTGAAGCAACTCCTTGAACGACACCCCAAATAACGTTATCGACACCCCAATGAGATCCCAAAGTCATTTCAACAAATGAAGCTAATAGTTCTCCGAATAATGCAGCACCGGGTTTTTTAATTACTAGTGCCGCTAATGGACCAGCCATCATCCATAAGCCGGTAGTTGCAGCTGTAGTGACTTTGCCAGCGATTGCCGCACCAGTTAAAGCGCCTGATAAATTTTTATTTGCGATAAATCCTGCAAGCGGACCAATAATTTTAATAAATGTTTCCCAAAGGAAACCAAACCCTAAATATAAAGCACCAAAAATAATTCCGATTAATGCTGTAAGTATTACATCTTTAATTGTCCATTTAACTGTTTTCATAATAAATATAAAACCTCTTTTCAATTAAAAAAGCCGAAACCTATTTTTAGATAGACTTCGGCTTAAAAAATCGAAGTCTCCCCAACTGGTATTACCCTACAGGTTCAATGGGTTCTTCTCAGCCATAATTGGCGCCCCAGACTTATTTACCTTAAAATTGTAGCATATGTTAAATTATTTTAAATATAATTTCCTAGTGCATGAAACCATATCAATAAAAGATTTATTGAATAAGTGGTTAATTCCTAGAAAAATTCGTGGATATTTAAGAATCAATAAAAAAATATTAATAAACGGTTTAAATAGAGCAACATCTTTTTTGCTTCATGATGGAGATCAAATTAGTTTTGAAATTCCAGATAATCAGAAAATGTATTTAGCTAAAAAAGGGGAAATAAATATTGTCTTTGAAAATGAAGATTATATTTTAATTAATAAATTAGCCGGCCAAAAAATGCATGCTCATTCGCCAAACGAAGATGATACCATTTTGAATTTTGCACAGTATTATTTTGATACAAATAAAATAATGAGCAGAAATCATCCAGCTATTGCATTAATAACTCATAGAATCGATAGAGAAACCAGCGGAATCGTAGTGGTTGCTAAAAATCCTTTGGCTAAATCAATTATTAATCAATTACTTTCAAAAAAAATAATCAAAAGAGCATATTTAGCGTGGGTTTCAGGGACTCTTATAGAAGAAAAAGGAATAATTAAAAGTAAAATTGGGATTGATCCAAAAAACCCATACAAAAGAATTATAGATTTAACCAGCGGACAGGAGGCAGTAACCAAGTGGTACAAAATGCATACTGTTTATCAAAATACATTATTAAGATTAGAATTAGAAACCGGCAGAACACATCAAATTAGAATACACTTAAAATCAATCGGACATCCTATCGTGGGTGATTATTTATATAACGATGAAGGCATTAATTACTCGCGACTTTTGTTGCACTCGGCCACAATCCAAATTCCAAATTTATTTTCAGATTATTCACTTTTAAAATCATTTTCAGCACAGATTCCTTCTGATTTTCCTAGAAATTTAAGAAAGTAATATTATAAATATATGCAAAAAAGAATTCCACCATTTTTAACGCCACCTGCAATAGTTTCTATTATTATTGCTATTAGTGCTGCTAATGCTATTACTAATGTAACGACCGGAAGCGTTAATGGAGCCCCAGCTCCGATTGCATCAATATCTTCAAGTCAAACTAATGTTAGTTCGGATAATGATTCCAAAGAAGGATCGTCAAGTTCCAATGATAAATCAAGTGATAGAATGAGTAGTTTTAGCTCCTCAGTTGAATCTAGTGTGGATCCAACTTCATCGTCACGGTCAAAACAGAATCAACAATCTGAAGCATCGTCTTCGGTAGCCAAGTCTTCAAGTGCACCGGAAACTGGTAACGCTAATCTGAATGATAATGAAAACCCTGTTGATACAAACGCTAATAATGATAATCAATAAAAAGGTATATTTATTTTGGAAATAGGAATAATAACAATTATTAATCAAATTCTTGGATGGATGACCGTTCGTTCCAAGGCTCGCGGAAAATTATATGCAATTTTAGGCCTTGTAGCTGATTTCTATCTATTGTATTTAAGTTACGAATTTTTTAAAAATAGTGCAATAACAAGAAGCTTATTGATTTTTTTGGCTTTTATAATTTTATTGTATTTCTCTGTTCTTAATATTTTTTATTATTTTACTAATAAAAAAATATCTTGGGATATCTCACCCATATTAGAAAGAATTTTGGGTACAAATGAAAGTGATATAGATTTAAAAATAGTTCCTGCAAATGGGCTATATGATAGCGATAACGTTTTACCGACTACCATAGTGTATAGTTCAGATCAACAAAAAAATCTAATTAATTTATTAGAAGAAATGAAAAACAACAAATTAATTTCTGAAGGATTTGGTAATTTATCTTTTAAAAAACAAAAACAAATAATTTTAAGAGATGGTTTTATATCTAGCAATTACCCGGGAAATTTAATTCCATTTTTTGATTTAAAATATGCCCCACAAGGAATAATTGTCTATGGAGGGATGAATCAACTAAGTGCCCAACCAATAGGACTAATTACTAAAGTAGGGTTGGCAAGTTCAATATTAGTTATCAATGAATATAAATTGTCTCTAGCTTCGGTGACGATTTTAGATAGTAGAATTAAAAATTTGCAAAATCAAGAACAAATTGTTGTTCCGACAATTAAAGCGAAAATAGCATACGTTAATAAGAAGAGGCTGTAAATGATGACGCTAACACCATTAGTTTCAATTGTTGTTCCAGCAAGGAATTTATCAAATTATATAGTTGAAACATTAACTTCTATCGTCAATCAAACTTATCAGAATATTGAAATAATCGTCGTTGATGATCATTCTACTGATGATACAAGGAAAAAAGTTTTATCTATTAATGATTCAAGAATTTATTTAATCGATTCTTATGGTAAAAATGGTCCGGCAGGTTCCAGAAATACTGGAATTCAACAAGCCAAAGGCAAATACTTAAGTTTTATAGATGGGGATGATCAAATTCATCCTTATTTTATTGAAACGTTAGTAGAACAATTAGAATCAAATCAATTAGCCAAAATAGCAACGGTAAAGTTTGCTTGGGATGCTAGTATTAGTGATTTCAATCAAAATCAAATGAAAAAACCGAATGTAAAATGGCAAAAAATTCATAAACAGCAAATGTTTGCAGGCGTTACAACTTCTGGACACTTAATTAGCGGAATGGTTTTTAATAAACTTTATAATCTAGAAATGATAAAAGAATCTGGAGTTTTATTTAATGAAGATTTACAATTAGCAGAAGATCATCTGTGGATAGCACAACTAATTGCCTCTAAAAATAGCGGCGATATTTTCTTTTTTTCACCGGCAGTGATGTATTACAAAGTAAATAGAGGCGGAAGTATAATTCATACAGCAACTAAAGAAATGCGGGCTATCGAGCAAGAAGTTAATTCATTAATTAGTCGAATTGGCGACAATTTGAATAAAAGATATATTTAAAACATTAATTTTTAAATATTTTTTGAATTTGTTAGGATTTGTTTCCATAAACTTCAATATGGTACCCAGATATTTTTAAACCACTAGCCTTGCTAGCGGCGTCAAGCAAAGGTTGAACATTAAAATTATCGGCGTCGATAATTTCATTTGTTGTTTTATTAATAATGTGATAATGTGGATTGCCATAATAATCAAAATGGTGTTTATCATCATTAATATCTATTACCACAACTAATCCAGTTTCAACTAATTTTTCCAATGTATTGTAAATAGTAGCTAAGCTAATTGTTTTTAAGTCACTATGAATCATTTCAGCAGTTGGATGTGTTTTGTGCGAGATTAGATAATTTAAAATAATTAAACGCTGAGGCGTTATTTTAAGATTGTATTTTTTTAATATAGTGCGTAGTTCTTGTTCAGATATCTTCATGTTCAACCCTTATGGCCTCATTTTAACACTTCAAATTATTTTTGTTGAATCACTTGAATTCTAATATTATTAGTAGTAACATAAAACTTAGTTAGAATGATTCTAATTAAGAAGGTGAGGCTATCTATGTCGGAAAAGCAAAGTTTGATGCAACGAAACAATATTATTCGTGCTGCAGTTATGGGAGCTAATGACGGAATTCTTTCTGTTTCAGGAATTATTTTAGGAGTTGCCGGAGCGACCAGCAACACTGGAACAATTTTATTGGCGGGGTTTGCCGGTACGCTAGCGGGAACAGTTTCTATGGCAATGGGCGAATACGTTTCTGTTAGTTCTCAACATGATGCTCAAGAAAAAGTACGATTGCAACAAACGGAAGCTTTAGAAAAGGATTTTGATTCAGAGTTTAAATTTGTTCAACAAAAATATGAGAATGCTGGTATTTCTGAAGATTTAGCCAAACAGGCTACTAGCGAAATGATGACAAATGATCCTTTAGTTACAACTGTTCGAGAAAGATTTGGCTTTTCTTTAGATAATATATTAAGTGCAAAGGATGCGTCACTTGCGTCTTTAATTAGCTTTCCAGTTGGCTCGATTTTACCTATGCTAGCAATGTATTTATCACCTATAAATATACGCGAATTATTGACTTTTTTTGCCGTAACAGTTGCCTTAGTTATTACGGGATATGTTGCTGCTCATTTGAATGGGGCAGATAAAAAACATGCTTCGATACGAAATGTTTTATCAGGAATATTTACAATGATTGTCACATTTACTATTGGTAGTTTGTTTAGGTAAGAAGGGATAAAGAGGATAAGATGTTTAAACAAAAAAATACAAAAGAAATGACTATTGATGAACGTTTAAATTCGATTCGGGCAGGTGTTTTAGGAGCGAACGACGGTATTTTAACGGTAGTTGGAGTTTTGTTTTCTGTTGCAGCTGCTACGACTAATCAGTTTGCAATTTTTATTGCTGGATTGGCTGATTTATTAGCGTGTGCTTTATCTATGTCTTCTGGAGAATATGCTTCTGTTAGTTCACAATTAGATAGTGAAAAAGTAGTGGTTCAAAAAGAAAAAAAACTGCTAAAAGATGATTTTGATAGTCAAATACAAACAGTTAAAGATTTTTACGTTGAACGTGGTGTAACTGAAAATACAGCCTATAAAATTGCAAAGGAATTATTGGCCAAAAAACCTTTAGAAACTGTTTTGAGTGTGAAATATGACATAACATTGGGGCATTACATGAATCCATGGTCTGCAGCGTGGTCTTCTTTATTTAGTGCTGCAATTGGTGGCGTTTTTCCGCTAGCAACTTTAATCCTTGTAACAGGGAAATATCAATTTATAGCAACAATTGCATCGACAGTTGTTGCAGTTGCTTTAACTGGCTTTATTAGTGCAAGAATTTCAAATGGGTTAGTTAAACGAGCTATTATTCGTAACATAATTATTGGGCTAGTTACTGTTGCAATTCACTTTGGAATTGGAAAAATGTTCTAATTATTATTACAAAATTATTTATGAAATTAAGAGATAATTAAATTAATGAAAGTAATCCTCCAAAGAGTAAATAGTGCGTTGGTTAGTGTAGACAACAAAATAATTGAAAAGATTGATAAAGGTTTTTTATTATTTGTTGGAATTCAAAAAAATGATTCTAATGAAGAAATTTCATATTTAGCTAATAAAATTAGCAAGATTAGAATTTTTGAAGACCAAAATTTTAAAATGAATTTAGATATTCAAAATATTAACGGAACTATACTATCGATTTCTCAATTTACTTTGTTGGCTGATACTAAAAAGGGAAACCGACCAAGTTTTTCTAATGCGGAGATACCAGAGATAGCCAAAAAGTTATATCTAGATTTTAATCAAAAATTACGAGATTATGGTCTCATAGTTAAAGAAGGTATTTTCGGTGCCGATATGAAAATTTTATTAGAAAATGATGGGCCGGTAACAATTATATTTGATACTGACAATAAATAAATTTACAAAAATCATGTATATTAAATGTTGAGGTGAATTGACATGAAGAATAAATTTTCTTTCTAAAACATAACAATTTAATAAAGGAGAAAATTTTTTATGTCTAAACAAACACAAACTACAGATACAGAAATACAAAAGGTTGTTTTAGTTGCAGTAGAAAAACCGAATCAGAAAGCAACTTTTGAATATACAATAGAAGAATTTAAAAATTTAGCTATAGCAAATAATTTAGAAGTTACACAAGTTGTAACTCAAAAATTAGATCGACCTGTTAGTGGTACTTATTTTGGTTCAGGAAAAATTGAGGAATTAAAAGAAGTTGTACAAGCAACTGAATCAACCTTAGTTATTTCCAATGATGATTTAACTGCTACACAAATTAGAAATTTAGAAAAATTAATTGGTGAGAATATTTTAGTTGTTGATAGAACGGCTTTAATTTTAGATATTTTTGCTAGTAGAGCTAAAACTAAAATAGCAAAATTGCAGGTTCGTTTAGCTCAAAAACAATATCAATTGCCTAGATTGCATACTAGTCTAGCAAATGAATTAGATCAGCAAGGTGGTGCTGGAGGCGGCTCTTTCACTTCCCGTGGTGCTGGTGAAACGAAGCTAGAATTGAGTCGTCGAGTAATCGAAGAACAAATTTCTAAAATGAAAATTGAATTAAAAGAAATTTTAGCTAATTCTAATACACAAAGAAAGCAAAGAGATGCCTCTGGAATTCCTACTGTTACCTTAGTTGGATATACAAATGCTGGTAAGTCTACTTGGATGAATCGGATGATTGAAAAATATACCCAAAGTAACTCATCAGAGGACAAAACAGTTTTTGAAAAGGATATGTTGTTTGCTACTTTAGATCCAACAGTACGCACTTTACGTTTGCCAAATAACCGTCAAATTTTGTTATCAGATACAGTGGGCTTTGTGAGCAATTTGCCGCACGACCTGATTGCTAGTTTTAATTCAACCTTGCAGGAAGCTGTAAATGCAGATCTATTAGTTCAAGTGGTTGATATTTCCGATCCACATTATAGAGAAATGATGGAAACTACTGAAAAAACGCTAATAGAAATTGGAGCAGATAAAGTCCCAATGGTAACAGTCTTCAATAAAGCCGACCGAGCAAGTATTGCCTTCCCTTCTAGAGAAGGAAATACTATTACAGCTAGTGCTTTTGATTCACAATCACAAGAGTATTTTATTAATTTAATAATTGATAAAGTTTTCGGTCAAATAGAAGAGATTACATTATTGATACCTTTTTCTAAAGGAAATATTGTTAACGAAATTAATAACAGCGTTAAGGTGTTATCCCAAGAATTCGAAAATGAAGGAACTTTATTAAAAACGGAACTCACAGCAAGCGAAAAGGAAAAATATCAAGAATTTATTAGATTAAATTAATATTCATTTAATGAATTTTTAATTTTGAATAAATATATATGCGGAATAATAATAAGTGTCCCAGCGATGGTGACACATTTCTTCATAATAAATTCCCTTAAAAAAATAAACTCTAATTGTCACCTAGAAATAGGTGATTTTTCTTTTATACTATTAATATGGACCAAACAAGACATCGAGCAGTTTTATTAGCATTATCAGCCAATCTACCTTTAGCTAAAAAAATATCTAAAAGAATTAATATTCCATTAGCAGATACTAATTTAGATCGTTTCGCAGATGGGGAATTTAGATTTAATGTAAGTGATTCAGTACGTGGATCTAACGTATATCTAATTCAACCTACTTCAGCAGTTGAAGACAGATCGGTTAATGACAGTTTAATTGAATTGTTAATAGCAATCGATGCTTTAAGAAGAGCATCCGTTCACTCAATAAATATCGTTATTCCTTATTATGGATATGCTAGACAAGATCGAAAAGCCCGTTCTAGAGAAGCTATCACCGCTAGGATGGTTGCAGATTTAATTGAAAAATCTGGTGCAGATAGAATTATTGCACTTGATTTACACGCCAGCCAAATTCAAGGATTCTTCGATATCCCAGTTGATCATTTAATTGCAGCACCTATTTTAGCCGATTATTTATTAACGAATGGTTTTGTTGATGATAATACAGTTGTTGCTTCACCTGATCATGGTGGAGTGAAGAGGGCTCGTGAGTTAAATCAATTCCTAGGAATTGAAGATTCAATTGTTATTTTAGATAAGCGCCGTCCCACGGATCAAAAGAATACTGTAGAAGTAATGAATTTAATCGGGGATGTTGAAGGAAAAACAGTTGTAATGGTAGACGATATTATCGATACTGGGAACACGATTGTTCGAGGAGCTGAACTTTTGAAAAAGAAGGGGGCAAAGCGAGTTATTGCCGCAGCTACGCATGCTTTGCTAAATGGACAAGCCCCAATTAGTTTACAGAATTCTGATTTTGATCAAGTCGTTGTTACCGATTCAATTAATATTCCTGAAAGCAAAAAATTTGAAAAGTTAGAAATAGTATCTACAGATGATTTATTTGCAAGAGCAATTGAGGCCGTACAAGATTATCGAAGCGTGTCACCGTTGTTTCAAAATGAATATCATCGTGGATAGAAAATAATTGCTCTTTTTATATTAATTTTTTTTAAATTTTCGCGAGAATACTTTTCTTTTCTTTTGTAAGTAAAAGTTATACAATAAATTTAAGTTGAAATGATTAGTTTTCGGAATACAAACATAAATATCTGTTAAAAATAAATCACAAACAAGTGTACTTTTTTCAATAGACTAGAATGGAGTGTTTTATGAATAATCAGGAATATATTTATGTTGTTATAAGTCAAGAACCAGAAGATAAATATACCTTACAAGCGTATTTACGAGGAGTTTTTGTTGATAAAAAAGAAGCTTTAAGGGTAGCAAGTGAACATTTACCATATTGGTATGCAAACGTTACTTCAGATGAAAAAATAAAAATAGCAGAAAAATATGTAATCGCAACTAAATTAGACAAAATAAATGAAGCCAAAATCAGAGTTGCCTTTAGAGTTTTCGGAGGCGATCCAATTAATTTAAAATTGCCAGAAGATAACATTAAGACTTTAGAGCTTTAGCTAAAATATTATTTTTTATTTTTGTTTTAAAATAATATTAATTGTTAAAGGAGCGAAAATGTCTTATTCACAAAATTGGAATCTAGATAAAATTTTTAAAGGCGGAATTGATTCACCGGAATTAACGGCGAAATTGGATTTGTTAAATAAACAAATTAATCAATTGAAAACAACAGTAGTTAATTTAAACGTAGAAAGTACCAATGAAGAAATTATTTCTTTTATAGACTCTTTGCAAGTTTTCACTGCTGGTATGCAACAAACATATTCTTTTGTAGGTTCATGGTCTGCCGTAAATTATGGCGATGCTAGAGCAAATGTTAAATATGATGCTTTAAGTAAAATTAGTATTGAAGATTCAAAAGTTTATCAAACATTCAGTAAGTTATTAGCAAGTTTGCCTGATGAAAAATTTGAAAAATTAATTTCAGAACCTAATCTACAAGATGTTGCATTTGCATTAAAAGAGTTTCGAGACCATGCAAAAAGATTATTAGATGATAGTACAGAAGAAATAATTAGTAGATTGAGAAATGAAGGACTTAAGGCGTGGTCATCGCATTACGATACTATTGCATCTGGGTTATCTACCAGTTATACAACTAAAAATGGCGAAGTAAAAAATATTTCTGCTGGACAGGCTTTGAATATGTATAGCTCATTAAAAGATAATTCCGAACGAGCTGACTTAATGAAAAATTATGAGCAAATGTGGGGGGAAGCGGAAAATTTATCCGCTGATACTATTAATCACATTGCCGGTTCGCGTATGGTTGAACAAAAAGTGCATGGCTATAAAGATCATTTAGAAGAACCCTTAGAATACAATCGTATGAAAAAAGAAACTTTAGATGCGATGTGGGGGGCTGTTTCAGATAATAAACAAATGATGATAGATTATTTGAACAGAAAGGCTAAGTTGTTAGGTGTGGACAAAATTCAATGGCAAGACCAAACTGCGCCAATATCCATTGAAGGTTATGAAGAAAGAGAATTATCGTATGATGATGCCGCTAACTTTATTGTTGATAATTTCCGCAAATATTCACCTAAAATGGCAGAATTAGCACAAACAGCTTTCGATAATGGCTGGATTGAATCTGAAGATCGCACAGGGAAGCAGCCGGGTGGTTTTGATACAGGGCTACCAGAATTAAAAGAAGATCGTATTTTCTTAACTTTTACTGGTTCAGTTTCGGATGCTGCTACCATTGCTCATGAGTTAGGCCATGCTTTTCATTCCCATGTTTTATATGACCTTCCAGTATGGCGTGAAAATTATGCAATGAATGTAGCTGAAACTGCTTCGACTTTTGCTGAAACAATTGTTAATAATGCCAATGTAGCATCTGCTAAAAGTGATGCTGAAAAAATTGTATTGTTAGATGCAAAATTAGAAAATGCCGTTGCTATGTTTTTAAATATTCATGCCCGCTTCTTATTCGAAGATGCCTTTTATAAAGCGCGAAAAGATGCTTTACAGACTCCTGAACAGTTAAATCAATTAATGATCAATGCGCAAAAAGAAGCTTTTGCGGGATTGTTGGATGATAAAGGAGTTCATCCTCATTTTTGGACTTCTAAACTTCATTTCTTTTTTGATGATGTACCGTTTTATAATTTCCCATATACCTTTGGATTTTTATTTAGTACTGGAATTTTTGCATGGGCTTCTAAGCAAGAAAATTTTGAAGATGCTTATATTGATTTATTACGCGATACAGCTAATATGACCACTGAAGATTTAGCTAAAAAGCATTTAGGTGTTGATTTAACTAAAAAAGATTTTTGGAACGATAGCATTGCCTTAGTAAAAAAAGATATTGATGAATTTATAAAATTGACTGATTCGTATGTTGAATAAAAATATCGATTTCTAAATAAGATTTTAAAAAAGTATTCAGATTGGGTTCTGAGTACTTTTTATTTAATATTTAGTTTCATGTGAACGACTTACTAAATATACGCCTGCTATCATAATGAGAATATCAGTGAAATAAAATGTTCTTGGTCCACTTGCCCAAATCGTAGGTGAAAATCCCATCATTAAATGACTACCAACCGCTAAACTTAAAATAAATGTAACTAATATAAAATCTTGAAAATTATTACTTGCTCCGAAAATCCCTATTAAATATATAAAAATCAATAAAGTTAAAATAACTATTAGAGACCAGTATGTTTGACCAGACGATATGTGTACTTTTTGATTTATAATTGGAGCAAATCGCATGCAAACTATATATGCAAGCAATGGAATTCCACTTATTATTTTTTTTATTAATGATTTATTTTGATTTAGCCATACTGAAAAAATTAATAATATAAACATCAGCATTAACGGAGACCAATCTAAAAAGAGGTTTTTAAGAGTAGATGTATATCCAAGTTGCATTTTGTGCAAAATACTATAATCAGAAAATGCTGGTAACCAGCGTTGTGTTTCTTTAATATTTCTTATTGCATTACCTTTCGCAGTTAAAGCAAAAATTAAGCTGGCGATTGTAATAGCAAGATGGGGCAGTAATAAAAATATATTCTTTTTGTTTAGATATGCAATTCCTATTGAAACAATGAAAAAGAAAAACAAAATAACCACCATTTGTTCTTGATTTGTAGCATAGATTAAAAATGGATAAGACAATGCAAAATATTTCCAATTATATTTTGCCCCCCCCTTTTTTTTTAGATAATTCATAACTGGCAAAATGCTTATTAATGCAGCTGCCATTACCCAAGTATAGTTAACCGTAGTAGCTACCCAGCCAGCACCATTTATTACATTTTCAGGAATC
The DNA here is from genome assembly GCA_031282325.1 of Lactobacillaceae bacterium. Taxonomy (GTDB): domain Bacteria; phylum Bacillota; class Bacilli; order Lactobacillales; family Lactobacillaceae; genus Oenococcus. Next base: position 3,842 of record JAITDY010000069.1, on the reverse strand, counting down.
AATAGTGACATACCAAGCCCAACAATTATCCCTTTTATTTTATTGCTAGTTTTAAATAAGAAAGTAGGAACAATTGCTACCGCTGACATCGCTATAGCATTTAAAATTTTCCAAATAAATAAATGTTTCACTGAATATACTAAAAATGTTTCAATTACTAAACGAGATGTCCAATTATTGTATCGAAATTTTAAAAATTCAAAATAATTGCTGTGGTATCTATGTGTAAATTGTTGCAAGAAAGCAGAATCATCCCCAAAATTTACTTTTTGAATACTAAAATTATAAGCCAGCATTATTATAAAAATAAAACCGATTAAAATAAAAACTACTCGCTCTTCTCTCAGCTTTGTTACCATATCATTAATAATTTTACCTTAATAATCGTTTAAAATAAGTTAACTTTGTAAATAAATTAATTAATTATTTTTTTCGAATTGTTCAGCGTAGTATTTTTCCCAAAGTTTGGCCACATTTTTTGGTGAATATTTTATAGAAGCATCGATTGCTTTTTGCATATATTGTTTATAAATTCGAGGATTTGACAGTAATGTTTTCAGTTGAGATTCCAATTCGTCAATATCAGCACCCGAAGCATAATAACCATCAATAACAAACTTGTATAATTCTAAATCACGCAAAACGGTTGGCGTATGTGTAGAAAAAGCTTCCAATGCACTCATCGGAAACAGCTCGGAATAACTGGGCAACAAAAAAACGTCAGCAATATTATAGTAGTTATTCAATTCAGAGCGTGGCAATATTCCGGGGAAGATTAAGTTTTTAGGTGGATTTTTTATAATTTTTTTTAGTTCTTCATATCCATCTGTAATTCGTCCAAATGAAAATCCCCCAACCCAAATAAAAATCCACTCAGGATTCCTTTGAGCAAGTTTAATAAAATCAAAAATACCTTTTCTAACTTGAACTTGTCCTACTCCTAGAACTATTTTTTTCTTAAGATCGTACCCATGAGTTTTTCTAATATTTTTTTTATCCTTAATAGATAATTCGTAAAAATTATTTGGATTTACAAAATTAGGAATATAAGTAATCTTTTCCTCTGGTATTCCAGCATCAATTAAATCAGGAATGAAACTAGGATTCACCACTACTAAAGCATTCATTCGTCTGTAAAAAGCTAAAACATACCAACTCACAATTGGTTTAATAATTTTGGGTAATTTTAAAGAACCAACTAGCGTTTCAGGCAAAAAATGAACATATCCGATTGTCCGTCCACGGTTAGGTAAAAATGTAGATAGATAAAAAGTAAAATCGATTGTGTGATAGTGAGAAATATCTGAAGAACGATATGTATTTAAAAAAACAGAAAATTTATCTGATAAATGATCTTGAATAAGATTCACTAACTCTCTATAAGCAGATGCAACTCCTTGGCCCGGAACTTTTTCTGCTGATGAAAACATATTAATTTTAATCATTATTTCAATTATAACCAGTTTAGAATTTGTTCATATATTTAAAATAAATAAAAAATTCGCAAATCTAAATAAACTTTGTTTTATTAGTAATCCAATTTTTATTGTGATTTTTTTGTTAATTATTGTGAAAAAAATTTAAACTTTAAAAATCCAGTTGTATACTTTTATTATGTAAACGGTTACAAATATCGAGGGGAGTATAGATAAATATATGGTTTTTGATACACTTTGGCTTAATTCTCAAAATTTAAAACACATGAATAATCAAAAGTTCTATTTTGATAACAGTATTGATTATGATGAAATAAGCATTCAATTAAGAATTGAAATAATTGAAATTCTAAAAGCATCAATTGTTAACGATCCAAGTAAAGCAAGTGTAATTTTAAGTTTAGAAGAAAACGACTCATTGCAAAACGAAGGATATATTATTAATCAGAATGAAAATAATATCACAATTTCATCCAGTACGACAAAAGGCTTGATGTATGGATATTATGGATTTTTACGTCGATTATCAAATAATGAAACATTAAAAAATATAATTTCCGTTCCATCGCAATCTATTAGAATGATTAATCACTGGGATCAAATTGATGGAAGCGTTGAGCGTGGTTATTCTGGAGAATCAATTTTTTTTGGAAAAGCTGGCCGGAATGAAAACGTAGATAATGGATCATTTGATTTGCGTTCGATTGAAGGAAGTCCATTTAGAAATGATTTTAATCGCATTGAATGGTATGCACGTTTGTTAGCCTCAGTTGGCATTAACGCAATCTCATTAAATAATGTTAACGTTAGAGGATTAGCAACCCGATTGATCGTCCACCCATTTATTGATGATGTAGCTAAAATAGCTAAAATTTTTCAAAGATTTGGAATTAAAACTTATTTAGCAATTAATTTTGGTGCACCAAAACATCTGGGCGATTTAAATACTAATGATCCTTTGGACGCAAATGTTAGACAGTGGTGGAAAGATACAGTAGCTGAAATTTATAAAACAATCCCGTTTTTTGGTGGCTTTGTAGTGAAAGCCGATTCAGAAGGTGAACCCGGACCTTACCAATATGGAAGAAATCATGCAGACGGAGCAAATATGCTGGGAGAGGCGTTGGAACCATTTGGCGGACTAGTTATTTGGAGAACATTTGTTTATAATTCTAAACAAGATTGGCGTGATAGAAGCACCGATCGCGCTAAAGCTGCATCGGAAAATTTTGCACCACTAGATGGAATGTTTAATGATAATGTAATTTTACAAGTAAAGTTTGGTCCGATTGATTTTCAAACCAGAGAACCATTAACCCCACTGTTTGGAACAATGAAAAAAACTAATTTGATTTTAGAAGCACAGATAACGGCCGAGTATTTAGGGCATCAAATTGATATTAATTATTCAGCTACGCAGTGGCAATCGATGTTAGATTTTGATACTAAAAGTCAAGCTAAAAATAGTTTAGTGAAAGAAATTATTAAAAGTGATTCTGTAAACCCTCAAAATTCAGGAATGGTTGCAGTATCAAATGTTGGCATGGACGATAATTGGACTGGAAATAAATTGGCGCAAGCAAATCTATATGCATGGGGAAGACTTTCTTGGGATAACGATGTGTCAGCACTTGATATTTTAAAAGAATGGATTAGTCAAACCTTCCATGATTCAGATGATGATACACAACAAGTTATATATGAAATTATGTCTACCTCAAATGAAACATATGAAAAATATAATGCACCACTTGGCGTAGGTTTTATGGTTCGACCCCATTATCATTATGGAGTTTCTGTTAATGGCTATGAATATGATCGTTGGGGAACCTATCACTTTGCTGATCGAAATGGTGTGGGTGTAGATCGCACTATTAAAACAGGTACCGGATATACGAAATTATATTCACCTGAAGTATCGGCGATGTATGAAAATTTAGAAACAATGCCAGATGAATTATTATTATTTTTTCATCATGTTCCATATACACATCTATTGCATAGCGGCAAAACGGTGATTCAACATATTTACGATACACATTTTGAAGGGTACGACACTGTTCTTGAATATATTGATAAATGGTCGCGATTAGAAAATAAAATAGATACTATAACTTTTAAAAATGTATTTGATCGTTTACAAATGCAAAAAGAAAACTCACTGGAATGGCGAGATCAGATTAATACTTATTTTTATCGAATGAGTGGAATTCCAGATGAAAAAGGACGCGTAATTTACGCCTAGTTGGAACTAGTAAGGAGACAATAAATGACTGAAAATAAAAAAACTCGCTGGGAAGGTGTAAAAGATCTTTTTAGAAAAGGAACTTATCCGAACGGCGAAAAACGAATTACCTTATGGAATGGAATTGGATTTGGTTTAGGGGACTTTTATGGTGGCGGTTC
>JAITDY010000047.1 GCA_031282325.1 Lactobacillaceae bacterium | reverse complement strand
CTTTCAATTTCTTTATTACGTTCTTCTTTTGGAACTTTAGCTATTTTTAATGGAAAGCCAATGTTTTGTCTGACGCTCATATTGGGATATAAGGCATAATTTTGAAAAACCATTCCAATATTTCTTTGAGACACTCCTAAATTAGTAACATCATTATCGCCAAATAAAATTTTTCCTTCTGTAGGAGATAATAAACCAGCAATCATATTTAATATCGTTGATTTTCCTGATCCAGAAGGTCCTAAAAGGGATACTAGACTTCCATCCTCTATCTCAAAGTTAATATCATCAATTACTTGAACGCCTTGCGTATATGACAAGGAAAGATTTTTTGCTTTAATTTTCAAAATTTAACCCCACTTAAAACTTCATATAAAAATTTATCACATATAAAAACTAATTACAAACTACAAACTATTAAAATTACTAGCTAGAACTTTTAGGCATAGGCAGGACGATAGATTGAGTGTCTTTTTTAAAAATCAATCTTACTGTATCATTAGCACCCTGCCTGTTTTTAGCTACAATAACTTCAATTTCAGTAACATTAGGTTGTGATGAAGCGTCATAATCCTCATCATCCTCACTATGTCCATTTTGATCGTAATAATCATCTCTGTATAAAAACATAACTATATCTGCATCTTGTTCAATAGCACCAGAATCCCTTAAATCACTTAATCTTGGGCGTTTGTTTTCTCTATTTTCAACACCACGACTTAATTGTGAAAGAGCAATTACTGGAACTTCTAATTCACCAGCTAGTTTTTTTAAAGAACGAGATATTTTAGATACTTCGTTTTGTCGTCCATCACGAGAAAAGGCATCAGGTTCAATTAATTGTAAATAATCAACTATCACAAGGCCAATACCCCCATCTGGATCGTTATGTTTTAATTGAGCATCTAAGGCCCTTAAATTCGAACGAATTTCATTTATGGTAATTCCCGGAGTAGCGTTCAATTCAATGGGCAATTCACTCAATCTGGTTTGAGCTTCATTAATCATTGCCCAATCAGTAGAAAAATCGTTTCCATTTTGAGCGGTTGTAAGATTACCAGTTTGCAATTTATCCATTGGGACAGTTGACCTTGCTGATAATAATCTAAACATCATTTGTTCTTCTGTCATTTCCATATTAAAAACGACAACATGTTTATTATTTTTAATTTTTAAATCTTGGGCTGCATTAGCTGCGATATTTAACGCAAAAGCTGTTTTCCCAGCTGCAGGCCTAGCAGCAATTATAATTAAATTATTTTGTTGTAAACCCTTAGTTAAACGGTCTAAATAAGAAAAACCAGTGGATATTGCACCAACTTTCATGTCGGACTGCTTATTTTTACTTGCTTCTTGAATTTCAATAATCACTTTATTAAGTGCCTCTTTAATTGTCATAAAATTAATGGCATCATGTGTATCTTCAATACTATCCAAAGTTTTTCGGATATTAGCAATTAAATCCTCTGGCATTGAGGCTGGATCGTGAGCGTTTTGATTAGATATATTTAATAAGTCAATCAAATTCCTTAAAATGGCTTTTTCGCGGATATCCTTTGCATATTCTTCTATATTTGAAGTGGTTGCATTTCCAGTTTGCAATTCAGCAATTGTATTAATAGCATCATTTTGATTAACATGATTTTCAATTAAACGGGTTGCAAGCGAACTGGCTTCTATTTCGACATTGCTTTCTAATAACTGAGCAATGGCATAAAAAATTGATTTATATTTTCCGTTATAAAAATCATTTTCTGAAATAATATCAGCAATTCTATCGAACATATCTTTTTGTTCTGCCAAATTAGAAGCAAAAAAGAAAGCTGAAATTATATTTTTTTCATACTCTTCGTTTTTTGGAATTTGATTATTCATTATTTTGGAGAGACCTCAACCTTTAATTTAGCAATTACTTGTTGATGTAATTTAACTTCAATTTCATGTACTCCAAGTGTATGGATTGGATTTTTTAAATCCATTTTTCTTTTATCAATTTCAAGATTAAATTGCTTTATTAATTGGTCTGCAATATTTTTTCCAGTAATTGCTCCATTTAGTCTGCCATCAGGTCCAATACCTTCATTAAATTTTACAATTGTTTTTGGTGATTCAATTTTATTTTTTAATTCTTGTGCAGACTTTAAAACAGCTGCAGCATTCTTTTCTTCAAGTTTTTGTTGTCCGTTGAATTTAGAAAGATTTTCTTGAGATGCAAATATAGCTTTTTTATTTTTTATTAAAAAATTATTTGCATATCCATCAGGTACTTCTTTAATATCTCCTTTTTTACCTTGATTCTTAACGTCTTGTAAAAAAATTACTTTCATTTTAATCCTCCTTATTTTCTTTCACTATATTTTTTAATAGCTCTAATGCATTATCAATATTAGTTGATTCTATTTGGGCCGCTGAGTTCATAAGCGAACCTCCTCCACCTAATTTTTCCATAATTATTTGAGTATTTATTTTTCCATTACTTCGAGCATTAATTCCAACATTACCGTCTTCTCTTCTAGTAATAACAAAACTGGCATCAACATCTTTTATTTTTAATAATTCGTCAGCAACTTGCGCCGTCACAATCAAATCATAAGGATTATGATTCTCCCCCACGACATAAGCAATATTTTTATCAACATTTGTTTTAGCTAATAATTTAGCTTTTTCAATTAAATTATTACTTTCAACTTTTGTAATATCTAATATTAGTTTATTATCTGCTCCCATGGAACGTAGGAAACTAGCTGAATCAAAAGTTCTTGAACCCGCGTTTTGAGTAAATCCTTTTGTATCTAATTGAATTCCGGCTAACATCGCTGATGACTCTATTTTAGTAATTGGTGATTTTCTTAAATCTTCATAACTTAATAGTTCCGAAACTAATTCAGATGTTGAGGATGCATATTGTTCTGAATAAAAAAGAAGTGGCTTTTCGGGAAATGGATCATCAGATACTCTATGATGGTCTATGATGATAATTTTAGAGGACAACATATTTACAATTGACTGATCGGTTGAAATTGCAGGCCTAGAATGATCTACTAAGATTAATAACGAGTTCTTTTTAATTAGCTGTTTTGCTTTTTCAATATCAACAAAGGGTGAATCAATTTCTTTTTCTTTATTTTCTTTATTTTTTAAATCAATTATTTTTTTTATTTCATAATTAATATTTGAATCAGTATCAATTATTATCTTGGCTGTTTTATTATTCTTTTCAGACAAACGCCAAACTCCTAACGCTGCTCCAATTGAATCTAAATCAGGATTTTTATGTCCCATAATCAAAACATTATCGGCATTTCTCATTAAATCGGAAATAGCCTTTTCAATCATTCTTGCTCGAACTCTGGTTCTTTTTTCCATTGGATTGGAATTTCCACCAATAAATCTTGCGCTTCCATTATCATCTCGAATAACTACTTGATCTCCGCCTCTTCCTTGGGCTAAATCTAAATTACTTAACGCAGAATCTGATAATTTATTCAAGTCATGGATTCCTGAAGCCACTCCTATTGATAAAGAAAGGGGCAAATTTTGTTTAGAGGAATCTTTTCTAATTTCATCAATTATCTGAAATTTTTCTTTTTCTAATTTTTCAAGGCTTCCGTTATATCCAAAAAATATGAATCTATCAGCATTTAATCTTCTTATATATAATTCATAATCTTCTGCCCATTTATTTAAAACAGTAGATATATAAGCCCTTATTTGAGCTCCTTCGCTATCGGAAATATCTTGAACTATTTCTTCATAATTATCAACCGAAATTATTCCATTAAAAATTTTATTTTTTTCTAATAAAATTTTGTATTTTTGGGAATCTGACAAATCTAACAAATATATTGCATTACCATTTTGTTGCACTTGTAAGGAAAAAAGTGTTTTATTCAAAATTATTTCGACAGATTCCTGATTATCGATATTTTTTCCTATTTGTTCGCTTAACTCAGGAGAAATTTGGACAATTTTTTTTCCTAAAATATCTTCATTATTAAAAAAATTAATTATATTTTTATTAGCCCATTCAATAGTTCCATTTCTGTCTAAAATAATGGCACCAATTGGCATATGATCTAATGCGGACATTTGTCCGATTCCAACTCTGCCAGAATAATAATCAGATAAATTTTTTATATTATTTTTAGAATTAGTATAAAATCTATAAAGAAGAAATGAACTTATTATTGATAAAATAACCCAAAAAACAGATAGTGTTTTATTGTTTATAAAAGTAATAACAAAGCCTGTGATGTTTAAGATCATAAAAATAATTGCAAATATTGGACCTTGAAATTTACTAAATTTTTTAAAGAAATTATTTATTTTACTCATGTTTTTATTTACTTAATTTTATCATTTTGAAATTAAAAACTATAAAATTTTACAAATACTTATGTAATAAAAAACTTGTCTGAAAGAGACAAGTTTTAAACAATTAATTTTCAGCAATGAATGGCAATATTGCCATGATACGAGCTCTTTTAATTGCTGTTGCTATTTTACGTTGATTCTTAGAAGAAACGCCAGTAATTCGACTTGGTAATATTTTACCGTTTTCAGCGATAAAACGGCGTAATAATTCAGCATCCTTATAATCGACATAATCAATATGATTTACTGCCAAAAAATCAACTTTTTTACGGCGTTGCATGCCACCACGTCCACGACGCTCTCCATCTCCTCGAGGAGTACGGCTAGGACGGTTTGTTCGTTCTCCGTTGTTTGTTGCTACAACGTTATTTTCTTCTTCTGCCATATATTTATCCTTTCTAAATATTAGTCAAATGGTAAATCATTTTCCGATATATCAAAGGAATCATTATTATTTGGACGATTCCATGGATTGATGTCGGTTTCGGGTGTTGAATTTTGAGAAACAGGTGTAGATTGTTGTTCAAAATTTGGTGAGTTGGTGGTTTGTTGTGCTTGGTTGAATGATGAGTTATTTGAAACTCCATTGCCATTTCTTCTGGCTTCACTTTGCGAACGTGTTTCAAGCAATGTAAAGTTATCAACATTAACATCAGTTGTGTAAACAACTTGTCCCTGTTGATTAGTGTAACTTCCAGTCCTTAATGAACCTTCGATTGCTACCAAAGCTCCCTTACCTGTAAAATTAGCAAAATTTTCAGCTGCTTTTCTCCAGATTGTAGCAGAAATAAAGTCTGCTTCTCTTTCGCCTTGTGAATTTGTGAAGTTTCGTTCTACTGCAATAGTAAAACGCCCCATTGATTCGCCATTACTCATGGCTCGTAATTCAACATCACGTGTTAACCTACCTACTAAAACAACTCGATTTATTGCCATTTTCTACCTTCTTAAAATGTTATTCTGCTTCATTTGATGAAGCTGTTTGTTCTGATGTATTTTCAGATACAACAGATGCTTGTGACGTATGGTCATTGTATCTTGAAGAACGTTCTGCATCGCGAGCAGCGCGACGTTCAGCAGCTCTAACTGCTGCAGCTGCGGACTTCTCTTTAGCATCATTTAACTTATCAAAATCAACAGTTACAAACATATGACGTAATATATCTTGAGAAATTTTAGCTAAACGATCAAATTCATTGGTTGCTTTATTATCTTCAGAAGTGAATGTTACGATATGGTACAAGCCTTCACGATATCCATTGATAACGTAAGCTAATTTGCGACTTTCCCAATCTTCAGATTTTACAACAGTTGCTCCGTTATCACTAAGAACTTTATCAAAACGTTCAATTAGAGCTTTTTTTGCTGTATCGTCTAAATCAGGACGTACAATATATGTTAATTCATAATTAGTTGCCATGTTTTTACCTCCTTATGGACTCTGTTCGCCTTTGCGAAAAGGAAGTGAGTTTTTCTCACAATTTAATATTTTACATTGTTTGATATATTATTGCAAACTGTTTTATTTTTTAAATTAAAAAAGTTCTAAGGGAATTAAGGATTATAAACTTTAACATTTAAACCATAATTTCCTAAATTAGAACTTTTTTATTATTTTAATTAATTTTCGTTATTCTCTTCGTCTATTAGTTGATCAGCTAGATCTGAAATTTTAGAGATATTTTCATTTTCTATTTCTTCGGTTTCATCAATAACTTTTTCATCTTCTGTTAAAGTGGATGCTTCGGCTTTTTGTTCATCTGCACTAATTAATACATCAGAATTTATTTCACTTTCATCATCATGAATAACTTTTGCCAAGGTTGCAACTTTAGATTTTTCTCCTACACGTATTACTCTTACTCCTTGTGTTGCACGTCCGGTGATTGAAACTGCAGAAGAAATAAATCTGATCATAACTCCATCAATTGTAGTGACCATAATATCTTCTTCTCCATTAACAACTGCCAAGCCTGCTAATGGTCCATTTTTATCAGTAACATGTGCAGTTTTAAATCCTTTTCCGCCTCGTCCTCTAATTGGATAAACATCTACTGGTGTTTGTTTTCCATAACCTTTTTCAGTAATAATTAAGACATTGCTACCTTGAGTTAATACATCACTTCCAATTACATAATCTTCACTACGTAACTTCATTCCTCGAACTCCTCCAGCTGTTCTGCCCATAACGCGAACATCGTTTTCGGCAAATGATACGGAATATCCTAAATGACTTGCGATGATGATATTTTGTTTTCCGTCGGTTAATTGAACATTAACTAATGAATCATCATCTTTTAACGTAATTGCACGTAATCCATTTTGACGAATATTTGAGAATTCAGAAACAGCTGTTCTTTTAACAACGCCTTTTAAGGTTGTAAACATTAAGTAGTTTTCGGATTCCTTAGCATCCCCACGTACATTGATTACAGCTTGAACAGTCTCATTATTTTGAATACCAAGTAAATTAACTACCGGAATCCCTTTGGCTTGTCTTCCATATTCTGGAACTTCGTAACCTTTGATTTTATAAACTTTACCTTGGTCTGTGAAGAATAGTAAAGTATCGTGAGTACTTGTTGAAACCAGATTTTTAACAAAATCGTCATCGTGCGTATTCATACCTTGAACACCACGCCCACCTCTATTTTGAGTTTTAAATTCTGTAGTAGCTAGTCGTTTAATATATCCTTTTGAAGTTAATGAAATAATTATGTCTTCTTCGTCGATTAAATCTTCGTCTTCAATGTTATTTACATCAGCTACCTGTAGTTCTGTTCTACGATCATCTCCAAATTTAGCTGAAATATCCAATAATTCGTTGTATATTATTTCATCAATTCTTTCCGCTTTAGCTAAAATATCTTCTAAATCAGCAATTAATACTAATAAATCTTGATACTCTTTTTCGATTTTATCTCGCTCTAAGCCAGTTAATCTTGCCAAGCGCATGTCTAAAATAGCTGTTGCCTGTTTGTCTGATAACTTATAACGATTTATTAATTCGTTTTTTGCTATTTCAACAGTTTGACTGGAACGAATTAAATTAATAATTTCATCAATATAATCTAACGCAATTCTTAATCCTTCAAGAATGTGTGCTCTATCTTTCGAACGTTTTAAATCATAAATAGTTCTACGACGGATAATTATTCTTTGATGATCTAAATATGCGCTTAAAATTTCTTTTAATCCCATAAGTTTTGGACGCCCATGATCAATAGCAATCATATTAAAAGAAAAACTAGTTTGTACCGGGGTTAATTTGTATAAATTATTCAATACAACTGTTGCGTTAACATCTCTTGAAACATCAATAGCAACACGATATCCATCACGATCTGATTCATCTCGAATAGCAGTTATTCCTTCGAGTTTTTTCTCGCCAACTAAGTCACGAACACGTTCAATTAATTTTGATTTATTGACGTTATATGGCAATTCAGAAATTGCAATAGTCTCTTTACCGGTATGACTTGTTTCGATATCTACCTTTGCTCTAACAGTTACTTTTCCTTTTCCTGTTTCATAAGCTTCTTTAATGCCTGATTTCCCCATCACAATTGCGCCAGTTGGAAAATCTGGACCGGGTAATACTTTCATTAATTCATCTACTGTCACATCAGAATTTTTCATTAAAATATGAATTGCCTCAATAACTTCTCGTAAGTTATGAGTTGGAATATTTGTAGCCATTCCAACCGCAATTCCCATTGCACCATTAACTAATAAATTAGGAAAACGAGAAGGTAAAATTTCTGGTTCTTGATTATCTCCATCATAAGTTGGAACGAAATCAACAGTATCCTTATTAATATCTCGTAACATTTCCAGCGCTATTTTAGACAATCGCGATTCAGTATAACGCATAGCGGCAGCCGGATCACCATCAATAGAACCAAAATTTCCGTGTCCGTCAATTAACATATATCTATACGAAAAATTCTGTGCCATTCTAACCATAGATTCATAAATAGCTGAATCTCCATGGGGATGATATTTACCCATAACATCTCCAACGATACGGGCAGACTTTTTATGTGGTTTATCGGGAGTAATTCCAAGTTCATTCATTCCATATAAAATTCGTCTATGGACAGGCTTTAATCCATCTCGTACATCAGGCAAAGCACGTGCAACAATAACTGACATTGCATAGCTTAAAAAGCTATCGCGCATTGTTGTGGTTAAATCTGCATTTTTAATTCGGCGATCTAAGTTTGCATTATTTAAATTTTCATTTTTATCATCTTCAGCCATTCGTTCTCCTTTTAAACATCTAGATTTTCAACAAATTCAGCGTTTTCCTCAATAAATTCACGGCGTGGGGCAACTCTGTCACCCATTAACATATCGAAAGTTAAATCAGTTTCAACATTATATATAGGATCTACTCTCAATAAACGGCGTTCTTCTGGATCCATAGTAGTTTCCCATAATTGTCCAGCATCCATTTCACCAAGACCTTTATATCTTTGAATTCTTGGCTTTGTATTTCCTTGTATCGAGGCGACATATTCATCTAATTCTTCATCGGAATCCAAAAATACTCTATGTTCAGAATTTCCTAATGCCACACCATAAAGAGGGGGTTGGGCAATATATATATATCCAGCTTCAATTAGCGGTTTCATATATCTGAAAAACAATGTAAGTAGTAATGTTCTTATATGAGCACCATCGACATCAGCATCAGTCATGATAATTATTTTGTGATATTTAGCTTTTTCAATATTAAAATCACTTCCAAATCCAGTCCCAATGGCCGTAAATAGTGATCGAATTTCTTCGTTTGCTAATACCTTATCTAGAGTTGCTTTTTCAACATTTAAAATTTTTCCTCTGATTGGCAATATTGCTTGAGTTAAACGAGAACGAGCTTGTTTTGCCGAACCACCAGCGGAATCACCCTCAACAATAAACAATTCTGAAATTTCAGGATCTTTAGAAGTATTATCAGCTAGTTTTCCGGCTAAAGCAGAAATTTCTAATCCTGATTTTTTTCGCGTAAGATCACGTGCTTTTTTCGCAGCAATCCTAGCTTTAGCGGCAATTAATGCTTTATTTACAATTTGTCGAGCCGTATCTGGATTTTCCATCAAAAAACGATTGAAGGTTTCACTAAACATGTGATCGACTGCAGTTCTTGCATCGGAATTACCAAGTTTGGTTTTAGTTTGGCCTTCGAACTGGGGGTCTGGATGTTTTACTGACACAATTGCCGTTAATCCTTCACGAACATCTTCACCAGAAAGCGCTTCATCATTATCTTTTAATAAGTTATTTTTATGAGCATAATCATTAATAATTCTCGTTAGTGCTGTTTTAAATCCTGTTTCATGAGTGCCACCTTCATGAGTATGAATATTATTTGTAAAACTCATTAAAGTTTCTGCAATTGCATCTGTATATTGTAAGGAAACTTCAACTTCGATTCCATTTTCAGTTCCTTCTACATAAATTGGATTTTCAAAAATTGGGACCTTGTTTTTATTTAAAAATGAAACATACTCAGCAATCCCACCTTCATAATGAAAAGTTTCTGTTTTTATTGGTTCTACTCTTTTATCAGTTAAAGAAAGGCGTAATCCTTTATTTAAAAATGCTAATTCACGCACTCGATTTAATAATATTTTATAGTCGAAAACGGTTGTTTCCTTAAAAATATCTGAATCTGGTTTGAAATGTACTATAGTACCTCTATCGATAACCATTTTTTCGTCAATATTTTTCATTTCAGTTTTTATATGTCCACGCGTAAAATCCATATAATAGATTTTTTCATTTCGATATACTCGCACATCCATATTTTCTGAAAGTGCATTAACAACCGAGGCGCCAACACCGTGTAACCCACCTGAAACTTTATATGATGACTCGTCAAACTTACCACCAGCATGCAAAATCGTAAACACAGCCTCCATTGCTGGTCTACCGGTTTTTGGTTGAATATCAGTTGGAACACCACGTCCATCATCACTAACTGTAATTGAATTGTCTTTTTCAATAGTTACAGTAACATGGGTAGCATATCCAGCTAGGGCTTCATCTATTCCGTTATCAACAATTTCCCAAACTAAATGATGCAATCCGGTTGAGGTAGTGCTTCCAATATACATCCCTGGCCTTTTGCGAACAGCTTCAAGTCCCTCAAGTATTTGGATGGAATTACCATTATAATTATTATTTTCTTCAGCCATTTTCAACCTCCCCATTATCTACATAAAATATTTTTGGTTCTTTAATTATTTCTTGATTAATATCACTTAAACTCGGCGTCGTGATAAATGTTTGCACCTTATCTTCGATATATTTAATTAGATGTGTTTGTCTGTTTGAATCTAATTCTGAAAAGACATCATCCAATAACAAAATTGGATATTCACCAGTTTGTTCTTTTATTAATTTTATTTCTGCTAGTCTGGTCGACAAAGCAGTTGTTCTTTGTTGGCCTTGCGAAGCAAAGGTAGCAACTTCTTTATCATTAATAAAAAAAACAATATCGTCATGATGCGGACCAACTAATGTTGTTTGAAACATATCTTCTCTTTTTCGATTCTTATTTAATTCAATTAAAAAAATTTCTTTAATTTCATCAATCTCTGTTTTACTATTTATTTTTTTAAACGTTTTATATTTAATTTCTAATTTTTCATCATTAGCAATCGACTGATGTATTTCTTGAGCGATTAAACTTAACTTTTCAATTAATTCAAAACGTTTTTTTATTAATTGAGATCCATATTCAATTAATTGAAAATTTAAAACTTCTAAGTAATCTTGATCTTGACTTTCAATAGGTTTTTTCAAATATGTATTTCTATTTTTTAAAACGGTTTTAAAATTTAATAAATTAAATAAATATTCACTACTCATTTGGACAAATTCTAAATCCATAAATTTCCTTCTAATTGAAGGGCTACCTTTAACTAGTTCTAAATCTTCAGGTGCAAATAAAACAACATTTAGTTTTCCAATGTACTCGCTTAATTTATTGCTTGTTAAATTATTTATTCTAGCTTTTTTTCCATTTTTTCCAAGTTGAATATCTAATTTAATATTTCCTATTTCTTTTTTTACATTTATCGATACTGCTGATTCACTTTTGCCCCATTCGATCATTTCTTTGTAATTAGATGTTCTATGAGAATTAGTTAACGATGATAGATAAAGGGCTTCTAATATATTGGTTTTTCCTTGAGCATTATTACCTACAAAAACATTTATTTTTGAAGAAAATTCTAAATTTAAATCTTGATAGTTACGAAAATTTTTTAGTTTGATATCTTTAACTAACATTTACAATTTTAAATTCTCCAAAATCTTTAATTTTTACAATGTCATTAGGATAAAGTTTTTTTCCTCTTCTATTTTCTTTTTCGTTATTAATATTAAAATCATTAGGATGAGAAGCTAAATAATATTTAGAAGCCCCACCTGAATCAGTTATATTGATAATTTTAAGTAATTGACCGAGCGTTATAAATTCCGTATTTATCTCAACTTTTTCCATAACACCTCCAATGAAATTACTTATATTATTATATCAAAAACCCTTATTTTCTTTATTTTAATAAGGTTTAACTACTTTTGGATTATTTTTACTTTTTTTATTAAAATTCGTTATTTTTGATTTTTTAATTATTGATCGTTCTTACAGGTGTAATTAATTGTAAATCATTATTATCTTGAGAATCATTAGGACGAATTGTAAATGGTTTTAACTGGCCTGTAAATGAAAATTCAACAACTTCTTGCGCTAATGAGGAAATTGCATCCTTAATAAATTCTGGATTCATACTGATTAATAGATCTTCACCTTCATAAGATTTTAAAATAACATCT
This sequence comes from Lactobacillaceae bacterium, assembly GCA_031282325.1. GTDB lineage: Bacteria > Bacillota > Bacilli > Lactobacillales > Lactobacillaceae > Oenococcus. The sequence continues at coordinate 5,403 of JAITDY010000047.1, read as the reverse complement.
TCCTCAAAAGTTCCTGATTCACTTTGACGTGTTGAAATTGATAACTTATTTTCTTTTAAATTAAATGTAATTGTAATATTATTCGATTGTCTAGCAGCTAAATGAGCCCTTTCAATTACTGGTAATAATTCTTTAACTTCTACACTAATTTTAGTATTGGTTTCATTTGGAATTAGACGATCAGTTTCAGGAAAATCTCCAATTAATAATTGAGAATAAACAACAGTTTGATTCAAATCAACAACAAGGTAATTTTCATCAAATTGTAATTTTACAGTCTCATTAGAATTTAGCAGTGGAACAAGTTCATTTAAAGTATGTGTTGGAATAACAACATTAATATCTGAAATTTTTTCTTTTGGTTCGTTAAAATAAATAATTTTTTGAGCAAGACGATGGGAATCAGTTGTAATACCTTTTATAAATTGATTGTTTGCAACTAAATGAATTCCATTAAAAATAGGACGTGCATCTCTAACCCCTGCTGATTTAATTGTTTCTTTTATTATTTTTAATAAATTTGAGCTTTCAATTTTGATCGATTTTGTATCATCAACGATTGGTAAATTTGGATAATTTGCTGAGTTTCTGCTTGGAATAGAAAAATCGGCTTTATCTGATGTAATTTGTATTTGTCCTCCAGAAGTTAATTCGATGTCGACTTCTTTTCCAGACAATTTTTTAATTATTTCAGTAAAATAATTTGCATTTGCAATAACTATTTCACCTTCTTCTTCAACAGTGAAATTATTTTCATTTTGATTAATTGTTGTTTTTATCGATAAATCACTTGATGAAGTAATTAATATAATTTTTTCTTTAGAAACTTGTATTTTAATGCCTTTAAGAATTTCATTTATTACCGAACCTGAAACAGCTTTTATATTAATATTCAAATTTTTTAATAATTCATTTTTATTTATTTTAAATTTCATTTAATTTGCCTCGTTTTTAATTTATTTATTTTATTAATTAAAAATAATAATAAGGGGTGTTTAAGATGTGGAAAACTATCAAAATATCCCTAATGTATTTATTTTAACCTGTATAAAAGTCTGTTGATGAAATCAATCTTTTATAAGTGATTTTTCTATGATATCCACAGTTCTTTTTAGATCAGAATCTTTTTTAAATTGTTCTTCAATTTTTTTGATACCATGCATAACAGTAGTATGATCTTTACCTCCGAATGCTTTACCTATTTGAGGTAGTGATGAATTTGTTAGTTTTCTAGATAAATACATCGCTATTTGTCTAGGTAAAACAATATTTTTATCCCTTTTTGACGAAATAATATCTGACATTGTAATATCGTTATAATCTGCAACAGATTTTTGAATATCGCTTATAGTAATTATTTTAGATACATTTTTCTTTAATTTTTTTAATACATTCTCAACTAATTCAACAGTTATTTCTTGATTTATTAATGCATATGCGGCGACGTTATTAAAAACTGATTCTAGTTCTCGAACATTTGTATCAATACTTGCTGCGATTTTAAAAATTGCATCATCAGGAATTATTATTTCTTTTTCCTTAGCTTTATTTTGTAAAATAACAATTCTTGTTTGTTCGTCAGGCTTATCGACCCAAGAAGAATAGCCATCTTGGAATCTACTACTTAAGCGTTCCGGAAGACCTTTTAATTCAGCAGCTTGCTTATCAGAGGTTATTACTATTTGTCCGCCATGATCACGAATAGCATTGAAAGTATTAAAAAATTCTTCTTGAAATCCAGTTTTATCCTCGATGAATTGAATATCATCAATTAATAATAAATCAATGTTTCTAATTTCATTTTTAAATGCATCTAATGCACTATTATCTTTACTAAAAGTATTTATATTTAAAGCTTTGGAATATGCATTTGCAAAATCTTCAGCTGTAATATATTTAATAGTAATATTCGGGTTATTTTGTATAGCTTGATTTCCAATTGCTTGCATTAAATGTGTTTTACCAACGCCGGAGGTTCCATATATGAAAAAAGGATTAAATTGATCGTCACCTAGATTTTCAGAAACGCGTATTGCCATAGCCTTTTGAATCATATTAGTGCTTGAAGAAACCCAAGTATCAAAAACATATTTCGGATTTAATTTAATATTTCTAAGTAATCCATCGTTATTAGGTGGAAGAGATGATTGAGAACTATTTCCCAAATTTATTTTAGGAACAGGAATATCAGGAATAATTTCGATTTCAGCTTGAATAAAACCACCGGTAATTTCCCATGAGTGTTTAATAAAATCTATGTAATAAGTACTATTATCCCAACCTTGCTTTACAAATTCTGTAGATCCTAATGTTGCTACACGATTATAAATATTAATAATTCTAATTGGTTCGATAAAATTTCTATAACTTATTTCATCTAATTCGTTTTTAAAAGCATTTTTGATTTTCAATAAAAAATCATTTGTATCAATATTGTTGTAATTTATCTCATTCATAAACTTATATATAATTTAACTTTTATTTTTAAGTTGTTCAATAGCTTTTTTAGATCACAAAATGTAATTTTTTTAGTATTTTTTAAGTTTTTAAACATGATGTGTGAAACTTTTTAACTGAATACACATGATGTTTAAAGGTTTTTCAACATAATTAATAAAAAAAATAATCATTTTTTATTAATTATGTTTTTTCCACAGCGATTTTTTTAAAAAAGTTCTTAAAGCCCTTATTATACGGTTATCCACAAAGTTATACACTTTATCCACAAGTGTTAAAAAATATTATGTGCACATCTTGTGCAAAAGTGGAAAACCTATTAAAAACACTGTTAAAAGTTAAAAAACTTAAGAAAAGCTTAATAATTAATTTCCATAACGAAACGTTATTTTGTGGATAAAAAATAAGTTTAATTATTTTATAAAATAAGTATTTATACTTGTCTTTTACATCGTTTGTATGGTATTATTTTCCAGTATTTATCCTTGATAAATAAGTAAGGAGAATTCATGAAAAGAACTTATCAACCAAAAAAGCGTCATACTCAAAGAGTTCACGGATTCCGTAAACGAATGAGTACTGCAAATGGACGTAAAGTATTAGCACGTCGCCGTGCTAAGGGCCGCAAAGTACTTGCTGCTTAATCAAGATGAGCGCCTAAGGGCGTTTTTTTATTACATATGGGAATTGCTAAAAAAAATAGAATAAAAAAGGATATAGATTTTAAGAGAATTATCGATACACATCGGTCGTTTGCTAATAAATATTTTGTTATATATGTAAACAAAAGTAAAAGCCCATTAGAACATTGGAAAATTGGAATATCTGTTAGTAAAAAAGTAGGTAAAGCGCATGAAAGAGTATGGATTAAGAGAAGAGTTCGTGAAAGTTTTTACAATATTAGTGATTCACTTGAACGAAATTTAGAATTTATTGTAATTGCAAGACCAATTGTTAATGGAAAAAAGCAAACAGAAATTCAAAAACAAATAAAACATGTTTTGAAAATAGCGGGAGTGATTAATGAATAATTTACAAAAAACAAAAAATAGTTTTATTGAAAAAGTAGGAATATTGCCATTAGTAGTTGCTGGAATATCGTTGATATTAATTATTGTAACTTCATTTTTTGGTCATCCGAAAGCAAATTATAGCGGTTTTTTTGCTGTAATAGTTAGTTTTTTTTCAAAATCTATCTTAGGAATTTCCTCTCTATTTAATAATTCATATGGAATGGGAATTATTGTATTTACGATTCTAGTACGTTTTTTGGTTTTACCTTTAATGATTTTTCAAATTGAATCATCTAAAAAGATGTCAGTTGTAACCCCTTTTATAAAAGAAATACAAAATAAATACAAAGGGAAAAGAGATAGCAGTTCGTTACAAGCTATGCAAAGTGAAACAAGTGCTGTTTATAAGGAATATGGTGTAAATCCTTATGCTTCATTACTACCCTTGGTTATTCAATTACCGATATTGATGGCCCTTTATTGGTCAATTTTTCAAACACCAGAACTGCAAGAAGGAAAATTCTTATGGTTTCAATTAGGACAAACTGATCCGTTGCTTATTCTCCCAATTTTAGCTGCAATTTTTACCTTTATAAGTTCGTGGATGAGTATGGCAAGTATGCAAGGTGAACAACCAGCTTTTGCTAAATTCATGCCCTACTTTTTCCCAATAATTATATTCTTTTCTGGTATCAATTTGCCGTCTGCTTTATCACTTTATTGGACTATTGGAAATTTCTTTCAAGTTGTTCAAACTTTTTTTCTTCAAAATCCATTTAAAATAAGAAAAGAAAATAAGGAAAAAGAAAAGATTGAAAAATTAAAGAAAAAAGCAATAAACAAGAAACTTAAGAAAGTTCATAAAAAGAGGAAATAAAATGAATTCAATCAAGAAGATTATTCAAAATAAGTCATTTAAAAATATAATTGAATGGATTATTCCAATAGCAATAGGTCTAACGGTTGCAATTATTATTAGATTATTTTTAGTTGTACCGGTTACTGTTAGTGGGGATTCTATGTTTCCAAATTTACATGATAAAGAAAGAACCTTCGCGTTTTTACCTGCACAGATTAAAAGGGGCTCTGTGGTTGCTTTTGATGCTCGTGCTGAAGATCCAGGAATACAACCAGGACAAAAGTATTATATTAAACGCGTAATAGGCATTCCTGGTGATACGGTTAAAGCAGAAAATGGAAAATTATTTGTTAACGGAAAAGAGGTGAATCAGGAATATCTTGATAAATCTCAAAAAAATGCTGGAACTGGTAATTGGGATTTAACTTTACTTTCATCTGGGAATTCTGAATGGACAACCACGACATCCCATTGGAATGATAAAAAGGCGAATAAGGTTCCAGCTAATTCATACTTTGTTTTAGGTGACAACAGAGCAGAATCCGAAGATAGTAGGTACTTTGGTTTTGTATCAAAAAAGCATATTTTAGGTGTTGATTACAAGTATCCCTGGGCTTCAAATAAGAAGGAAGTGAATTCCCAATGGAAGGAATTCTTTGCTAAATGAATAATAAAAAAATAGTATTATCAGCAATCATAGGTCTTTTGATTGCTGTTTTTATTAAACAAAATATATTATCTTTGCAAGTAGTTCGCAGTAATGCAATGTCACCAAATATAGTTAATGGAAATTGGTTAATTTTAAATAAAATTAAAAATGTTTCACGTGGAACAATTATTATTTACAAAATGCCAAGTTATAACGGGAAAGATTATTTAATTGGTCGAGTAATTGGCGTTTCCGGCGATATGGTTAAATATCAAAATGGTTATTTAACCGTTAATAATAAAAAAGTTAGTGATTGGTATTTAAATTACCAAGAAAATATAGCCACATCATTAAACGATAGTGATTGGAGTATTCAATCACTATCTAGAAATTTAAGTTGGCCTATTAAATTTCAGAATACTTCA
>JAITDY010000037.1 GCA_031282325.1 Lactobacillaceae bacterium | reverse complement strand
AAAAGGCAGAAATAAAACCTTTAATAATAGGATAGCCGAGTCATTATTTCATAAATACAATATCAAATATGATTTTTCAAATCATTCAAATATTGTATTTTTTCTTGGTATATAATTTTAATCTAATTTATAAATTCTACAATATCCACCAGCGCCATTATTTTCTCTTGCTTCACCACCAGCCCCTTGACCACCACCACTGGCACCAGTTTGAAGTGATGTAGAATTATTACCAACAGAACCATTAGGGTCACCACCAGTTCCATTAAATACAAAAGTAGTACCCCAATTAATACCTAAATTAAGAGCAGCACCACCATATCCACCACTAGCTTTTCCGGGATTTTGTTCTAGTCCCGGGGCATCACCACCATATCCTCCTCTGGCACCTGCAAAATAACCATGATTCATTTCACCTATGCTTCCAGCAGTAAGCCAGTTAGCATTTCCACTTGCACCTCCAGCACCTGGAACATATCCGCCGCCTCCACCACCACCTGCACCGGCCATAGTATTCGATGTAGCCCATCCAGCACCACCATTTCCGCCGTTGCCACCAATAACAGGTTCTGTGGAAATTATTCCTACTACTTCAGTTGCTTCTCCTCCCCCACCACCGCCGCCGCCACCAGCGCCACCTCTAGCCGTATTAGTTCCTGATGAAATAACATCTCCACCTTTACCACCTGGGTATCCATTACCACCAACTTTTACTGTAACAGTAGTATCTATATCAAAGTATTTTATTATATTTACTGAATTATAAGATGATGGAGTTCCACCATTTCCCCCTATTTTACTAGTATTAGTATTAGCACCATCAGCACCTTTACTTCCATTTCCCCCGCCTAATCCACTTCTTAATTCAAAGTAATATTTTCCTTTTTTCAAAGAAACATTTTGTATACCTTTGGTTGTTCTTGTAAAAATTGGTGATGGTAAACTACCTTGTGGTATTCCTTGAGATTCAGACCAATTTAGTATTCTTGCGTTATTTAAATAATATCCATTTTTATCTGGAACCCAAACGCCTGGTCTATTAACAAGAGAAAAGCTAGCAGTTCCATCACCATTATCTGTTACGGCAACCCAATATGAATAACTTGAACTTGGTTTAGATAAAGTTGTTGTACTAAATACTTTAAATAAAACACCATTAATTTCAACAACACCACCTGCTTGTATTGTTATTGAACTTCCATTATCTGTTACAGTAGTAGAATCAAATCCAGTTTGTAATACGAATATATTTGTATTTTGTCTTTGATAACCAGTAGAAACCGCTCCGGGAATATTATCTGGATTCGGTATTGCGCTAAGTTCATTCATGCTGTCAATTCCTTTTTTATTTTCCAATAATTACTTGTTGTCTCACTTAATTTTTTTCTATGCTCTTCTGAAAATGGTTTTTTCTTTATTCCCTTTAATGCCATTCTGTTTTTTTCTGAAAGGGGTTTTCCTTTTTTAAGTTTGCTCATTTTCTGTCTTGTTTCTTCTGAATGATGTTTTCCTGTTATAGGAGGTAATCTTCCTTTATTTGCTTCACTAATTTTCAGTTTTATTTCTGTTGAACATATTCTACCTTTATTAGCTTCTCCAATTTTTCTTTTATGTTCCTCTGTTTGTTTTATTCCTTTATTCCAAGGTATCTGTCCTTTATGATTTTCACTCATTTTTTGTTTTGCTTTTTCATTATGTCTATATCCAGTTGTAGTTCCACCACCTTGAACTAAATTGTATGATAATGGATAAAGCCCAATAGCATTTATCCAATCATCTTCATATTTATTTAATTCTTCTTTTGAATAACACCACTCTACTAAATCAACTCTAAAAGTTTCAGGTCGGCTTTTAATTTTAGATTTTATTATTTTTCCAGAGCCATAGTAATATGATAAGAATTTATTTGATTTTTTTTGTCCAATATATTTCATGCCGTTTTTTAAATCAGTAGTACAATATATATATCCATATAATTTTTGAAATTCATTTGCCATAATTATATAGTCTTAATACTTATTTTTTATATAATATTGTCAAACTTTTAAAATGTTAATATACTAAATAAATAAGGAGAATAACATGAAAAAATTATTTATTATGGCGGTTATAGCATTAGCTATTTTTACCTCTTGCGCTAGTTTGGTTGCAAATTCTACAGGAATGACCCAAGAAGATTCAGCTTATAGAATTATTCCTAAAACACCCGGAGAAAATAGAGCATTAGCGATTTTTTATGGTCCAGAATATTTAAAAGAAAAAGAGAATAAAAGAGCTGAAATTGAAATGCGGGAGCCAAATTATGAAATGATTCCAGAATATGGATATATTTCTATAAAAATACAAGGCTGGACAGCAGAAACAGCTAACCCTGAATATTGGTTATTTATTGTTCAAGATGGAAACCAAAATGAAATTTATCGAGATTATGGATTGCCTTCTATTCCTAATGGACATATAGGTTACCTTGGTAATGCTCATTATACTTCTACTTGGTCAAACTTTCATAATATTTTATTAATGGATGAACCAATTTATCCATTATATCTGCGAGTTATATCACCAGACAAAACTAATATTGATATAACTATTATAAAAAAATAGTTATTTTGTGTTAATATAACTCCCTTTATTGGGAGTTTTTTATATATTTTCAAGAGTTAAGCTATCTTGTGCTGGGTCAATTTCTTTAACAATCCATTTATTTTTTGTAGAAAATAATCTATCGTTAATGTTCAACTCTAATTCAATGGTATCCAATAAATTAATTTCTGATGTATCCATTCCAATACTTACTTTAACTGTTTCTCTTAATGTTGAGAATCTATTTGATAATTGTTCCGCTAATAGCATACAATCATTTTCATTCGTTAAATAAGTCTCAAATGCCTTTCTTACTACTTTATTATAAGCTCTTTTTGCTTGCTTTTCTTTAGCAGTATATAAATAAACGTTTGTATGCTCATCATCATTAAAATCATAATTATATGCAATCGAACAACTACTGAAATAATTATTTTGAGCTTCTGCAAAATCCTTACTTGGAAACTTGGTTATATTCCAATGTGGAATATTAAATATTTCATAAGTATTCCCCCATTTTCTTAAAGTAAATCGGCCATTGTTCTTTTGAATTAAAAAAACTGAATCGGAAGATAAGGCTTCTTTAACCGCATTTCTAACTGTGCCACCATTAAATTCAATATTTATTCTTGGCGAATTAACCATATAATTATTTGTTTCAACTAAATCCCAGAATGAGGCTACATAAGTTATATCAGTTTTAGAAGTAATAATATCAACAATTACATCCCCCAGCCGATTATTGGTATTTCCAGTAACTATGGCAGATTCAATTTCAGTATTAGTAGTAATAATTCCACCAGAAAAAGTAAATGAAGTAGAATTATTATCTTTATCAAATACTTGGCTAACACTTATTATATTCTCTCCAGCGACATATTTATTTGTATCAATTTTAATTACTTTGGTTTTTATAGTACCATAAACTACTGATAGGTCTTCGTCCTTGTTTTCAACAGCGTCATTAAATATATTCTTAACAACCTTTGAAACTGGCTCCTCTAACGTTCTGAACATATCACCACAAGATACGTGCATAGTTTTATCATCCAATTTAATTGATTCCACTATTCCATATCTGATTGGAATAAAATCATCTGGAGTTGGATTATCAACCCATGTCTTCTTAATGAATGTTGGACTATTAAAAAAATTACTAACCTCTGCGTCATCAAAATATCCATCATCATTAAACAATGTAAAATCAAAAGTAGAATATTTTGTTAGCCCATTTATTACATCAGATAATTTAACTGTTAATTTAGGAGTTTCCAATCTAACCGGCCAATGCTCATCATTATATATATCATCACTTGGATTATCGGTTTTTGGTCCACTGGTAAATGATATTACTATTCGATAACTTGATAATGCACTTTCATATAACCATGAATGCATTGGGACATTTATATAAATCATCCCAGCGGTTGGTTCATCATATATACTCCAGGGTGTATTACAACAATCTTCCAGAGAATATACCGTTACTAAATAATGCTCACCAATATATAATTGCATTTGATTTATTACTGGAATATCATTATAACCGCCCCAATTATACCACCAACTATTTGTTGGGTGTTTTCCTACATAGGTTTCATAAACATTAAACTTTCTGTTTATGTCATTGCTTGGAGTAAATAATAATTCTATTTCATAATCGTGAGATAACTCAGCAGCGAACATTACTGCCATAATGATACCTCAGATAAAAATGTAAACTCAAAGATATAGTAATATAATAAGATATTCATATTTTTTAATTTAAAAATAATCATTCTAAAATCTCTCTTCCAAAATGAATCTACGGCTAAATAATGGCTTATTTATAGAACTTTCAAAACTTAGTTCTTGTTGATTTTTATCATTTCCATACATTCTATCTATTGGTAACTTCTTTTCATCATCGAAGGATATAAACATTGGATATCCTTTACTTAATAATTTATAACCTTCTATTATGCTATTTAATTTATCTTTATCAATTTTATATCTTGTGTCTACACTAATTCGCCAATAATTATAACCGCCTAAACCTAAAATAGATTGCCCCGATAGAGTTACTCTTGGCTTGGCCGTTGAAACTAATGTTGGTTCTTTTGGTACCGAAGTTCTCAAATTAATGGCATACCCTGTACCAACTCTTCCAATATGGGTACCTGAAAATACTAGATTTATTTGTTTAATATTTTCATATTCTTTTTCTAACATATATAAACCATTTCTTGTAAATTCATGCGCTTCATAATATATATTATCAGAGGTATCAATTAAATATATGCCAACCAATTTACTATCAGTATTTCCAGCACCATAGCAATTTATTGTTGATGGTTCATGTAATTTAATTTCAAATTCTTTAGTCGAAATACTTGTACCGCCATCCCAAGTTTCATCATAATAATCATTAGCATGACCGCCATCTATTTCATCACTTATATATATTGCAATGCCACCATCAAATTCATCATCAAATGTGGCATTAGCCCCACCGCCATCTATATCACCATCTGAAGGTGTAGCGGCGTTCTCCCCGTCCAATAAATCATAAATTGCGTCAGCGGGACCACCATCTAATAAATCATAAATCGCTGGTTCATTATTTATAAAATATGTCAAACTCGGATTCTTTATATCATCCGGAGCATCAGAATAAGGAATCAAATCGTTAAAAAGTATATTCATTTAAAAGTTTACCGCCTGTATTAAAATATCGCCTCCGCGAATACCATCATTTACGACATCGAAAATTGTTTGCTTTTCTATCTGTACTATTATATTTTGTGCCGTGTTGCTTCCAGTCATTCCCCTTGGTGTTACATCTATTTCCTCTCCAGGATTAACTCTCATTATCTGTGAATCTGAACCAACCGCATTAGGAACAATAAACCTACCACCAGTTTCAGCGGATGGAATAGGCGTAGACATAATCTTAACTTGCATTGCTATACCACTTGCTAATACACCAGCGGCGGCTACATAATTAAATGGATATGGAACTGTTGCTAATGCTTCTGTAAAAGCCAAATAAGAATTAATAGCGGCCTGTGCGGAAGCCATGGCTTTCTCTAATACTGCTAATCCCCATGATTTTTCAGAAGCTAGGGCAGCCAGGTCTTCAATTCCTTTAAAGAAAGTAGCATTAGCTTTTAAAGTTTCATTTAATATTTTCTTTTTAGCTTCTTTTAAATTATTACTCTCTTCATATATTTTTTTATTGACAGCTATTTCTAAAGAAATCCTTTCATCAGCATTTACCAAGTCTAAGTTTTTTATTTGTTCGGCTTGTTCTAATAATAAAGCAATCCGTTCTTCACCATAAACCCTTTCTAATTCTAAACGTTGTTCCAAAAAGGAAGTGAACTCTTCAATTTGTTGAGTTTGTATAGCTCTTTCAGTGTTTGGAACTTCGCTTAATCGTTCAATTAATTCTTTTTCCCTATCTTCTACTTCTTCGACTTTTTCTTTTGTTAATTTTTTTTCTTCTTCAAGTATTCTATCATTAATGGCTATAACAGCAGCAATTCTTTCTTCGGCACTTATAGTTTCAACATCTGATATTTTATCTGCTTGTTCTTTTAACCAAGTTATTCTATCATCACCACTTAATCTTTCTAATTCCAATCGTTGATTCAAAAAACTACTAAACTGACTAATTTGTTGCCCAAGTAATTGATTTTCAGTTAATGGTATTTGATTTAATCTTTCAACAAGAGATAATATCTTTTTTTCAGTTGCCTTTGAACCTTTATCAATAGCCATTGTAATTTCATTTTGTGTTTGTACGGTATCCTCTACTACTATGTCATTTGTAGTCTGAACATCAGTTACTAATTCCTGATTATTCTTTTTTTGTTCTTCTATTGCCGCCCGTCTTGCTCTTGATTCTGTATCAATAGTCGCAAGTGTAGTTTTTAATTCTGCCTCGGTAGCATTCTGTTTATCATGAGCAGCTTGAATAGCGTCCCTGCTTGATTGTCTTGTTTCCTCGGCTAAATTACCAATAGCATTTCCAAATGATTTAACTTTTTCAGAGGCCGCCTGGAATAATTCACCAACAAAAGGTAATTTCCCAAGAAGCTCAAGCATATTTCCAACGCCACGAATAATATTGCCATAAATAAAATCAACTAAACTCATTCCGGCCGCTTTTACTGTATTAAATGCGACAACTAATCCTTCTTCAATAACACTTCCTAACCAATTAAAAGCATATTGAAGCCGGGCTATTCCCTGTTGAATATAAGTTTGAACCATATCCCAATTTTTATATAAATAAATTAAAGCGGGAATTAAAACAGCAGTTATTACCACAGCTATAGCACCTATTGGATTAGAAGCAATAGCCGCAGTTAAAGCCTTAAAAGCAGTAGTTAATCCATGAATAACTGTTACTCCTTTTGCTACTACTAAAAACGCCACTAAACCAGCAGTAACGCCAGCTAATATATAACCTATTGTTTCAAGTTTAGATTCCCAATCATCTATACTAGCAATAAAATCAGCAATTTTAGTAATTCCATCTGTTAGTCCGGGAAGTAAACCAGCAGTTAATTCATTAGCAACACCAGATAGAGCGGCCTTTAATCTTGCTTGAGCGTCAAGATATTTTTCCGAATTAGCGGCAGCCTCATTTGAAATAACACCATATTTTCTTGCTTCTTCTCTTAGGGCAGATATTCCATTAGCACCTTCATTGGCTAATAATATTAATTGTTGTCCAGATTTTCCAAATGCGGCTTGTGCTAATTCAGCCTTAGTAAATTCATCAGGAGCTTTACCTATTGCTTCCATTAATAAATTAAATGCTTCTTCATTTGATTTAACATTTTTAATTTGACTTAATAATTGTTGGTCATTCTCTTTTAAATATGATGTTAGTGTTCCTGTGCCACTCTTAACATCAGCTACAGATTTATTTAATTTTTGTAATGAGCTATCTAAATTATCTATACCACTCATTTTAGCGGCATAATCCAATTCTTGTAATGTTTCAGCAGTCATTCCAATTATTCGAGAAGTTTTAGCATATTCATCTCCAGCTTCCGCCATTTTTTGAGTGGCTACACCTATCGCAGTTACACCGGCTCCAATAGCAGCAAACATTCCTACTGCTGCTGCTTGAGCAGTTTTCATTAATTTTTCTTGCTCTTTTTGAACTTCATTAGTATCTTTTATCTTCTTGGATAATTTCTCGTGTTCATCTCTTAGTTTTTTAATTGCATCTGATTCAGGTGATAATCCAGAACGTATAAGTTTTTCTATCTCTTTTTCATAGTTTTTCTGGACAGAAGTCATAGCAGCAATTTCGCCTTTTGTACCCATGAGGCTTGTTTCAAGAAGTTTTTGGCG
>JAITDY010000019.1 GCA_031282325.1 Lactobacillaceae bacterium | reverse complement strand
AAAAAAATAAAATAGATAAATACAATTAATAATGTATGCTTTACTAAAGTAAATAAAATTCTGGAAAAACGTTGGACAGTAGTTACAACATAACTTAAAACATTGGATACAAACATCGTCATACTTAATTTATATAAAACCAACATGATTGTTATCATTATTGACTGATATATTGGCATGCCAATAATTGTTAAAAAGAAGGTATAAATAATAAAATAGCCCACAAGATAATTTGTAAATTGAAATGATAAACCTTCAATACTGCTATAAAAATTGGCTTGTTTTTCATTTAATGGCGTTCCATATATTAAAAATTCTTTATTTTGAGCTGAAAGTGATCCCCACTGCCAAGAATCTTTAGCGCGATCTACATCAGGTATTAAAGATATTATTATCAATAATGTTGCCAAAACAGATTTTATATTTGTTCCAATAAAATGGATAAAAGCTAGATATAGTAGATATAAAATAGCTATAGTAAAAATTGTGACAAAAACATTTATTGTTAATAGCAATCCTAAAGCATCTGACTTATCTAATCGTGAAAAAATTTTCGTTCGAGAATAAAATTCTCGATAACGATTTATTAAATTCCATTTAATCCAGAACATAATCTTCTTTGCGTTCACTTAATATCTCCTCCTTTTATAGCCTTGACCTAATTTTTGAATTAAAAAAGGAGTTAAAAAGATTCATATATAGCTGCTGTTCCAATCAGTAAATACGTTATTAACACTTTTTTTCGTATTTTATTCCAAAAAATAATAATCGATTCATCGTATTTGAAAGTATAAAAAGTACCGATCCAAGTTGCTAAAATCATTGCTGGAATTTCAAACATTCCATGACTAATTCTTATCAAAATATCAACAATTGATAAACCATTATAAAGAGAAACTCCAATAAATATACCTATCACAATAGCTTGCGATATTAAGAAAACAGGGGCAATTATTCCTATTAAAAATACACTTGCTAAAGGAAGAAGTAGCAATAAACCGTTATGCAAAAAATATGCAAGAATACCATGCAAACCAACATTGTTAGATTGTATATTAGTTAAAGATTGAAAATGAAAATTGTAACCAGAATAAATTCCCACTATTGTTGAGAATAAAAATACTCCAATTAAAATAAATATTTGTATATAAAATGGGTTATTTTTTATTTTCACCACTCATATTATTCAAATAATATTCTTCAATAGTTTTACTATTACTTTCCTTTAGCATTTTATCAACATCAGGAACATCTATAATTTTTTTATCTTTTAACAAAAATAATCTATTAACATTTGCAGATAGAACTCCTAATTGATGGGTTGAATAAAGAATAGTTCCGCCTCCTTTTGCGAAAAAATCAAAAAATTATAATACATTATTGGCCGATAAAAAATCTAAACCATTTAATGGTTCGTCTAAAATTAAAATTTTTGGACTATGGATTAAGGCTGATAAAATTGAGATTTTTTTCTTCATTCCAAAGGAATAGTTAATAATATATTCATCTAGGTGCTCATATATTCCTAATTTTTTACTAAAATAATTAATCTCTTCCCAATTAGTTTTTAAAGACCACATACTAGACACAAATTTGAGAAATTCAAACCCAGTAAGCATTTCTAAAATATACGGAGAATCAGGTACAAATCCAATATTTTTTTTATATTGACTATCATCCGTATCAAGACTAATGCCAAAGGAACTGATTATTCCTGATGCAATACTTTTAAGTCCAATTAGAGATTTAAAAAGGGTTGTTTTGCCGGCACCATTTTCACCTATAATTCCAATTATGTCGCCAATCTTAGAAGTGAAGGCCGCATCATCAATAATCAATTTTTCACCATATTTCAAAGTCAGATTTTCAATTTTAATTGATGTATCACTCATTATGCATCACCCCAAAAATCCTAATAAAATATTAATCGTTAAAAATGCAAAAAATATCTCAAGTTTATTTGCTAGAGTTAATTTGATTTGATAAATATTTTCGTAGATGATTCATATTTTAACCTAAAAATACTAAGCATTTAGATGATTTTTGTCACTTTATAGGCGACGACGATTTAAAAGAAAAAGATATTTTTCCTATTTCAAAGATAATAATTTTATATAATTTTGTCGCTTTTTTGTCGCTTTATAGACGACAAACTTTGAGTTAGAAATTAAATAATTTTATAGATTGCTTAATTTTTGAATCATTTTAATAAAATTGTCCACATTCAAAGATGCCTTGCCTACTAAAACACCATCGATGTCTTCTTGTAAAACGAAATCTAATTCATTATTAATATCTACGGAACCGCCATATAAAACTCTTAATCCTTCAGAGACATTACTTCCATAATTTTCCCTAACTATGTCTCTAATTGCTTTAGCCACGTCCTGAGCACCTTGTGCACTTGCTGCTTTACCAGTTCCAATGGCATATGTTGGTTCAAAAGCGATCGAAATACGTGCCATTTGCTCTTCAGTAATAAATTTTAAAACTGGTTCGACTTGTTCTAATTCTTCTACATCGACAATTACATCTAAGTTATTGTTTAAAGCATTACGTAATTTTCGATTAACTGTTTCATTAGTTTCATTAAATAGCTGTCGACGTTCAAAATGGCCTAGCATAACATAATCTACGCCTAAGTCAGATAAAGCCATTGGGGATGTTTCTCCAGTATAGGAACCTTCATTTTTCCAATGAGCATTTTGGGCAACTATTTTAATGTTTGTATTTAGAGTACTATCACTTAATTCTTTTAAAAAAATGTCTTGAGCAGCAACACCGATTTCAGTATTATGTATATCTATAGTTCCTAGAATTAGTTTCTGAATATAATTAATGGCATCGTCGTGTAAAAAATTCATCTTCCAATTAGCAACAATAAATGGTTTTCTCATATTTAAATTATACTAATTATATGAATTGGATTACACATACTTTTGAACCTTGGATGCCAATTGGAGCCACCAAAGCAAAAGATGATATTGCTAGTATTGCGATTAAAGAGGGTTTTAAAGAATTAAAAATTATTCGTGCAAATAAATCCTTTCCCGATTTAAACAACATAACAGCTGGTGATTTAATTGTTCACCAATATCCAACTTATTTAGGTGATAGTTTAGAATTAGATTTCATTAATTCTATACATGAACTCCACGCTAAAATTGTTATTTTAATTCACGATTTTGAACCATATAGAATAAATAACTACACTAATTCTAAATATGCATTCAATATTATTCAAAGTAGTGATGCTCTAATTGTTCATACAGACAAAATGAAAAAGAAATTTAAGCAGACTGGATTTCAAAAAGATATATTTGTATTAGAAGCTTTCGATTACCTGGCTGATATTTATAAATTAAACGCCATTGATAAAATTGTTTATGCTGGGACACTGGCCAAAGCTAATTGGATTTTCGATTATAAAGAAACATTTAATATTCATCTATATGGAAAATTACCAAAACAATTTCCCGACAAATTAAATCCAAATTTAAAGCTACACCAACCAGTTGAACCATTAAAACTGGCCTCTGAAATTTCTCGATATCAATGGGGGTTAGTTTGGGATAGCGACTTCAGCAATAAAACCAACTATCAAAAGTATCAGCAAATAAATGCTCCTCATAAATTAAGTCTTTATATTGCTTCTGGAATACCTGTTATTGTACCTAGTAACTCGGCAATGGAAGATTTTGTTTTAAAAAATAATATAGGAATTTCAGTAAATTCATTATCGGAAATTCCAAGTAAAATAAAAAACTCTAATCCAAATGTTTTAGAGTTATCCGGCAAAATGCGGGATGGATTTTTTACTAAGAAAATTTTATCCAATCTTATTATCGGAAAGAACTAATTTTAATTCTTCTTGAATTTGGGTGGGTTTTTCCCAAACTATCCATTTAGTCATATGGAAAGTGGGCATGTCGTAATTTAACATAATATATTTTTCAATTGCTTCTACTCGGGTAGAGTGCGGAATATTAATTTTTAGAATACGTACCTGTTCAATTAGCTTTTGTTCGGCCGCATACTCAGCATATGCATTTAAATCAGCGTTGGCTAATTCATAATATTTAGTACCATCTAATAAAGTTATCTCTTCAATAATATCTAGTGTAAGCTTATCAATTGCCATTATTTTTAGTCTCTTTATTATTTTTTAATTTAATAGTTACTTCTACTTTGTCTGGTGAAGCCACTGGAACACCATCAATAGGTTCAATCGAAAGAATTTGGCTTCCGCCTTTGTTCGCAAATGAATCTAGGTCAACATTTAAAATTGCAAAATTAATAGTATCCAACGTCGACTTCGGTCCCTTCAATTGAATCTTTGTTGTATTCAATTGAATATCATAATTATCTGGATCTTTTTTTCCAGAATAAACAACATTAATTGGAACATCTTTGCTTATATTCCCATTATCATTATTAGCAGTTTTTGCTTGCAAAATTAAGGTTACATCAATTTGTTCTGGATTAATATCAGTTTTCACATCATTACCGTTTTTGTCGACTGCTTTTAAATCAACTTGTCGGGTAATACTTTGATCTAATTTATTAGGCAATTCAACGGAACCAATTACATGATCAACTATGTCAACTAAGTTTTTTGGACCAGTAATTAAAGCTCTCTCCTTACTTAATTTAAATGATTGCACCATAAAATCTTTATTTATACTGTCTTGATTATAACTAACGCGGATATCAAGTTTTTTAGTAATTTTTTTAATGATAGTTAAGGGTATTTTGGTTTTAGACGGTTTTGCATCTATAGAAGCTGCAAATCCACTTAATTCAATTTTTGCATTTCTAACCCCTAGTTTAGGGTTGTCCAAATTAACATTAGCAGATAAAGCGCGCGATCTTGTAGCAGTTAAGATTAATCCGCTTGGACCCGTTATGGTTACACTGATAGTTTTAGGAGCCCCATTTACATAATACTTATTACTATCGTAATGTATATTGACCGGTACATTTATTTTGGTCGTTTGAGTAGATGTTGAATGATTATCATTTTTACTTGCTCCGCTACTAAAGGAACCAGTTACATATGCAAAAAGAGCTACAGAAAATACCAATGTTAACAATAATTGAAAAGGTTTTGAAGATGTTATTTTTTCAATACTCATTTTTTGTCCCCTTTTGTAATTTTAGTAAACCAATTATTATTTGCAGCTCCATGTTCCTCATAAATAGGGAATAATTTCGAACGTAAAAAGTCATCATATTCTTCTGGTTTCATGTTTCGATTCAAATAACCGCGATAAGCGATTGAAACTTCACCTGTTTCCTCACTTACCACCATAACTAACGCATCGGTTACTTCACTTAATCCCAGAGCTGCTCTGTGTCTAGTTCCTAGATCTTTTGAAATTTTATCATTTTGAGAATTAGGTAAATAAGCAGTTGCTGCAACTATTTTTTGGTCTCTAATAATTACTGCTCCATCATGTAAAGGGGTATTGGGAATAAATGTATTGATTAAAAGTGCAGAAGAAATATCAGCATCAATTTTAATACCAGTATTTATAATTTCCTGTAAGGATGTTTGCTGTTCGATAGCGATTAAAGCACCAATTTTCTTTTTCGATAAATAAATTAAGGCCTGTTCTAGTGAATCGATAACCTTAAATTCTGTTGATTTTTCATTTTTATTCGTAAATAAGGAAAAACCATTGCCTAGCTGTTCGATAGCACTTTTAATTTCTTCTTGAAATAAAATCAATAAAATAACCGGTCCCCAAGAAATAATTTGATCTAAAACCCAAGAAACTGTATTTAGTCCCATCCACCATGAAATAACGCGAACAATGACCAGAATAAAAACTCCTCTAACTAATTGCATTGCTCTTGTACCTGAAACAAAATTCCAAATTTTGTACATTACAAACCAAACAATTAAAATATCAATAAGACGAATAAAATTTTGTATGGTAAAAAAATGTGATAAATCCATATAATTTTAGTATAACTTTTTTAAATAGGAACTTCGAAATTATTTTATTTGATTAAAATTTTTTAAAATTTTGTTTTGTGTTTTAGAAGTCATAATTGAAATTATCTGATTAAAAATTGTTGGTATGAAAAATAAAAAAACGGTAATCATTGTAATATTCAAAATTGCTCCAGCAATAGCAGAATATTGAGGTATCAGTGAACTTTTTATATTTTTTATTTTTTTATACTCAATAACTCCCTTTATTCCATTAATTAAAATAAAAATTGAAGTTAAATACCATAAAATAGAAGATGCAAAAAGGATATTAACTAAAATATGGGCTAGGAAAAAATCTGGAATTTGTTGCGTGCCATATATTAAATAAAAAGCAATACCGGAAGCTAATCCAAAAAATAAAAAAAGTATCGAAATTGATTGGAATATAATATTTTTCTTATTAATTTTTTCTAATTTTTCAATTGATTTCATTTTTTATATTCTTTTAATATTTTATATCTTATTTTCATTATCTGAGAAAAATAAAATTTATGTAGGGTAAAAACTACCCGAAAAATGTACTTAGAAGTAAAATTACCCCTAACCCAACAACTGAAATAATAGTTTCTAGTACTGTCCAAATTTGAAATGTTTGCTTAACTGTAATATCAAAGAATTCCTTAAAGATCCAGAATCCTGCATCATTTACGTGCGAAGCGATTAATGAACCGGCTCCAATTGATAAGGCAACGAATACAGCAATTTTAGGATCGTTCGCTGATTGAGAAGCAACAACCGAGGTCATAATTCCTGCAGCCGTCATTCCAGCAACAGTGGCAGATCCGACCGAAACACGTAAAACAGAAGCTACAGCCCATCCAAAAATAATCAGCATAGTTGGACTCATATGCCCAGATGCTTGGAACATTTTTGCAACTTGGTCTGATAAACCAGATTCCACCAAAACACCACGTAAAGCCCCACCAGCTCCGACAATTAGTAAAATAGGTGCAACAGCTAAGACAGCGTCTGAAAGTGAATGAGCAATTTCATCCCCAGTTTTTTTACGAAAAATTCCCATTGTAAATATGGCAAAAATTAAAGAAATCGTCATAGCCGTTGTAGGTGTCGACAAAAAATTAACTAATGTATCAATAAAAGATGGTTTAGCCGGCATAATTGAATTTTTCCAATTAAACATCTTATATATAGTTGCGATAATCATAAAAATAAGCGGGAAAATCGAAGTAAGAACTGAGATCGCAAAATTAGGGGTTTTATCCATATCATATTCTTTAATTTCCCCAACTGCAGCTATATATTTCTTTTCTGTAAATGCGTCAGGAGCATATTTTTGTGCCAATTTAGTAAAGACTGGACCCGCAATTACAGCGGTAACGATTGCAGTTACTAAACCAAAAATTAAAGTTAATCCAATATTTGCTCCTAAAGCATTCGCAACAGCGGTTGGCGCTGGCTGTGGGGGCAAAAATCCTTGAGCTGAAGAAAGGGCAGCAGTCATTGAAATTCCTAAATACAAAAGTGGAACTCCGGCTTCAATAGCAACGGCAAATACGATTGGAATTAATAGAACCATTCCAACTCCAAAAATCATGGAAATTCCAATGATAAATGAAGCAATTAAAACAGCCCATTGCAAGCGTTTTAAGCCAAACCAATCAATTAAAGTCTTGGCAATTTTATATGAACCACCTGCGTCGGCCACAAGACGTCCGATCATTCCGCCGAAAATAAAGATGATTGCATTTCCGCCAAGAACATTACCCATTCCTTGGCTACCAGTTATTGCAGAGGCAATGTCTTTGCCATCAGTACTATATAGTGGCATTCCTAAAAGCAGCCCAAGCACAAAAGCAGAGATAATTAGTGCAACAAAAGTATTTAATTTAAATTTTACAATCAATACTAAAAGCAATAGTATTGATATTCCAAGCATTAAAAAATCCATTAGATTCTCCTATTATTTATATTTTTATTTATTGTGTTTCTTTTGAAAATCAGCAATATTAGTATATTCGGTTTGCAATTGTCTGCTTAAACGAATAAAAATTGGTGCTAATTCACGATAGACTTCATAATTTTCAGGATTGGGAGAATATGTTTTAGATTCACCAATCATGTTTTTTATTTCAGAAATATCATCAATTAAACCAAGAGCTTTTTGAGCCATCACAGTAGCCGCTAAAGCTCCAGATTCAAAAGCAGTTGGAACAACAACATCACTTTCAAAAATGTCAGCCATCATCTGACGCCACAAAGCACTTCTGGCAAAACCACCGGTTGCTTGTAATTCTTTAATAGATCCAACAACTTCTTCTAAAGCTAACTCTACCATATAGATATTAAAAATAATTCCTTCAAGAACTGCTCTTAACATATGTGCCCTAGTATGTGAATGTGTTAGCCCGAAGAATGATCCGCGTGCATTCGCATCCCAAATTGGTGCTCTTTCTCCTCCAAGATAAGGATGAAATAACAAGCCATCAGCTCCAGCTGGAACCTTACCAGCAATCTCGGTTAATAAATCATAATCATCTTTTCCTAACAAGGCAGCGGTAGATTTTTCGGCGTCGAACATATTATCCCTAGCCCAACGAAAAACATCTCCTCCGTTATTTACCGGTCCGCCCACAACCCAATGATTTTCATCTAAAGCATAAGTGAACGTTCTTCCTTTCGGATCGATAGATGGTTTATCTGTAACAACACGGATAGCGCCAGATGTACCGATAGTAACTGCAGCAACTCCGGGATTGATTGCATTCACACCCAGATTTGAAAGGGGTCCATCGCCTGCCCCATAT
>JAITDY010000018.1 GCA_031282325.1 Lactobacillaceae bacterium | reverse complement strand
AATTAAAGGTGTAGTTACTTCTACTAAAACACTAATAGTTGGGTTAATTAAAGGCGTCATTAATAATTCAAAAGATGTATCTTCTAAAGCCTTTAAGTCTATAGCTTTGGCATTAAGTTTTATTATGTCTATTGGAAGTATTAAGGCTAATGCTGCTGATAATAAGAAATTGAAGAAAGAAAAAGTTAAAGTAAAACCAATTGGTCAATATACCGATCAAGACTTTATTAACGTAATGAAGAATGAGTATGGCATGACTTCAAGTGAAGCCAAACTCTTTGTAGAATTAGAAAAAAAGCTAAAGATTGCATATCCTAACGATTCTCAAGCTCAAATAGATAGAAAGTTTTTTATGCTTATCAGCAAAATTTCCTATGGTCGTGGTAACGGCAATAAATGGTACGTTCCACTGATGTGGGATGACGCGGATGGAAGTTTAGAATCTGTATTTAATGGCAAAAATATAGTTTCTGGAATACTTTCATACATTGGCTACTCTCATAAAGATATCTCAAAATTTAAAGAAGCGGTCAATGATAATCACAGTGATTACAATAAAAATCATGTTGATTTCGCTCATCTTGGAGCAACCTTGAATGCTTATCAAACCGATGGCGGATTTACATCGAATTTATATTCAACTTTTCGAGGTACTAATAGAAAAGAGGCTGCTGGAATCGTTGGCGACTTAACTTATATTGCTGGTAATAATATAAGCATCGATAATCCAGATTACACTGCAGATCTTGATGCGGTGAATATTTATTATCGTTCAAAAAATTCAAACCAATCAATTTCTCAAATTATGACAGACTATTATGCAGAAATTAATAACAACCCAATTAAACGGGCAAGGGAATTTAAGAAAAATGTTGATTGGGATAATATTAAAGCGACCATAACCTCCAGTAACATTTCTACCCTCAACAATCCCTTATTTTTAATCTTCGGTTACCCTGGTAAAGATGAGGTTGATAAAACTTTTGATGCCATCGATAATAATAAGGAAGGCTTGAAATAATGATTTCTAATCACGGGTGGCTGTTTGATTTTTATAATTTTTTGGGATACACTTTGTACCCAATCGGAGCCGAACCAAATTCTCCCTCTGTTTACATTTTTTGTTTTGTTTTATCGTTGTTATTCCTCTCATTGATTGGAAAAGTTATTCTCCTGGTTTTTAAAAAAACAAATCCACTTATTAAAAAAATGATAAACATTGGTTTTTGTATTCCGATTTTGTATGTCTTCTTCTTCTTCTTTTTGATTGTAGTAGGCAGTGTCGTCTTTAAGCCTGGCCCAGCAGAAATGTAACCCTCAAAAAGACCCATGTCATTGATGTGTCACTTTTGATTAATTCAATCGCATACCTAAGCCATGTACACTGCTTATTTAGAGCAAAAGAATAAATTTTCAAAGTCAGTTCAGCAATGAGCCGGCTTTTTATCTATTTTGTGAAACCTTAATAATACTGACTCATTTTAAGTCTGTATAATTGTTAATAAACATACAAGTAATTCCTAACTCATAAATATTTGTTTCCAATTACTTTTAACAATTAAAAGAGGATAAGAGATGAATTTTCTTAAAGAGAACAATAGTAAAATTATTCCTAACGCAAAGATTTTCATAGACAATCTCTATAATTCTAGTCAGACTCTCCAGAACGAGAATGATATAAAAAGGAGGTTTAATCAATGAATGTACTCAGCATTATTTCGAAGCTAGTCCTTTTTGCATTCGTTTTTTCCCCATTTTTTTTGTTCATTGCGAGTAATATGTCATTTCTTCCGAGAGTTTTGAGAAAAACATTTTTAGTTATAGCGATATTGGTTTTAGTTTATCTGATTTATGCCTCAATTACTTTCAAAATGCCTAGTGTTCGTTAGCTGATTGAAAATAAAGTTTATAGTATTTTACAAATAAAAAAGGAATGCTAACCCATGAGAATAATATATTTTTATGAGCTTAATATATTTTTATGAGCTTAATATATTTTTGAAGTGGATTATTATGGGTTTGGGTTTAATTGTAGCGACTCCAAAAAGTTAGATTTTTCGGTCTAACTATTAAAGTTCACAACAATATTAGGAGTTTTTTGCCCGCATTTTTAAAACTTAATCAATTTTTCTAATTTTCATAATTTTCATTTAATTATTATGTGTTATGTTAAACAATATAAGGAGAGAAAATGTCAGAATATCAATATGATGTAATTTATATCGGTGCCGGTCATGGTACTTTTGATGGGGCGATCCCACTATCTGCCCGTGGTTTTAAGGTAGCAGTTGTAGAATTAGATAAAATTGGAGGAACTTGTCCAAATCGGGGGTGTAATCCTAAAATTGCTTTGGATGAACCCGTTTTGCAACAAAGAATAGCAGAAAAAAATACTGGACAAAAACAAGCTCCCATTAATTGGCGGTTAGCGGTACAACATAAACATGAGGTGATTGATGAATTACCAGATTTAATTCAATATGTAATGTCTTCAAATGGTATTGAAATTTTACATGGAAAAGGTTTTTTACAAGATGCCCACACTGTTAATATTGCCGACCAATCGTATACGACAGACAAAATAGTTATCGCAACTGGACTGCGTCCAAATAAAATAGATGTTACCGGTAGTCAATTAACCCATTCTTCAGATGACTTTATGGAAATAACGGAGATGCCTAATGAAATCGTTATTTTAGGCGGCGGTTATATTGCTTTAGAATTCGCTACTATGGCTAATGCAGCTGGTTCGAAAGTTACAGTAATTATGCGTGGAGACCGCGCTCTTAGAAAGTTCCCGCAAAAATATGTCGATGTGGTTATTGAAGACTTAAAAAAGCGTGGCGTTAATTTTATTTTTAATGCTGAAATTAAAGCTATTACTGATAAAACAGTTCGGCTATCCAATCAAGAAATATCTACCAACTGGGTTCTGGATGCAACGGGAAGAATTCCAAATGTTGAAAATATGGGATTAGAAAATATCGGTGTTCAGTTTAATGCAAATGGAATTGTTGTAAATGATAAATTGCAAACGAATGTTGAAAATATTTATGCGAGTGGTGATGTGATCGACAAAGTTCAGCCTAAATTAACGCCAACTGCTGTATTTGAATCTAAATATTTAATGCATTTATTTGCCGGCGATACTCATGAATCAATTAATTATCCAGCAATCCCAACAACAGTATTTACCAGTCCTAGGATTTCTCAAATTGGAATTACTTTAGAGGAAGCATCACAAAAACCTGATAAATATACTGTAAATGAATCAATATTAGACAATAATTGGTATCGGAAAGTAAAAGAAGAAACCGGCTTTAATGCTGTTATCAAGCAAGGAGAAAAAGTAGTTGGTGCAGTTGAAGTTTCTGATCGTAGTGAAGACGTTATTAATGCTTATGTTCCAGTTATCGAATTAGGTTTGGAAAATCAACAATTAGAAAGATTGATAAATGTTTTTCCAACAATCACCAGTGATGCATTTGGTTATATCTAATCCCTATTGAAAAATGATTTTGTGCTATTTTCACAAAAAAGGATTATAATTACTTATATAAAGTAAGTAATCAAGTAACCGCTTACAATGGCGTTGTTATGCGATAAATTTATATTACTTGGAGGAAATAATGGCAGAAAAAACTATTAATGCAGGAGTTGCTGCAGTTAAGGTTTTAGAAAGTTGGGGAGTAAAACATATCTACGGAATCCCCGGTGGATCCATTAATTCATTGATGGATGCCCTATATGCAGAAAAAGACAATATAGATTATATTCAAGTTCGTCATGAAGAAGTGGGAGCAATGGCTGCCTCAATGCATTCTAAATTAACAGGACATATTGGAGTTGCTTTTGGTTCTGCTGGCCCCGGAGGAACGCATTTATTAAATGGATTGTATGATGCCCGTGAAGATCACACACCAGTTCTAGCACTTGTTGGTCAATTTGGAACTAGCGGTTTGAATATGGATACGTTCCAAGAGATGAATGAAAATCCAATTTATGCCGATGTAGCAGTTTATAATCGCCAAGTTTCAACTGCAGAACAGTTACCTCATATTATCGATGAAGCTATTCGTCGTGCCTATGCTCAAAATGGTGTAGCAGTTGTGCAAATACCAGTAGATCTAGCAACTAAAGAAATACCAGATAACTCTAATGTTTGGTATGATTCAGCAGCCAATTTTCAAAAGTTCCCAGCACCAGCTGTAAATGAAGCTCAAATTGATAAAGCGGTGGAACTATTGTCTAACGCACAACGACCACTTATTTACGCTGGAATTGGTACTCGTGGAGCTGCTAATGAAGTTAAGGCACTGGCAGAAAAAATTAAAGCACCAATTATTACGACAGCAATTAATGTTGACACTATTCCAAACGACACACCTTATTGGTTGGGATCGGCTGCCCGCGTTGCAACAAAACCGGCCAATGAAGCAATCGCTCAGGCTGACACTGTTTTATTTGTGGGCAACAATTTCCCATTTGCTGAAGTTGGTGGATTCTTCAATCACGTAAAAACATTTATTCAAATTGATATTGATCCAGCAAAATTAGGAAAGCGTCATAAAACAGATCTAGCTATTCTTGGGGATGCAAAAACTGTTATTTCAGCTATTACTGCAAAAGCTAGTCTAAAAGATGAAACCGGTTGGTGGAAGGCCAATATTGAAAATAATGCTAATTGGCAGGAATATCTTGCTAAATTAGAAAACAAAACAGAAGGTCAATTAGAGTTGTTTCAAGTTTATAAGGCAATTGCAGATCATGCTCAAAAAGATGCCCTATTCTCAGTAGATGTTGGGGATGTTACACAAACTTCAGTTCGTCATTTACATTTAAATGGTAATCAGCCATGGCGTACTTCTGCACTATTTGCCACTATGGGAGTTGGAGTCCCCGGTTCAATTGCTTGGAAATTAGATAATCCAGATAAGCAAGTATGGTCAATTTCTGGCGATGGTGCTTTTAACATGATTATGCAAGACGTTGCTACGCAGGTACAGTATAAGTTACCAGTAATTAATGTTGTTTTTGCAAATTCACAATATGGATTTATTAAAGATGAGCAAGAAGACACTAATGGTTCGCGCTATATTGGGGTTGAATTTAAGGATGTTGATTATGCCAAGGTGGCTGACGGATTAGGCGCCAAAGGGTATTCAGTAAGCAAAATTGAAGATTTAAAGACTGTCTTTGATAAGGCAATCGAAGATCAAAAAGCTGGAAAAACTATTGTGATCGATGCTAAAATAGATCCTTCACGTCCTATTCCCGCTGAAATGATTCAATTAGATCCAGCTAAATTTGATGCTGATACTATTGAAAAATTCAAGAAACGTTATCAAGCTGAAGACTTAAAACCATTTAGCGAATACTTGAATAATAATAATGTTGACTTTGCTGATCGTGAATTAGGCGACGGCGGATTTTAAAAAATATTTAATTAAAAACTTCCCATTATGTGGGAAGTTTTTAATTTATTAATTTTATTTATTATTGGTTAGTTATGTTTTTTGTTGCTTCAATTTGTTTATCTTTCCATTCGATTACACCACGGATTACCAGTTTTTCAATGGCTCGGATATATTTGATCATATAATTAAAGTCAATATCCCCAGTATCGGTAATTGGTAGTTTTATTTTTGTATTATTAAATGTTTTATCTATACTACGAACCAATACTGATAACAATAATTTTTGTTGTTTGTTCAAGATAGTATTAAAATATTTTGCTATATTATCGTCCATTTTAAATTTAGGCGTTATTTTCCTAACAAATTGTCCGGCGTACCACTTAGATTTTTGATAAAAGAAATTCATTTGTAATAATCCTAAACTATAAGTATTTTCGGAATTTATATTTTCATTGTTTACGAAATCCGTGTATTGCAAAATGCCGTTGTTTAAACTTGTACGAGTTACATAAGCGTATTTTTTGTCACCAACTGTTGTTAGTTTATCTTTATTAAAAGATAACGTTTTTTGAATTTCAAACAAATCTCCCAGCATAAACTCGCCATAATTACTGACCCCCCCATTTCTGAAGTCTTCAATTAATTGTTGCTCTTCAGCCGTTAGTGCATAGTCATTTAATCCAGTAGCAACTAGGTACGCTTCAAGTTCCTTGATGCGCTCCGCTTCAAGTTCCTTTATATAGGCTTCCATGTAATCAAAGGCAATAGAACCGTTAGCATAAGTAGGAAGTTTAATTTTATCTATTTTAATTCGGTTCCAACCAGATTTATTATTGTAATCATATTTATTAACGATTGTTTTATTTAATGCTCCAACTGAATATATTAAGACTTGTTCATTTTGTTTGCTTTGGTATTCTTCTGATAATTGTAATGCAAAGCTATCTTGTAATATAGAAAATTCATGAGGTTGATAAAATGCCTTACCCATTCCATTAGCGGTAACGGAAATAACCCCTTTTAAAATAGTTGCGCCTTTTCTGTTTGATAATTTAGTTAATTGATTATTGGACCAGCCAGCTGTAGTTACTGGTAAATCTCCAGTAGAATCCTCTTTTAATTTATTAGTTTCGATTTTTTCGAAATAGTCATTTATATGAAATTCTTTCTCATTAATTTCATTAAATTTAGCCCTAACTCGTTTTTCAACTTCCGAATTAGGGCTTGCTAAAAATCCTGATTTTCTCCTTTAAGAATCTGTGATACTTCCCAACTCAAATAGTTGCTAACAGTTTTCTTAAAATCATCTTCAGTTGGCGTGGTGTCTATTTTCTTACTATAATTCCAATCTTTTCCGTTCTCTGGATCAATTGTATCCTTATAATAATTGTCATTTTCTATAAAGTAGTTAGTCTTTTTAGTTTTGTCTAGAATAATATCAATAACTTCTTGATAATGACCCTTTGCATCGTTTGAATTAAACAAGTTATTTTTAGCTTTTTTACGATTAGTACGGGTATAACCATCTTCGCGTAAATCAATAAAATAGACATTATCATCTTTTTTATGTGGTTTACCTACTTCAAATAAATAAATAGAAGTTTGTACACTAGCTTTAAATAAATCAATAGGCATCTTAATACTCGCTTTAAGCCTGTTATTCTTTAAAATTCTTTTATTGATTTCTGTTGCTTTTCCGCTACCGGCACTATCTTGAATAATAACTGCTCCATAACCCTTTCGTTGTTTTTCAAAGGCTTTTTCAACGAAAACCATTCCGTTGCCTTCGGCCGAATAAGGAGGATTTAATAAAAATACATCAGCTGGAAAGGGGTCCTCATTATATGCATATTTTCCGTCATATTTAGTAAGTGAATCATTGTTTACAATATTTGAAGAACCATCACCCATTAAAATCATGTTTAAAACAGCTAGCATGTATACGTTTGGTAGTAATTCAACGCCCAATAATTGTCGAGTTTTAATTTGCTCGATTTTATTTCTTTGTTTTGTTAAGTCAGAAGAATATTGAATTTGGGCATCTTGTATCATTTGATTCATCGCACTTATCAAAAAGCCACCAGAACCTAAAGCCCAATCCCAAACGTAACTATCCATATTTACTTGTGTTAACTTAGCCATGAAATCCGTTACATATCTTGGTGTTAATACTACATCGTTAGATCCACCATCTGGTACGTCAACCCATGAATTCATAACATTGAATAATTTTCCGGTAAAATCATTAATTCCTGTAACATCATATATCGGAATTAATTTATTAAAAATTTCTTGATAAATAGTTTTAATTGGTGTTTGAGTTTCTGTTTGAGATTTTTGATTTAAGTTATTGTTAATAAAATTAGTTTTTAGAACATCTAGAATTTGTCTTTGCTTTTGCTCTGGCAAATTTCGTTCTTTTAAAAAGTTTTTAATTTTATTAACGATTTTATCGCCATCGGTATTTCCTTCTTCTGAGGTGCCGGTAAGTTCTTCTGGTTTTAGTCTTGTTACGATAAAATTATTTGTTTCATCTTTTACCCCAACTGCTGCCATCAACATTCCGGCAACGATATTAATTCTTTGACTAGGAATAATTTGATTTTCATCATGAATTTTTTGATTTAAATCCTTTAAAACAGATTCAATTTTGGCATCGTCACGAATGGCTCTTTGTTCTAATTCTTTCGGATCGGTTTGGCTATCAATAATTAAGTTAAACAATCTAGTTTTTTGAGGTTCAGTATTTTTTAAAAAATCAAAATTCTGAAAATTTCCTAAAAAAATAGGTAATTCTGGATTGTTTTGATTGATAACATAAGCACTAATTTCATATGAAATATCATTGCCAGTATTCTTTGTTCCATTAACACCAATCGCTATTACTTCATGATAGTTAGTATCTTTAACCGCGTTCATTCCATAATATGAAGCACCATTTACAGCATATTGAGGAATTGCTTGTTTATAATCAAAATTGCCATTATCATCACGTAAAATAATTAAATTTTGTTTATCGATTTTCGCGAGTTTTCCTTTTGTTCCTTTATATTCAATGAAAACTGGAACAGTTTTTTCACCATTTTGAATAATAATTGTGTAGTCAGGTCGCCCTCCACCTTGTCCATTAGATTTAGAAGGATTTTCTTTTAAAGATTTATCAATTTGGGGATCTGCGGTTTCATTTTCAGAAGCAATAATTGACCAACCTAATTGGCGAATTTGCGCATCAGCCCATTGCTTAACTGTAGTTTCAATGCTGGCTACCATTATGCAACCGCCTGATTCAATAAAATATTGTTAGTGGATGAACTGACAAATAAAAAACTAGCTACATAATTAGTGTGTTGTGTTGTGTTGTGTTGTGTTGTGTTGTGTTGTGTTGTGTTGTGTTGTGTTGTGTTGTGTTGTGTTGTGTT
>JAITDY010000033.1 GCA_031282325.1 Lactobacillaceae bacterium | reverse complement strand
CAATAAAAACTAGTTCTCTAGGCTTATTTGTAATCTCAAAATTTTCTTTATTCAATTTTAATTTAGTTAATGATAAATCTTGACCAACATTGAAGATAGGATCGACCATTTCTTTTTTTAATTGCAAATTTACCGAAACAGTTTTATTAGATAAATATAAAACCGCTTTAAATTCTGAATTTTCGTTTTCTAATTTGTTTTTCAACATAGTGAAATATTCAAAATTATTTTTATTCAATTCAATGATATCTTGAGAAATATTTTCTTTATTTATAAAATCAATAATTTCTTTATCCATTGTAATCTCCATATTCTTTGAGCATATCATCTACTAATTTTTTATACTCATCTGATTCATAATCAATTTTATGTTCTTTTTCTATAATTTTTCCAGATGATTTCTTTTTATTTGTAACTTTATTAATTTCATTTTTTCTTTGGTGTAAAGCAAAGATAGTATCGGCAGGATTATCTAATGCCTTTTTTTGTTTTAAATTAACAACCGTACTTTCTACATAGTTTCGATTTAAAAAATGCTCTGAAGTTGCATTAATGGTATTATATACAATCACATTTATCACAGCATCTGATAATTGCCATTCATTTTTTAAATAAATTACAGTAGAATACTCGGCCTTCGCAGGTTTAGTGCCGTAAACCTGTTTTAACATTTTGATGAATTTATCTGGTCGCCAATTAATGGATTCTGCTAAAATTGCATTTCCCCTATCATCTAATCTAGGATCTGTACTTTCAAATTTATTTTTAGATTCTTCTTGAACATCTATTATTTTATTTACGCTTTTTTGCTGAGTATTCACAATCATTGTTTTGGGAATTGTAGAATCAACAAAAAGTTGTTTATTTATTTTTCCATTACTGTCTTTAGCATCAATAAGTAATTGTGCCAAAACATTTTCATCTAAGCCAAAAAGTTCATGTTGATTCAAAACAATCTGTTTAATCAATAAAATTTCTTGCCCATCTATTCCAGATCGCAATAATCTATTTCGTATTAAATCATAATTAAACAAATCTTTTGAATCAACTTTTACCAATTCAAATTTTCCAAAAGCATCCTGTACATTAGCAGAAATATCAATTCCGTATTCATTTTTAGTAAAATATCGATCCTTTATTTTGTTTAAATATAATTCACCAATTTTATGTAGCAACAAGGAATATAAAATTTCATTTCTAAAAAAATCTTCCCCATTTAATGGTTTTTTTAATTGATAAGTAACTTGTTTTTCTAATAATGTTGTTTTTAACAATCCAACAGCTTCTAATTTCTTACGATTAATTAAAAAATTTTTTTCTGTTGAAATATCTAATAATTCAAAAAGTTCTTGATGAATGTTAGAAGTTCCAATAAATGAAAACAATTTTAAATACAATGCAAATGGCCTATCACCAATAACTGGCAAATATAAATCAACTAATTCATTAATATTGGTTATGCCAAAAAAACCATCAGTTTTTACATAAAATAAATCATTTTTATTTAATTGTTTTTTTAATGAATTCAAGGCTTTAACTGTTCTATTTTAATATATTGTTTTACTGCTTTCTCTAAATCGATAGTTTCATTATTATTTTCAAATACTACATCAGCCATTTTTACTTTTTCCTCCAATGGCATTTGCGCTTTTATTCTTTGAATGGCTTGTTCTTCGGTTAAATTATCTCGATTGATTATTCTATTAATTCTAGTTTCCAAATCAGCATTAACAACTATATTGACGTCCATTTCTTCATTTTTTTTACGTTCAAATAAAAGTGGAATATCAATTATTAAATTATGAATAGTTCCAGAATTTTTATAATAATCAATAATTAATTGCATTGTCTGTGCAATTGCGGGTTGCATAATTGAATTTAACACATTTAATTTGTTTGGATCTTGGAAAACTATACTGCCTAATTTCCTTCGATTTAAATGATTACCATCCATAATTTCTAAGCCAAAAGTATTTTTTATTTCTTCTAAGACATGCGTCCCCGGTTCTACAACATCTCTCGCTACTTTATCTGCATCCAAAATTGTAAACCCAAGATTTTTAAATATATTAGCTACAGTGGTCTTTCCACTTCCAATCCCACCTGTTATCGCAATTAATTTCATAATTCTATTTTAACCGTTGACACACCTCACAAAAAGTAGTGCCTCTTTGGGCAACCCGAATCTTTTCCATAATGTTGCCATCGCGTTCACATTTTAGTCCTTTTCTACCATACGCATGCAAAAAATTTTGCATTTCGCCTTCTTTTCCATCAGATGATTTAAAACTATGAACGGTAGAACCTCTTTTACTTATTGCAAAATTTAATTCTTCAATAATGTTATTTCTTAAAGTAGAGGCGTCTTTTTTATTCAAATGATTAGCAGGTGTTAATGGATGAATTTTACTAAGCCATAAAATTTCATCGGCATAAATATTTCCAATTCCTGCAACATTACTTTGATCTAATAGCCATGCTTTAATTTCCTTTTTAGATTTTTGTAATTGATTAAATAAATATTCAGCACTTAAATCTGTTTCAGTAGGTTCCGGTCCCATCTTATCAATTGACTCAACCGTTATGTTTTCGAAACCGGTTTTGCTTAATTGCATTTTGCCAAATTTTCTCGTGTCATCATAAAAAATTTGCTGTTGATTATCTAATTTGAAAATAATTTCAGTATGCTTGTTTGGCATCTCATTTTCAGAATTTACAGAATATTTCCCTTCCATTCTTAAATGAGAAATAATAGTCATGCTGTTAGACAAACGAATAAACAAAAACTTACCTCTTCTGTCAATTGACGTTATGTAATTATTTTTTACAATTTCAATGAATTCATTTGGATCTCCAACAATTAATTTTTGGTAAATTAAATTAATATCAACAATTTTTTTACCAATAACTAATCCTTCTAATCCTCTTCTAACAGTTTCAACTTCTGGCAATTCAGGCATTTTTTAACTCCTCGTCCATTTTATCTATAAAATCAACATAATTTTCGTTATTTTTATTTTTCGCTAATATTTTTTTAGCGTTATCTAAACTTACCAACCATGCATTCTCTAGTTCTGATTTTTGAAATTTTATGTCTGTATAATCAAAACTAGTTTTTGCAATATATAAATCATAAATAAAATTTTTTTCAATTAATCTTTTAAAAAAAATTGGATTCGTAATTTGTAAATTAAGTTCTTCCTCTGCTTCTCTAATTGCTGCTTGTTTAGAGGTTTCATTTACCAAAACAGCACCAGACACTACCAAATCAAATTCTCCGGGACGACCAATTTTATTAAATGACCGTTGTTGAACAACTACCTTACCATCAATATTTTCAATAAAAATATTGGTTATTAA
>JAITDY010000040.1 GCA_031282325.1 Lactobacillaceae bacterium | reverse complement strand
AGAAGTTAAGCATTTAGAATTAATTACTAATTTAATTAAAGAAGAATTTAATATCCAAGGCGAAAGCGTTTGGTCTGGAGATGCTCAAAGAATTGATAAGGTAACAAAAATGAGAAATAATCAAATTCAATTTTTAGTTACTACTACAATTTTAGAACGTGGAGTCACTTTGAAGGATATAAATGTAATTATATTAGGAGCAGATCATTATTTGTTTAACGAAAATAATTTAGTACAAATAGCAGGTAGAGTTGACCGAGGACAAAATTCGTTGGCCAAAAATATTTTTGCAATCGTTGAACAGCAAAATTCTTCCTTAAAAAAAGCAATTAAACAAATTAATTTTATGAATCAAAAAGCGCTAGAAATAGCAGGGAATAGCTAATTTATGGAAAATAAAAAATGTTTACTTTGTAAAAGCGAAGTGATAACTAATTTTAATATAAAAGAAATATTTTTGAATCGAATAGATGCGGTTTTATGTAACTCATGTAACTCAGAGTTTATTGATATTAGTCAATTAAACAATGTTTGTAGTCAATGTAATAAATTTAAAATTGAAGGAATTTGTAAAGAATGTATCGATTGGAATAAAACAAATCCAATTTTAATAAATCATAGTTTTTATAAGTATAACAATATGTTATCTGAATTTTTTCACATATATAAATATCTTGGTGATTATCGAGTTAGAAAAATTCTAAATGAAAAAATTCGTTTAAAAACAACTAAAATTTTTAAACAATTCGATCTAGTTGTACCAGTTCCAGTCAGTTCTAAAAAACGAGGATTTAATCAAGTAAAAGGTATTTTTGGTAATTCAATAAATGATGAATATCTTTCAATTACAAAAAATTTTCAAATGTCTAAAATAGATTCCGATCAAAGAAAAAATACTGAAATTAAATTTGAAGTTTTAAAAGATATTTCGGGTCAGAAAATTTTATTATTGGATGATGTCTATACTAGTGGAACAACCTTACATGCTGTACAAGATGCTTTATTAAAAGCTGGCGCCAAGTATGTGGAATCGTTGACATTTGCAAGATGAAAACATATACTTAAAAGAGTAATTTAATAGTTATTGCCTAAGACGTCGGTTATCGAAAGATGTAAATCCTGCCGAGGAATGTTAATTCTGGTCGCGTCTTTGTATGCGATTTTTATTTGTCTGGCTAACATTAGTTACAAAATGAAAGGACAAACTATGAGCGAAAAAACAATTG
Source organism: Lactobacillaceae bacterium (assembly GCA_031282325.1). Lineage (GTDB taxonomy): Bacteria > Bacillota > Bacilli > Lactobacillales > Lactobacillaceae > Oenococcus. Next base: position 27,593 of record JAITDY010000040.1, on the reverse strand, counting down.
CAATTAAAGCTCAACAGGTTGATGAAGTTGCTGATTTATTTAAAGAATCCGTTTCATCAGTTGTTGTTGATGTTCGTGGATTAACCGTTGCTCAAGCCGATGATTTACGTAGCCAATTACGTTCTGAAGGTATCTCATTACGAGTTATTAAAAATAAAATCTTAACTCGTGCAGCTCAAAAAGCTGGATATGAAGACTTGAATAATGTGTTTGTTGGTCCTTCAGCCGTTGCTTTTTCATCACAAGACGCCGTTGCTCCAGCACGTATTTTGAAGAAATTTTCTGACGCTGTTGAAGCCCTTGAATTAAAAGGTGGTGTTGTTGATGGGAAAGTGGCTAGCCTAGATGAAGTAAATCGCTACGCTGCCTTACCAAGTCGTGAAGCACTTCTTGGCCAATTGATGGCTGAATTCCAATATCCACTACGTAGTTTTATGTATGCTGTTAAAGCTATATCTGAAAAGCGCATTGCTGATGGAGAAGAAGTTCCTGTACAAGAAGAAGAATCACCTGCATCTGAAGCTACTGTTACTGAAGAAAAACCAGCTGATGAAGTTCAAGCCGAAACAACCGTACAAGAAGAATCATCTGCTGTAGCTGAAGAAGCTACGCAAGATGCTGAACAAACTGAAAATAAAGAAGAAAGTGCAGAATAAAAAATATCTGCTAAGGAGAAAAAATTATGGCATTCGATAAAGATGCAATTATCGCTTCACTTAAAGAAGCTTCAATCCTTGATTTAGCTGATCTTGTTTCAGCAATCGAAGAAGAATTTGGTGTTTCAGCTGCTGCACCCGTTGCAGCAGCTGGCGCTGCTGGTGGCGATGCTGCCGCAGTTAAAGATTCATTTGACGTAGAATTAACTTCTGCTGGTGCCGCAAAAATTGGTGTTATCAAAGTTGTTCGTGAAGTTACCGGATTAGGATTAAAAGAAGCTAAGGACCTAGTTGATGGAGCTCCATCAGTTGTTAAGGAAGGTCTTTCTCAAGCTGATGCCGATGAATTAAAGGCAAAGCTAGAAGACGCCGGCGCTTCAGTTACTCTTAAATAATTAAGTGAACTTAAATTAAAAAACGGGATTAATATCTCGTTTTTTATTACATAAAGTTTAAAATAACAATTGATTTGTATAATTTAAGATATGGAAGAAAAATTAATTGAAATAAAAGCTCCAGTGTCGGGGATAATTAATAAAATCAATATTAAAGAAAGCGACCATATTGCCCCTAGTGATGTTATTTTGTTACTTGAAATAATGAAAATGCAAAATGAAATTCTATCAGAAAATTTTGGTGAGGTTATTGAAGTTAACGTTACAGAAGGTGATTTAGTAGAAGCTGGCGATGTACTTTTAAAAATTAAGGAAACTAATGACTGATTCTCAAAATAATAATGAACAATATTTTACATCTGATCCTAAATCTAACCATCATTATTATGAAATCGATTATGAAATAGACGAAGTTAAATTTAAATTTAAGAGTGATAATGGTGTTTTTTCCAAAAAGCAAATTGATTTCGGAAGTAATTTGTTGATAGAATCTTTTTTAGATGATGAAAAAAAGGTAAATGGGGATCTATTAGATTTAGGTACTGGTTATGGCGTAGTTGGTGTTACTATTGGCAAAATTTTAGGTTTAAAACCAGATATGGTAGATGTAAACAACCGTTCTTTAGAGTTAGCCAAATATAACTTGGAAAACAACAATACTTTAGGAAATGTTTTTTATTCGAATATTTATAGCGATATTAGTAAGGTTTATGACAATATTTTAGTTAATCCACCTGTAAGAGCTGGCAAAAAAATCGTTTCTGAAATGCTAGAAAAAGCTTACGATTATTTAAAGATAAATGGTGCTTTATATGTGGTTTTACAAAGAAAACAAGGATCGCCGTCTGCTCAAAAATTAATGGAAGTTACTTTTGGTAATGTAGAAAAAATAAGGCAAGATCATGGATATAATGTTTTAAAATCAGTTAAATATGAATGAATTAACATCCGAACAAATAAATAGCTTTATGCAAGAGGCGCTTATTGAAGCTAAAAAAGCTGGAAGTAAAGGCGAAGTGCCGATTGGAGCTGTATTGGTCGATGAAAATAACCAAATAATTGCCCGTAGCCATAATTTAAGAGAACAAGAGTACAAAACTACTTCGCACGCTGAAATTAATGTAATTGAAATTGCTAATAATTTTAAAAAAAATTGGCGTTTAGAAAAAACTCGTTTATTTGTTACTGTTGAACCATGCTTAATGTGTTCTGGAGCAATTTTGCAAGCGAGAATTCCAGAATTATATTATGGAATTAAGGATTCTAAATTTGGTGCTGTTGATTCCTTATATAATACATTGAGAGATGATAGATTAAATCATCAATTACAAGTTTATTCTGGAATTTTAGAGTATGAATCTAAAAAATTAATGCAAGATTTTTTCTCTCATTTGAGAAGCAAACGAGAAAAGCAATTATAATGGTAAAATAATCTTGTAGGCAAATTTTTGTCAGTGAATCAGGTCAGGGCAGGAATGCAGCAGCCTTAAGTTGAATAAAAGTTGTGCCTGCATACATAATGCAAGGGGAGCGGGATAATCCGCTTTTTTAATAACAATGTACAAAGCTTTATACAGACAATATAGGCCAACCACATTTGATGATTTAGTAGGACAAACTGAAATCGCTACTACATTAAGAAATGCGATTGCAAATAATAAAGTTGCTCATGCATATCTATTTACCGGACCTCGCGGAACCGGAAAAACTTCAGTCGCTAAAATTTTTGCTCGGGAGCTTAATAATGTTGTTCCTGAAATGGCAGAACATGATTTTGCCGATATTATTGAAATAGATGCCGCATCTAATAACGGGGTTGACGACGCTCGTGAGTTAATCGATTCTGCAAATTATGCTCCAATTGAATTGCCTTATAAGGTTTATATAGTCGATGAAGTACATATGCTTTCAACTTCGGCTTTTAATGCACTCTTAAAAACTATTGAAGAGCCACCTGAACAAGTAAAATTTATTTTAGCTACTACCGACCCTCAAAAAATTCCAGCAACCATTTTAAGTAGAGTGCAACGTTTTGATTTTAAACGAATTGATGATTCACAAATAGTCTCCCGTTTAGAATATGTTTTAAACGATCAAGCAATTGAATATGAGTTGATTGCATTACAAACTATTGCTAATATTGCCGATGGAGGATTAAGAGATGCCTTATCAATTCTAGATCAGGTTATTTCTTTATCTACTGAAAATAAAATTACAAATGATATGGTCTTAAAAATTACAGGTAGATCTAGCTTTGAAAGTGTTCAAGAACTTCTACTAAATGCTTTAAATGGAAACACAGAAAATGCATTATCTCTTTTTAATTCATTAAAGAAAGATGGAAAAGATATTATCAGTATTGTTGTAAGTATGGTTGAATTGATTAAAGATGCATTAGTAGTAGATATTGATTCTAATTTAATTTCATCTAATGTTGAGTTGGCTTTAAAATTATCAAAATTAGGGAATGATATTTTAAAAAAGGCTGTTGATTTAATTGCAGATACTCTTTTAAAGATGAAAACATCATTAAGACCTGAAGTTTATGTTGAAATTTTACTTATTAAATTAGATTTTTCAAACCAAAATGTTAATAATGGCGAATCGGTTATCCAACAAAATGATGAAGGAACAAAATTCATCAAAGAAGAAGATAAATTAGAACAAAACCAAGCACAAATAGAAAATAAAATATCAATTGAAGAAACAAAGGACATTAAAAATAGTAATTTAAATCCAATTACAGACGTCAAATTAAATGTAGACTCACTTAGTCATATTAATGAACAGGATAATTCAGAAATTGATTTAAAAAGCTCTCAAAGTACTAGTGAAAATGCAACGGAACACCCCCCCAATCATTCAGAAGTATCAGATGTAACATTAAGTGATGATTCGAAAACTATTTTCACAATTATGAAAACGGCTGATAGAAACGAATTAGTTTCTTCAAAAGAAGCTTGGGAAGAAATCAAACAAAGTGCTGAAAATGATTTTGCTGATTTAGCTAATTTTGCAAAAATTGTCGCTGCCAACCAAACTGATTTAATAGTGGTATTTGAACAAACTCAATTTTTAAATTTAGCGATTAATTCAGCTGAATTTGCTAATAAATTAAAGAGTGAATTTGAAATGGTAATGGGTGTGGACTACAATTTAACCTTTTTAGATCAATTTGAATGGAATGAATATAAATCTGCATTTGCTGATAATATTAAAGGTATTGAACACCCATTAACCTTTGAAAAAAAATTAGTTAAAAAAAATGAAAAAGAAATATCGGCTGTTGACAACAATCAAGATGTAATTATGGAAGCCGAAAAAATTTTTGGTGATAATTTTAAGTTGGAGAATAATTAATGCAATACCCCAATCAAATAGGACAATTAATTGAATCATTTAGTAAGTTACCGGGTGTTGGTAGAAAAACAGCTACTCGCTATGCTTTTCATATTCTTTCAATGAATGATAATGATGCCAGCGAATTTTCGCAATCAATTCAAGAAACTAAAAATGCAATTACCTTTTGTTCAGTTTGTGGATTTATTACTTCAAAAGACATGGATCCTTGTGCGATCGATAGAGATCAAACGAGAGATCAAACTAAAATTTTTGTAGTAAAAGATTCCCAAGCAGTAATGTCTATTGATAATTTAAATGATTATCGGGGTTTGTATCACGTATTGAACGGAGTGATAAACCCCTTGGCTGGAATTGGTCCAGAAAATATCAATGTTACGAGTTTGATCAATCGTTTAAAACAACATCCAGAAGTTAATGAAGTCATTATTGGTTTAGATTCTAGCGCTGAAGGCGAAGCTACTACTTTGTATCTAGCTCGTCTAATCAAACCGGCTGGTATTAAAGTTTCTACATTAGCTCGTGGACTATCAGTAGGTAGTGATTTAAATTATGCGGACAAATTAACTTTGAGTAGAGCTGTAACGGGGAGAACTGAATTATGATTTTTGGTTCCAAAATTACCTTGCAAAAACAAGTCAAAATTAATTTAGTTAAAACCTTAAATAAACTGCAAGATGATTATGTTTTAGCTCGTGACAATGAATATAATATGATTAATTCTGATATTGATATGCGGGCATTACACATGAAAACTGAATTGGCTAAAATGAAATATGGTTATCTTTTAAAACAATCTAAGAAGGAAAATAATGAATAAAGCATTTTTTTTATCAATTGAAGGTCCTGATGGAGCTGGTAAGACCACGATGTTAAAACAATTATTGCCAAAATTAGAAGATAAATATGGTGATGACGTTGTTAGCGTCCGAGAACCGGGTGGAGTTAGAATATCTGAAGCAATTCGTAATATTGTTTTGGGTGAAGGTGAACATTTATATAAAGAAATGGATCCTAGAACCGAAGCACTATTATTTGCGGCTTCACGGGCTCAGTTAATCGCACAGAAAATAATCCCCGAATTAAAAGAAAATCATATTGTAATTGCTGATCGGTATGTGGATTCGTCGATTGCTTATCAAGGGGGAGGAAGAAATTTAGGTATTTCAGGTATTGAAGAGATTAATAAATTTGCCACTGGTGGCCTTACTCCTGATTTAACCATTTATATAGATGTACCTTCTGAAATAGGAATTGCTAGAATTATGCAAAATCGTGCGCAAGAAGCAAATCGATTAGATCAGGATGAATTAGATTTTCATAAAAAAGTTCGAGATACTTATCTAGTTTTATTGAAAAAATATCCAAATCGAATTGTTAAATTAGATGGAACTAAAAATACTAAGCAATTAGTTCAGGAAAGTTTAGAATTGATTTATAAACGGATTGAGGAAAAATAAATATGAAATTAATTACAGCAATTGTTCAAGATAAAGACGCTAATAATGTAGCTAATGCCCTAATAGAAAATGACATACGTGCCACAAGAATTTCTTCAGTAGGCGGTTTTTTACGATCTGGGAACGTTACTTTTATGATTGCTATTGATGAAGGCAAAGTAGATGATGTGATTGAATTGATTTCGCAACATTCTAAAAAAAGACAGGAGTTTATGTCTGGCAATGCAAGTTTATTAACTTTAAATCCAGAATTAATTGAGCCAATTGAAGTAACGGTCGGTGGAGCTACAATTATTGTTCAAAATATTGAAAGGTTCAAGCAAATTTAATTAAATGGCTTTTTCAAAGAAAGATATAAATTCAATTTGGGAAAGACAAATTAAATTAGGTAAGCTTAGTCACGCTTACCTTTTTGTTGATCCTAAAAAACAGAATTTTAATTTCGTATTAGATTTATTGTCAAAATTGGTTGAAGATAAAATAGAAGATTATCATTTTTTTTATTTGATTCAAGAAGAAAATGGTAAAAAAAATATCTTAGTAGATCAATTAAGAACCTTACAAGAAGAATTTCAAACGACTTCTAGTGATCTTAAAATAGCTCTGATTAAAAACGCGGAGTTATTAAATGAACAAGCTTCTAATTCTATTCTGAAATTTATTGAAGAACCAGCAGAAAATCAAATGATTTTTTTATATGCTAATTCAGTGGCTAATATTTTACCAACAATAAATTCTCGTGTTCAGCAAATTATATTACCAGAATTATCTGTTGATGAGCTAGTTGATGAATATTCAGAATTTGGATTAGATCCAAAATATACATATTTATTAGCGCAAGTTGCTGCCAATAAAGAAATTGCTAATGAACTACAAAATGATGCTTGGTTTTTCAATGTTGCAACGAAAGTTGAACAATGGATTGAGATGCTACAAAATAAAAACCACGATGCTTTTATTTTTGTTGAGGGAATTTTAATGAAGTATTTAAAGACGCCTCTGCAACAAACTACTTTTCCTTTAATTGCATTAAATTTATTGGAGCAAAAATCAATTGAAAATGTTAATTTATTAAATATTTTTGTTGAGGAATTAGATAAAAGTAAATTTAATATAAATATGCAAACTACCTTAGAAAAAATAGCTATCAGGAGTTTTATATCATGATCGAACAAAGAAGTTTTAGTGATAGCGAAATTGGAAAATTATATTTAGTGCCTACGCCAATTGGAAATTTAGAAGACATTACGGTTCGAGCTTTGAAAATCCTTGAAGAAGTCGACATTATAGCTGCCGAAGATACACGTCATTCTGGGATCTTATTGCAACATTTCAATATTAAAAAGCCAATGTTATCATTACACGAACATAATTATGCTCAAAGAATTCCACAACTAATTAATGAAATAAAGCAAGGTAAGTCTATTGCACAAATATCCGACGCTGGGATGCCCAGTATTTCTGATCCCGGGCACGAACTAGTTGTAGCTGCTATTGAAAATGATATTAGCGTTATTGCATTGCCCGGTCCTACTGCTAGTATTACTGCATTAATAGCTAGTGGTCTTACGGTACAACCATTTACATTTATAGGTTTTTTGCCTAAAAAAAATAATGAACAAAAAATTTTTTTAAATTCTCTTAAAAATAGAAACGAAAGTTTTATTTTTTATGAGTCACCCTACCGACTTTTAAATACTTTAAATAATATCTTAGAAAGTTTGGGAACCAGCACTAAGATTGTAGCGGCCAGAGAAATTACTAAAAAATTCGAATCTTATGTTCGTGGCAATGTAAGTGAAGTAATTGATTTTTTTAATAATCATGAACCAAAAGGTGAATTTGTTTTAATGGTACAAGCGATTCATGAAGCGCAAAAAATTGATGTTTCAGATCAAGAAATTGTAGATGAAATTAAGCAAATAGTTTTAGCCGGAGAAAAACCAAACATAGCCATTAAAGAAATTGCAAAAAAGTATAATCAAGATAGAAATAAAATTTATAATTTATATAATGAGGTAAGTAATGGTTAAAACTTTTGAGCAAACAATTAAAATTCCAAATTACTTAGTAGATCGTAAAAACCACTTAACAATTCCTGCGATCCCGCGTCTTGCAATAGCTACTTCTATCTTTCAATCTGAAGAACTTGATGTTGGTATGGAACAATTGCATCAAAAAGGATTAGGCTGGGTTATTTTACAATATGAAATTGATGTTAAGCGTCTTGCTAAAACAGGAGAAAGTGTTGTCATTCATACTAGCCCAAATCAAAGAAATGAATATTTTTCCACAAGGTCGTTCGAATTTTTAGATGATAATAATAATCAACTTATTTCAATTAAATCTTTGTGGGCAATGATTGATTTAAAACGTCGAAAATTAGTTAAACTAAATCCTGAAATTACAGATGTCTACGAAACACCCGTTGTCACCAAAGTCGATAAATTACCTTCGCCAAATGATATTAATAACGTAAGTTTTTCTACTAAGCATATTGTTTCCTATTTTGAAACAGATACTAATAAACATGCTAATAATGGTAGCTACTTTGATTGGTTTTTTGATGGGATGCCTGAAGAATTTTTAGAAAATCATAGCCCGAAGAAAATAATTGTTAAATATCAAAAGGAAGTGGTTTTTGGTGATGAGTTAGTTATCAATATTGAAATAAAAGATAATAAAACTATTCATCAGATTATAAGTAACAATGTTAGTCGTGCACTAGCAGAAATTTGGTGGGAAGAAGGAAAATAATTATGAAAATATTAGTAACAGGCGGAGCTGGTTATATCGGATCGCATACGGTTGATAAATTATTACAAATGGGATTAGATGTAGTAGTTGTTGACAATTTAGCAACTGGACATAAAAGCTCTGTTCCTGAAGATGTTCCATTTTATGAAATTGATATTCGAGATCAAGTGGCTTTAAGTAATGTTTTTGATGAACACAATATTGATGCAGTAGTTCATTTTGCCGCAAAAAGCTTAGTTAATGAATCGATGAACAAACCCTTAGATTATTTTGACAACAATACATATGGAATGATTTCTTTATTAGAAGTAATGAATAAGTATAATGTTAAAAAAATTGTTTTTTCTTCATCGGCATCTACTTATGGAATACCAAAAAATATTCCCGTAAAAGAAGAAGATGAGCAAAATCCGATTAATCCATATGGATTAACTAAATTGCAAATGGAACAAATTATGCATTGGGCTGATCTTGCTTATGATATTAAAGGTGTTGCTTTACGATATTTTAATGTAGCTGGAGCAAAAATAGATGGTTCAATTGGTGAAGATCATAATCCTGAAACTCACCTAGTTCCAAATATTTTATTAGCGGCCCAAGGAAAAAAAGACAAGATTATCATTTTTGGAAATGATTACAATACACCAGATGGTTTTAATGTTCGAGATTATGTTCATGTTGTTGATTTAGCTAATGCACATTATTTAGCAATCAATTACCTAATGAATGAAAACAGTTCTAATTATTTTAATCTAGGTTCAAAAATAGGTTTTTCTGTAAAGCAAATGGTCGATGCAGCAATATTAGAAACCGGTATTGATATACCAAATGAAATTGGGCCTCGCCGCGCTGGTGACCCGGACAGTTTAGTTGCAGATTCTACTAAGGCACAAAATATTCTTGGCTGGAAACCAGAACTTACTGATGTAAAAACAATTATACAAACAGCTTGGAATTGGATGCAAAAACATCCAGATGGCTATGGAGATAAGTAATTGAAAATTTTATCGATTGATACAAGTGGAAAATATTTAAATTTGGGGCTTTATGATTCTGAAAATAAAGCAGAATTTATCTACGATAATTTAGATAAACCAGTAAAAACACATTCAATCATCATTTTAGACGAAATTCAAGCTTTGTTAAAACAAGCAAAATGGAATATTGAAAATGTTCAAAAAATTGCTTTAACTAAGGGGCCGGGATCTTTTACTGGTTTAAGAATTGGAGCAACAGTTGCTAAAATAATAGCAAGTCAAATTCAAGCTGATTTAGTGGCAATTTCTACTTTGAAAGTAATGGCTGATAGCCAAAAAACAGATCCTAGTAAATTAATAATTCCGGTAATTGATGCGCGAAATGATAATGTTTTTGCTGGTGGGTACATGAATGGAAATAATGTCTTAGTTGACGGGCATTACCCAATTTCTTTTTTGAAAGAAAATTATGGCAACGCCATTTTCTTGGTTCCTAAAACTTTTGATATTGAGTTTAAAAAACAGAAAATAATTTTAGATACGCAATTAATCGATCCGATTGTTATGGCTAAAATTGCAGAAACACAAAATCCGGTAAATGCAAGCGATTTTGCCCCTAGTTATTTACGAAAAACTCAAGCTGAAATGAATTGGCTAAGTAAAAATAAAGGTATAAAGAGAGAAGTAGATGTTTTCTTGGATTAAAAAAATATTCAATCAAAAAATAGTTTATAATTCTAAAACTATTAATATTCAAGATTATCAATTTTTGATTCGTCAAGCTAAAAGAAGCGATGCGAGTTTAATGGTGAAAATTGAAAAATTGGTTTATAACGGTTTAGTTCCTTGGAATGAATATGCTTTTATATACGAAATGAGAAATTCAAATGGTGGTTTATATTTAGTTGCAGAAGATGAAAATCAGCATGTTGTTGCATTTATTGGAAGTGCCTTTATTAACGACAAAGAATTGCATATTACAAATATTGCTGTTTTGCCGAAAATACAAAGGCTCACTTTAGGATCGTTTTTGATTGATGAAGTTATTAATTTTGCTCGTGATCGTCAAGCTAAAAGTGTAACTTTGGAATTAAGAGAATCAAATAAATCTGCAATGAAACTTTATTTTAGAAAAAATTTTGAAATAGTTAGTGAAACGCAGGGATATTATGATACTAATCATGAAGATGCCATTAATATGGAGTTAATTTTATAATGATTTTTAGATCTGCTACTATTGATGATGCCCAGCTAATTTTTCAAATTATTCAGGATGCTTTTAATTTTAATTCCAATACAATTGAACAGATTGAAGACCAACTAAACAATGATAATTATCGTTTTTTTTTGGTAGATGACCATGGTTTTATAAGCCTTACTCAGTTTGAAGATGAAGCCGATATTAATCAAATCGCAGTAAAAAAAGAATTTCAAAATCAAAAAATTGCTAGTTTTTTAATAGAAGAATTAATGAAAACCTTAAATGGAGTTTTTAAAATTCACTTAGAGGTACGAGCTAGTAATGAAATTGCTAAACATTTGTATATTAAATTTGGTTTTAAGCAAATTTCAGTTCGAAAAAATTATTATTCCAATCCGATTGAAGATGCAAACGTTATGTTATATGAAAAAGAAAACAATTTAATAGTCGCTTTTGAAAGTTCAGCCGATGAAACCAGTGTTGCTGTTGTAAAAAATGGTAATGAAGTTTTAAGTAATATTGTGGCCACACAAATTAATAGTCATCAACGCTTTGGTGGAATTGTACCTGAAGTTGCTAGTCGCCACCATTTAGAATGGATTAATAAAGTTCTAGAACTAGCGCTTAAGAAAGCTAATATTGATGATCCCAAAAAACAAATTACAGCTGTGGGAGCAACATATGGACCTGGTTTAGTTGGTTCGTTATTGGTTGGATTAATGGCTGGAAAAACTTTTGCAATGGTTAATGATTTACCCTTTATTGGCGTTAATCACTTGGCGGGACACATTTTAGCTGCTAATTTTAATAAAAAAATAATTTATCCAGCGTTGGCTTTAATGGTTTCAGGTGGCCATACAGAACTTGTTTTGATGCCAAGTGAAAATAAATTTGAAGTTATTGGTGAAACTTTAGACGACGCTGCTGGCGAAGCATTCGACAAGATTGGACGTGTAATGGGCTTAAAATATCCAGCTGGAAAAGAAATACAAGAATTGGCAAAACAAGGTAACAATAATATTAGTTTTCCAATTGCGCATACACAAGGAGAATTTGATTTTTCTTTTAGCGGTTTAAAATCAGCTGTTATTAATTATTTACATAAGGCAGAACAAAAAAATGAATCGATTAATAAAAATGATTTATTATCTAGTTTTCAACAAGCAGTTATTGATGCTTTAATTGAAAAAACTGATTTGGCTTTATCAAAGTTTAAGGTAAAAATGTTGCTTGTAGGTGGTGGCGTTGCAGCAAACGAGTTATTAAGAAATTCTATTTTAAATATTGCCAATAAATATGACGTTGAATTAAATTTGGTTCCGATGCAATTTGCAGGTGATAATGCAGCAATGATAGGGGCAGCTGCCTATGTTAATTTTAAGCATAACGAGTTTTCTAATTTAAAGCTCGATACTAATCCTAGCTTAGATTTTCCTTATCAATCACATAATTTGTGAAAATTAAGTGAATTTATCACTAAAATCGTAAAAATGTATTATAATGTGAAGTAAGTAACTTAACATAAGGAGATTTTTAATGGCAAGTTTTTCTTCAATACCTAGAGCAACAGCACAACGCGTACCTGTTTATAATCATTATTTGAAATCACTACAGGAAAAAGGCATCAAGCGTACTAATTCTAAGGAAATTTCAGCAGGAGTTAAATATGATCCAGCAACCGTCAGGCGTGATTTTAGCTTCTTTGGTGAATTAGGAAAAAGAGGCTATGGATATGATGTTGATAGCTTAGTAACTTTCTTCTCTGGAAAATTAGAAGACCAAAAAGTTAATAAAATTGCATTAATTGGTGCTGGAAATATTGGTTCGGCACTTGTTAGAAATAATTTTTCTTCAGCTGATAATTTGGATATAGTGGTAGCTTTCGATATTAATATCAATAATGGAAATAAAAAAATTATTAATGAAAATGGAACAGAAGTATCAGTATTTGATATAAGTGAATTTCAAAAGATTAGTAGGGAATACGGGGCTCAGATTGCAATCATTACCGTTCCCGAGCAATTTGCACAAGAAATTGCAAATCAAGTAGTAAAAGCAGGTTATAAGGGCATTTTAAACTTTACTGCAGTACATTTGACTTTACCTAAAACAGTTAGGGTAAAAGATGTTGATTTAACCAGAGAAGCGCAAACGCTCGTGTATTTTGTCAACAATCAAGATAAAATTAAAAGTATATAAAATATTAGGTCTGAAAAGACCTATTTTAATTTAGGGGAATGAATTGTGATTCAAGTTTTAGATGAAGATAATATTCAAAAAGTACAAGAATACCGAGATTTTGTAATCAATTCTAATCATGGAGTGGTTACGCAAGATATTATGTGGAGTAAAGTTAAAAAAAATTGGGGCCACTTATTTTTATATGATGAGAACCAAAGTGGATCGATTGTGGCTACAATGGCTATTTTAACGATTGAAGCCGTCCCCGGATTTTTATTGGCATATGTTCCAAAAGGTCCATTGGTTGCTGACTATTTAGATGTTGATTTAATTAATAAATTTGTTAGCAAGGCTATAAAACGATTGCCTAAAAATGTATTTTTAATTCGAATGGATCCAGAAATTGAATATTCTGATGAATTAAATCAAAAATATATTGACGCTGGGTATCAAATGCGTAATCGTCAACTAACCAAAATGCACGAAAATATTCAGCCTAGATTAAATATGCGTTTAGATTTAAGAAATATTGAATCTAGTAGCCTACTTATGGATAATTTTTCTAAAAACGGAAGACGCAATGTCAGAAAATCCTTACAAAATAATTTAGAAACAAAAATCGGCGACAGTCAGGAATTATTAGATGATTTTTATACCTTGCACGAGATGATGGCTCAATATCATGGAATTTCATACCGCCCAAAAAACTATTTTCAAGCTATAAGAGATAATTTATCTAATCAAAATTTATTAAAAATTTATGTATCTTATGTGGATGGCCAACCAGCTGAGGCCATGGTAACTTTAGATTATGGAGTTAAAACTTGGATGATTTATGCCGGTTTAAATAGAGAATTGTCTGAATCTGGGGCAGCTTATAAAAATCGCTGGGAATGGTTAAATTATGCTTTAAAAAATAGATATTCCTTTGCTGATTTTGGCGGTATTGATCATGTTGGTGACGATGATGGTTTGTACACGAATAAGCGTCTTTTTTTAGGCGAGCAAAAGCCAATTGAGTATATTGGTGAAATTGATAAAGTATTAAATCAAGAAGCATATAACGAATATTTGAAACAATTTAAAAAGTAAAATGAGCTAAAATGAGTGATTTAAAATTTCAACAATTAAATAGAGAAGAATATTTAAAATTTACCGCAAAACAAAAATATTTAAATTTTTTACAATCAGTAGAATCCTACGATTTATTTTTAGTACGTGACTATAATCCCATTTTAGTTGGTTTGGTTGACTCTGATAATCAAGTTATTGCTGGTGGAATATTAAGCCAGTTTAAAGTACATGGTGGCTTTTATTACCGAATGGATCGAGGACCGATTTTAGATTTTAAAAATTCAACTTTAGTAAAAACATTTTTTGATGGTTTATATTATTTTGCTAAAACAAATGGAGCTTTATATATATCGATAATTCCAGATCTCGTTGCTACAAAATTCAATAATGAGGGGGCAAAAATATTTGAAGATAACACTAGCCTAGAAGAAATGAAAAAGATTGGATTTATTCATGTTCCAATTCAAATGGGAAATGATACTAATCACTCGCCAAGTTTTCAATATGTCAAAGATCTGTCTGGAATTGAAGATGAAAAACAATTAACCGATAGTTTTACAAAAGACGTTCAATATTATTTGAAAAAGAACAAGCAGTTTGGAATCGAATTAAAAATTTTAGATGAAGCTGATTTAAAAGACTTTTATCAATTAGAAGTTGCAACTGCTAATAGAATTGGTTTTAAGGCTAAAGAATTGGATTATTATCAAAAAGCATATAAATATTACGGAAATAAAACTAAATTTATTTTCGCGTTTCTCGATTTTAAAAAATACAAAAAAACTCAAAATCAAGCAATTAATGAGTTAATGAAAATTGTTGATGATTTGAATCTTAGATTAAAAGATACGCCCAACAATAAAAAAATTATTCGTCAATTAAATGAATACAACGATCAAATCAAAGCTCACCATAAAAGAATTGAGCAAGCTGATATTTTGCAATCCAATGAAGGAAAGGATAAAGTTATCACTGCTGGAGCGATGTTCCAATATTTCCCGGGAGAATTAACCTATTTATACTCAGGGACCAATGAAGCTTATAAGAATTTTTATTCACCATACTTAATTCAACAATTCGTTATGCAAGAAGCGATTAAATTAGGTATTAATCGATATAATTTTTATGGCGTTTCTGGAAAACAAGATGGTAGCGACGGCGTAATGGAGTTTAAAAAATCTTTTAATGGTGAATTAGAAGAAATGATAGGCGAGTTTATTTTACCTATTAATAAATTTAAATATAATCTTATTCAAATATTAAAAAAAATAACAGGTCGATAAATCACTCTAGGTCAAACTATCAAAAAGTTTGACCTTTTTTGACCAATTGTATATAATACATTTGTAAAGTAAATTAAGGAGGATTAAAAAATGATTAAACCTTTAGGTGATAGAGTTTTACTTGAAATTATTGAAGAAAATGAAAGCAAAGTTGGTGGTATTCTAATTGCAAATAACGCAAAAGAAAAACCATTAACTGGTGCTGTGGTTGCAATTAGCCAAACTACAGTTGGCGATTTAAATGCACCAACCAGTGTTAAAGTTGGTGATCAAGTTGCATTTGATAAATATGCCGGCCAAGAAATAACTGTCGACGGAAAAGATTATTTGGTAGTACATGAAAAGGATATTGTGGGGGTATTAAACTAATGGCAAAAGAAGTTCGTTTTAGTGAAGACGCTAGAAAGCGCATGCAAGCTGGTGTTGATAAACTTGCTAATACAGTAAAAACTACGATAGGTCCAAAAGGTCGTAATGTTGTTTTAGAACAATCATTTGGGGCTCCAACAATTACAAATGATGGTGTAACCATTGCAAAAGCAATTGAATTAGAAGATCATTTTGAAAATATGGGTGCCAAATTAGTTTCTGAAGTTGCTTCTAAAACTAATGATGTCGCCGGAGACGGAACTACAACTGCTACAGTATTAACACAAGCAATTGTAAATGAAGGAATGAAAAATGTAACTGCTGGCGCTAATCCAGTTGGAATTCGCGTTGGAATTGAAAAAGCTACTGCAGCTGCTGTTGAGGCTTTAAAAAATATTTCTCACGAAGTAAAAACTAAAAGTGATATTGCTCAAATTGCATCTATTTCAGCAGCCAGTGAAGAAGTTGGTAGCTTAATTGCTGATGCAATGGAAAAAGTTGGTAACGACGGTGTTATTACTATTGAAGAATCAAAAGGAATTGATACTACATTAGATGTTGTTGAAGGAATGCAATTTGACCGTGGATATATGAGTCAATATTTCGTTACCGATAACGATAAAATGGAAGCTAATTTAGAAAATCCATACATTTTAATTACTGATCAAAAGATTGGAAACATTCAAGACATTTTGCCAGTGCTTCAATCAGTTGTTGAAGCTGGACGCTCAATGATGATTATTGCAGACGATATTACTGGTGAAGCCTTGCCAACGCTTGTATTAAACAAGTTGCGTGGAACATTTAATATCGCTGCTGTAAAAGCCCCGGGATTTGGTGATCGTCGTAAGGCTCAATTAGAAGATATTGCAATTCTAACCGGTGGAACTGTTATTACTGAAGATCTTGGTTTGCAATTGAAAGATGTCACAATTGAACAATTGGGCTCTGCTAGCCGTGTAAATATCACTAAAGACAGTACAACTATTGTTGAAGGATCTGGTGCTAAGGACAAACTAGAAGCACGTGTTGCTGGTATCCGTCAAGAAATTGAAAATACAACTAGTGATTTTGATAAGGAAAAGCTCCAAGAACGATTGGCTAAACTTTCAGGTGGTGTAGCAGTTATCAAGGTTGGTGCCCCAACTGAAACAGAATTAAAAGAGCGTAAGTATCGAATTGAAGATGCTCTAAATGCAACTCGTGCTGCAGTTGAAGAAGGTTTCGTAGCAGGTGGAGGAACAGCATTGGTTAATGTTATTCCAGCTGTTGAAGCCTTGAAGGAAGATGGTGATGTGCAAACTGGAATCAACATTGTGAAAGTTGCTCTTGAATCACCTGTACGCCAAATTGCAGAAAACGCTGGTAAAGAGGGTTCTGTAATTGTTAATAAATTAAAAGAACAAAAAGATGGCGTTGGATATAATGCTGCAAATGACCAATGGGTTGACATGGTTGAAGCAGGAATCGTAGATCCAACTAAAGTTACTCGTTCAGCTTTGCAAAATGCTGCCTCAGTTTCAGCACTGCTATTAACAACTGAAGCTGTAGTGGCTGAATTGCCAAAATCTGACGCTCCAGAAATGCCAGGCGGGGCAGGTATGGGAATGCCAGGGATGATGTAATTTCTATATTAATAATTTTTGAAAACGTAGGCTCAAATAGGCCTGCGTTTTTTAATAGGCAAAATAGTAATGACTTAATATGTGATATTATTAATTTCAATTGAATCACGTTGCTTTTTGTAAAATCGTAATAGCAAATTAAAAAAATCAATAGAGCGTAAATCTCTGATGAAGGGCAAATAATATGGACCTGATTAATAAAAATAAAAAAGTATTAACGGGAATATTATGGGGATTATTTTCTAATACTTATTTTGAAAGAGCAATCTGGATGCTTTTTTTATTTCAGAATGGTTGGTCTATTAGTGAAGTTGCTTTTTTACAAGGTTTTATTAGTATTGTACAAGTTGTTTTAGAATTCCCATCAGGTATTATAAGTGATTATTTTGGTCATAAAAAAAGTATTATTATTGGTGAACTATTAATAGCTCTGTATCTTTTGTTATTTTTTTCAGTGGAAGCCAAATTTTAGTTTATTTAAGCTTTCTTTTATTTGGAACGGGATTAACGCTTATTTCTGGTTCAGACCAATCCTTAATTTATGAATCAATTAAGGATAAAAATGATTATACAAAATATTTGGGAATATATAACGCATCAGCAATATTGGCTTTAATGATTAGTACCGGATTAGGTGGGAACATTGCCAAATATTCTTGGATATTAGTATTTCTTTTAGGTATGCTGGCGCATATATTAGCTGCCATAATGGTTTGGCTAATGCCTGATGACTTAAAACAAGAAAAAACCCATAGTAATGAAAAGTTTATTAATTTAAATGAAACTTTTAGCATTTTAAAAAATATAAAATTTAAATATATCGCAGTCATGATCATTTTAACTCAGTCATCAGGATCTATATTTTATTTATATTCAGCAGTTATTTTAAAAGACCGTAATATATCCACTCAACATATATCATGGATTGTAGCTATATTTTCTTTTTTTGGAATATTAGCTTCTATTGGTTTGCATAGACTAGAAAATAAATTTGATAAATGGAAAATTATTAAATTTTCATTATTTACAGGAACTATATTATATGGAGTTTTATTTTGGAATAATATAATAATATTTTTGGTTGCCTATATGCTTATAGGTTATTTTTATGAAATATGGGATACATCATTAAATTCTCAACTGCACGAAGTCGTATTAGACAAATATAGAACAAGTTCAGTGTCGTTAGTAAATACTTTAACTGCATTATTGATGGCAGTTCAATCAATCGTAATTGGTCTTTTTGAAGATAAAACTTCAATATTAATTTTACTTATTGGGCTTATTAGTAATGCTATTGCATTTTTTATTGTTTTTATTGCAAAATCCAAAATCAGTGAATAATATTTAAAGATATAAAATAACATTGGTCAATAAGCGATCATTTTGTTTGTACTATAATTTAAATTAACAAATTAAAGGAGAACTTAATGGTTACAAAAGCACAAGATAATTTTTACCAAAGCGTAAACGAAGAATGGATTTCGCAAGCTACGATCCGTGAAGATGCCCCCACAGCTGGTGGATTTACAGATTTACATTTTGAAATTGAGGATACTTTGCAAAAAGCCGCCGATGATTTTCTTAAAAACGGGGATGCCCCAGCCCATCTTAAAAATTTTTTAGATTTATATAAATTAGCTTCTGATTTTACTAAGCGAGAAAAAGATGGAGTTTCAGCTTTTAAGGAAAAGATGGCTTTAATTGAAAACCTAAATTCTTGGCAGGATTTTTCCGATAAGGCTTATGAATTATATACAAATCCCTTATCCTCTGGTTTACCATTTGGTATCGAACAGGATTGGCTAGATACATCGAAATATGTATTGGCTTTTGGATCATTGTCTACTATCCTACCTGATACTACTTATTATCAAGAGGACAACGAACAAAAAGAACAATTATTATCGGTTTGGCAAGAATCAAAGATTAAATTATTAAAAGCCGCTGGATATTCTAATGCTGAAGAAATCGTTGAAGATGCACTTAAGTTTGATGCAAATTTAGCAAAATATATTTTAAGTAACGAGGAACAATCTGAATATTTTAAGCTTTATCACCCCGTGAATTTTGATGATTTTGCAAAAGATTTTACAACCTTTGATTTACGAGAAATTGCACAGAATTTATTGAAAACAAAGCCTGATAAAGTAGTTTATTTTGATGATCGTTTTTATGAAAATTTAAATAATGTTTATCAAAAAGATAACTTTAAAGAATTTAAAAATTATTTAGTTACACTTTCAACAGGTTTATTAGCATATACAACAGAAGAGTTGAGATTAGAGGCTGGCGTATACAATAGAACCATTACTGGTACTCCTAAAGCTACAGAAAAAAAATTAGCTGCTTACCGCTTGGCTAATGATGAATTTGGCTTTTTAATCGGTGAGTATTTTAGGCATATTCGTTTTTCTGCAGAAGCTAAAACAAACGTTGAAAATATGATCAAAAAAATGATTAATATTTATCGCGAGCGTCTAACAAATAATGAATGGTTGCAGAAGCAAACTATTCAAGAAGCAATTAAAAAATTAGATGCAATTGCTTACCATATTGGCTATCCTGATGAAATTCCAGCCCGTTTTCTAGAACGTAAAGTTGATATAAATAAAACTTTATTAGAAAATATTTGGGAGCTGGATGGTCAAGAAATTAAATTTCAATTAAATAAATATGGCAATAAGGTAGATAGAAACGAGTGGGACATGACACCTGCTACGGTGAATGCATATTATGATCCTATGAATAATTCGATTAATTTTCCGGCAGCTATTTTGCAATTACCATTTTATAGTTTTGACCGTCCTTCATCTTTTAATTATGGAGGAATTGGTGCTGTAATTGCCCATGAAATTTCACATGCTTTTGATTCTAACGGAGCTCATTTTGATGAAATTGGAACATTAAAAGATTGGTGGACTAAAGAAGATTTTGATAATTTTGAATTAAAAAACAAGAAAATTGTTGAACTATGGGACGGATTAGATATCCCCGGAACAAAGGCTAAGGTAAATGGAAAATTAACCTTATCTGAAAATATTGCTGACTTAGGTGGATTATCCGCTGCACTTCAAGCTGCTAAAACTGAAAATGATTATAATCCTGAAGAACTATTTATTTCTTGGGCGACAGTTTGGCGCCAAAAAGCACGTCAAGAATATAAAGAATTATTGGCAAATATGGACACCCACGCCCCTGGCGAATTGCGTGGAAATGAAGCGGTTAAAAATTTCAATGAATTTTTTGAAGCTTTTAATATACAAGAAGGCGATTTGATGTGGCGTTCGGTCGAAGATAGAGCTCAACTTTGGTAATTAATTATTCATAATAAAGCCACCAATTTAGGTGGTTTTATTTTTGCTAAAATATTAATAATTTTAAATGGAAAGATGAAGAATTTAATTTTAGGCGCTACAGGAAACTTAGCTCAACAATTTATAAATATTTATGATCAAGATAAAGAAATAGTTCTTTTTGTGCGTGATAAAAAGCGCTTACAATCACAAAATAATCATTATTCAGTAATAGAAGGAGATATGTACGATTATAAAACGATTATTCCGGCCTTGGAAGATGCAGATATTGTTTTAAGTTTTGTTGGTTCATCACCGATGCCACTATTTGCTAATAATTTATTAAAAGCAATTCAAGAATCAAATTCCAATGTTAAAAGAATTTTATGGCTTGGTGCTGCTGGTGCTAATAAAGAAACAATAGGTAGGGAAGGGAGCTTTTGGAAAACAATGCCAGAATATTTCGGCCAACAAAAAGACGCGATTGATATAATAATTAATTCTCAAATTCCGTATACAATCATTAATCCAGCAATGTTTAATACTAAAAAAGAGCAAAAAGCAATTATTACGCAATCTGATACGCAAGTTGCAGAAGTTCAAAGTGTGTCGCGCCAAACAGTAGCAAGAGTTTTTAATAATTCCTTGATAAATAATCAATATATTAATCAACAAATAACAGTTGGTGATAGTTATTAATTTTGATAGTTATTATAAGTAAGTTAAAATATTTGTATGCCGAAAAGTAATTATTGGAAAAAAATTAAAGAAAATCATTTAAAAGCCCCTTTCTTTAGCTTAGCTCCTATGGAGGCGGTTACTGATACTGTTTTTCGACGAGTGGTAAAGCAAGCTTCAGCGCCAGATAATTTTTATACTGAATTTACAAATGCAACCAGTATTACTCATGAAAAAGCTAAATTTTCTGTCCGTCATCGTTTATATGTTGATGAAAATGAAAAGCAACCAATTGTTCAATTATGGGGCAATGGTGACGATCCAGAAAGTTTTGCTTCCGCCGCAGACGCAATTAAAGATATGGGATTTTTAGCAATTGATTTAAATATGGGTTGTCCAGATCCGACTGTTATTAAAAATCATGGTGGTTCTGATTATATTCGTCACTATGAAAACGCTGCAAAAGTGATTACTGCTACCAAAAAAGCCGGACTACCGGTAAGTGTAAAAACTAGATTGGGCTTTTCATCTATTGATGATTATCACGAATGGATTCCATTTTTATTAAAACAAGATATTGAAGTTTTAACCGTTCATTTACGTTCAAAAAAAGAAATGAGCAAAGCAGGAGCACATTTTGAAGTAATTGCTGATATTTTAAAAATGAGAGATGAAATATCACCAGATACGTTAATTCAAATTAATGGCGATATTAAAACTAAAGAGCAGGGCTTGCAGTTAGCTAAAAAATACCCCGGAATTGATGGAATTATGATTGGACGTGGTATTTTTGAAAACCCATTTGCTTTTGATGATGCCAAACAACATTCTCAAGAAGAATTATTTGCTTTATTTAGAATGCAATTAGATTTGTATGATGACTATGTTTTAAATATTGGTCCAAAACGCTTTGAATCGTTGCGTAGATTTTTTAAAATCTATATTAGAGGATTACCGAATGCAGCTACTTATCGAGATAGATTAGTAAGAACTACAAGTACGGATGAAGCAAGACAAATAATTGATGAAATTGAAAATAAAAGCGAGCTAGAAAATGATTAATAATTTCCCACAAGTTTTAACAATTGCTGGTAGCGATTCAGATGGAAGTGCAGGTATGCAAGCTGATTTGCATACTTTTTTTGCAAACAGAACTTATGGGATGTCGGTTTTGGTAGCTGCTGTTTCTGGGAATTCATACGGAATAACTAGTTCGCACTTATTACCGAACGATTTTATTGATGAACAATTCAAAGTGTTGTCTCGAGATTTTAAAATTCTTGCCACTAAAACCGGAATGTTGGCAAATTCGTCGATAATTGAACTCGTCGCTAAAAAAATTAAGGAACTCGATTTAGGGCAAATTGTTATCGATCCTGTTATTACCACTAAACACGGAAATAAATTATTAGAGGATTCAGCTATTGAAACTATAAAAAAACAATTATTTCCCCTTGCAAAAATTGTCACGCCAAATTTTTATGAAGCCCAAATATTATTTGGTGAATCTTTTGAAAATAATATGGATACAATTCAAAAAGCTGCTTTATCGATACAAAAAATGGGTCCGAAAAATGTAGTAATTAAAGGAAAACATTCTGGAGAAAAAGCTGATATAACAGATGTTTTCCTAGATGAAAAACAGAATTTTCACTATTTTAGCCATGATTATATTCCCACTGATCGAATTAATGGCACGGGAGATACTTTTTCGGCAACAATTGTTAGTCAATTAGCTTTAAAAAAGAATCTTTTAGAAGCGGTGAAAATTGCTGAAGAAAAAACACAATTAGCAATTAAAAATCAAATTGAAGTTGGTCATAAATTCGGTCCAATCAATCATTGGTCCATAATTGATTAACAAAAAAATAAAATAATGTTAAATTATTAATAATGAATGAAGAAAAACAATTAAATAAAAGTTTTGGTTTCTGGAATGTATTTTTCTTGATAATTGGAACTGTAATTGGCTCAGGGATTTTTTTTAAGCAAGGAGAGGTTTTATCTACTGCTGGCACTGGTAATGGAGCTATTATTGCTTGGGTAGCTAGTGGTGTAATTACTTTGGCTGGGTCGTTAACGGTAGCTGAATTAGCTGGGCAAATTGATAAAACGGGTGGATTGTACTCCTATGTCGATCATGTTTATGGTAGATTACCTGCTTTTATAGTTGGTTGGACTAATATAATTTTTTATGGACCAGCTATGATTGCTGCTGTTGGCTACTTCTTTTCAGTCATTTTATTGAATATATTCGGAGTCAATCCAGACAATAAAATTTATGGATTTAAAATTTCTATTTTGGTTACATTAGGAATTATTATTATTTTAACTGCTGTTAATTTGTTCAATAATATAATTACTAAATATGTTTCTCAAGTAGCAACTTATATTAAATTAGTTCCTTTAATTGTTCTGATTATTTTCGGTACTTTTTTTGCTAAGGATATCGATTTAAGTTCGAATGTTCAAGCTGCTTCACAAAGTTCAGCATCTTCATTAGGATCAATTGGTTCAGCGATGATACCAGCTCTATTTGCATATGATGGTTGGATGATTATAGCGTCTATATCTGGAGAAATTAAAAATAGTAAAAGGAATTTACCTAAAGCCATTTTCGCTGGGATACTCGTAGTTTTGTTAATTTACATTTCTGTTAGTGCAGTTATTTTACACTTACTTCCAGTGTCTCAAATTGAAACCTTAAAAGAACAAGTCCCATCTTTTATTTTTGCTAAATATTTTGGATCGATTGTTGGAAAATTGATTACTATTATTATTGCGATTAGTATATTAGGAACTTTAAATTCTAAAATCCTAGCCTTTCCAAGAATTGCTTTTGGAATGGCTGAAGACAAAAATATTCCATTTTCTAATTTTTTCGGTAAAGTAGGAGCAAAAACTAAAGTTCCCACTAACTCAATACTATTTATTTCTTTAATTGCAATTATTTTATTGTTCGTTGCAGGAGCACAAGATTTAACTGATTGGGGAATTTTAGTTATTTGGAGTTTTTATATCCTAGCCTTTTTTGCTGTGTTTATTTTACGAGAACATAAAGCACCAGTTAATTCATTTAAAACGCCTTTATATCCGATTACTCCAATTATTGCGATTGCAGGTTCTTTATTTATTATTATTACTACTTTCCAATCAGCAATCGATGAAGCAATTAATTATAACGACACAACTCAAATTATTGGAATAAGTGTCAGTTTCTTAGTTGTTTTAATCGGTATTCCAATATTTTATTGGGAAAATCGCAAGAACAAAACAAACAAATAAAAAATCCGCAAAAATAGTCGCGGATTTTTTATTTAAATTTTTTCTCAATAAATCTTAATAAACTACCTAATAAAAAATTAATTGTTAGATAAATAAAGAAAACTACAACTATTGGAGCAATACCTCTATAAGTATTTGCCTGTACGTTTTTTAATTGATAAATCAAATCGGGAACGCCAATCATGGAAACAATAGAACTTTCTTTAATTAAAGTAATAAATTCGTTTCCTAATGAAGGCCAGATATTTTTAATTGCTTGAGGAAAAATAATATAACGCATTGCTTGTTTACTATTTAAGCCCATCGATAAGGAAGCCTCTTTTTGTCCTGTGTCAACAGAATTAATTCCACCTCTAATTATTTCAGCTACATAAGCGGCGGAATTCACACTAATTGCTATAATTCCACTTATAATACTCGATAAATTAAATAGCGTACCAATTCCAAAATAAGCAAAAAGCATTTGAACCATTAGGGGTGTTCCGCGGATAATCTCAATGTAAGTTCTAGCGATTAATCTAAAAATTGATAAATGAGAAATACTCATCCAGCCAAAGAGAGATCCTAAAATAAATCCTAAGATTACACCTATGAATGAAATAAATAAAGTAATTTTAAGTCCTTTAATGAAATAGCTTCGATAATTCCACATTGAAGAATCTTTATTTTTAGCTACAGATTTTGATGAATAAGATTTATTTTGTAATTCTTTTCCAGCTTTGTTTAAAAAATTTTGATAGCCTTTTTTACCGATAGCCTTAATAATTTGATTAATTTTTGTTAATAATAATTCTTCATTTTTAGGAATTGCGACAGAAAATCCATTGTTATCAGACTCATTTTGAGAATCAATAGGATAATTAGCGTTGATTGCAGTTAGACCTTTAACTGACTTTGCATAAGCCTGACCAACACCACCCGATAAAGATAAGGCATCCACTTTTTTGGTTTGTAAGGATAAAATTAAATCAGTGACACTGGCTAATTTAATTACTTTTGTATTAGGAAGGAAATTAGAAGCTAATTTTTCTTGAACACTGCCTGTCTGTACTCCAATTACGCGATTATTTAAATCTTTATAACTGTTAATTATTTTGTTGTCATTTGAACGAATTACTAATGATTCTTTGGCGGTAAAATAATTATTTGAAAAATCGACTGTTTGCAATCTCGTGGGATCTGGATTCATTCCGGCGATAACTATATCGATTTTGTGTGTTTCTAATCCGACTAGCAGGGAACTAAAATCCATATTTTTGATAATTAATTTAACCTTTAATTGATCTGCAATTTTTTGGGCTAATTGAATATCAGAACCAAAATATTTAGTTTTACCATTAACTTGTTTGGTGAACTCAAAAGGAGGATAATCTGCAGAAGTTCCAACAACTATACTTTTTCTTTTTTTAATTTCTTGATATAAATTATTATCCGAGGCATGGACATTAATTCCAAAAGACAAAAGGCCAAAAAAGATAATTAAGAAAACCAAAACTTTATTTTTCATAGATGTTTAAAATTATATAATTTTATAAATGGAATTTAATTATCAACAATTAAATGGTTTGACTTTAGCCTATGTTGGAGACGCTGTTTATGAATCGGCGATTCGAGTTCATTTAGTAAAGCAAGGAATTACAAAAGTAAATATTTTACAAAAAATGAGTAAAGAATTTGTTTCTGCAAAGGCACATGCAAGACTATTTAAATTAATGCAAGAAAGTAGCATATTAACGGAAACTGAAATCGATATTTATAAGAGGGGTCGAAATTCTCATCCACATACTAAAGCGAAAAATACTGATATTGTGACTTATCAGATTTCAACTGGTGTTGAGAGTTTATTGGGGTATTTATTTTTAAGTAATGATTTAAAAAGATTAAATCAACTTATTGATTGGATGATTAAACAAGTAGAAAGTGGTGAGACAAGAAATGAACGATAATCTTGAAATAATTTTCGGTATTCATGCTGTTAATGAAGCTATTAAAAACAACGCAACAATTAATAAAATCTATATTAGTGATTCATTAAATAAAGATAAGGCACGAGAAATTGAAAACACTGTAAAAAAAGCAAAACTTGTAATTCAAAAAGTTTCTACATTAAAACTAAAAGAATTAACCAATAATCAAGTACATCAAGGGGTCGCCGCAAGCATTGCTGCTTATGAATATGTCGACGTAGATGATATTTTGCAATTAGCTAAAAGCAAAAATGAAGATCCATTTATAGTCATCTTAGATGAAATTGAAGATCCACATAATCTAGGCAGTATTTTAAGAACTGCTGATGCAGCTATACAACTGTATTGTTGCCTTGATAGTGATTGTACACTCTTTCTCATCCTTTCATATTATGTTTGGTGATGGCAATTGTGTTTTGAATACTTGACTTCAGTACAAACATGTGTTATTTTTAACTAAGAGTTTGTGGTGATGGTACATTAGTACAAATGTTATGTTGCTGGACATTATCCATTGTCCTGTCTTTATCTAAAAACACCATCCTGTTTATATTACAAAACACAACATTTCAAATTAGAAGTTACCTAATGCTGTTAACCTAAAACAAACTGAATAAAGCAAGAGGGACAAATCCACATATTACTTCATCAGATATTTGCCATTGTCCTTTATTTATATGATTTTGATGCCTTCGGGCTTTCTGGTGGCTATGTAAACTGGTTTCACAGTTACCTGTCCAACCGGAAATCTCAGGTCCGTGTTTCGGGTGTTCTTTCGACGCCTTTTGAAGTTCTCTCAGGGATCGGTCCTGGGACCCCTGCTATTCAATGTGTTCATTAATGACTTATGTGAGGCTATCGCCCATTCCAAGTATTTACTCTTTGCTGATGATCTCAACATTTATCGAACTGTTAAATCTCCTCAGGACTGTAATCTCCTACAGTCTGACATTAACTCTATACGAGGTTGGTGCATTGCTAACTGTATGAAGCTCAACATCAGTAAAATGAAAGTAATATCCTTCTCTA
>JAITDY010000023.1 GCA_031282325.1 Lactobacillaceae bacterium | reverse complement strand
CTGCTTCAGACGCTGCATCAACTGCTACTAGCGAAGCTACTTCAGCTGCTGTATCAAGTGCTGTATCATCTGCCGCTTCTTCAGCTGCAAGTTCTGCTGCTTCTTCTGTAGCAAGTTCTAGTTCAGCAACTTCATCAAGCACATCATCAAGCACAGATTCAGGAAGTTCACAAGCATCTTCAAGTGCAACTACTGCATCAACTTCAAATACTCCAAGTTTAACTACAAATGCAAAGAATGCTGCTGTATTACCAAAGACTGGTGAAACATCACAATCAGATGCATTATTAGTAAGTTTCTTAGGATTATTAGGATTAGGTCTTGCTGCTGGTGTTAAAGGTCGTAAGCGTAACGAAAGTAAATAATTAATTTTATTTCAATAAAACGTTAGTAAAAAGGTAAGAAATTAGTTATTTCTTACCTTTTTTATATGTATAATTAACTAAGGAGAACAGTAATATATATGATATTTTTTATTAATGATGCCATTCAAGAAAATAAATCTGGAATCGAACACGCTCAAAATAAAAGAGCAAAGTTATTTGAAAGTAATAACGAACCTTTTAAGTTACTTTATCGCCAGTGGCAACCAAAAACACACACAATAATGGAAAACGATGGTTTTAATGATGACCAATTCATTAATATGTTTGATTATTATCAAGATACATTAAATACCCCCCGTAAAAATCTCTACGCTCAGGATCTTGATTTTGGTGTAGCCGATCTTGAATTAATAGAAGAACCCCAAAGTAATCGTTTTATTGCTCAAACACAAACCGGACAATTAGTAGCTAGAATTAATTATCGTTTCGATCAAGATAAAATCGTAAATAATACTGAATTGTTTGATGGCTTTGGCAATTTATATCGCGTAGATTGGTATGACGATCGTGGTTTTAAATCATTAAGCCAACTCTACACACCGGATAATAAAATTGGTTCTGAAATTTGGTCTCGTCTCGATGGAACTATTGCTATTGAAACCTTCAACCGCTTCAATGTTAAAGGTGAACTTGTCAAAACAGGCTGGAGATTAAATCTTTCAAATAACGAGAGCCAAGTTTTTGCTAATTTAGATGAATTAACTGGTTATTGGTTAAATGATTTAAACGAAAAATATTTTAGTCTAGACAAGCCAAATATTTTCATTCTTGATCGTTCCCATGTGGGCGATTGGCAATTAAAATATTTAGAATCACCGGCCTATATCGTGTTACATTTGCATAATGCCCAAACTGGAGATGCACAGCATCCACAACATTCTGTTTTGAATAATTTCTATGAATATCCACTATTTAATTTAGACACTTACGACGCCGTTATCAGCGCTACCCAAAAACAAAATAAGGATGTTGACGCTCGTTTTAAGCCAAAAGCTAAGTTGTTTACTATTCCGGTTGGAATTGTGCCAGATAGTCAATTAAAAGAAGAAAGAATTCCGATGAAAGATCGTACTTTTGGTAAAGTAATCGCTACTGCGCGTATTGCTAATGAAAAGCGTCTCGATTTACTAGTAAGAGCGGTTGGCGAAGCGAAAAAGAAAGTACCTGAAATTACATTAGATATTTATGGATATGCTGACGGTTCTAATAATTTTCAAGCCCGACGCAATGTTGAAGAGGCAATAAAGGATTATCAATTAGAAGGCGCTGTTCGTATGATGGGTTATACAGACGATGTTGCTAAGGTTCAAAAAGATGCTCAAATTTATGGTTTAACTTCTACAATGGAAGGATTCAATTTGGCTATTTTGGAAGCTTCTTCTCGTGGAGATGTTGGTGTTACTTATGATGTCAATTATGGTCCCAATGAAATTATTGTCGATGGCGAAAATGGAAAAGTGGTTCCTTATGATGATTGGCATGCTATTGCTGATGCCTTGGTGGACTACTTAACTAATCCAGACAAATTACAAGCAGCATCCGACAAGGCCTATGAATTATCTGCCCGCTATTCAGCAGAGAACGTTTGGAAGGCTTGGCAATCTCTAATCGATGATGCTCAAGAAAATTGGCCCAATAAAACTAAAAATTACAAGCCAGTGCAAAAGGCACAAACTATTTAAGGAGAGAAAACTATGTTATTTGTTAGTGAAAATATTTTTGAATTTAACTCAGGTACAGAGTTTTCTCAAGCCATGCATGTTAAATTATTCAACAAACACGGAATTAATTCTAAATACGTAACTAAAAATCATAATATTTTGTTACATCGCGCTATTCGTACAGTCGGCTTAAAAGACGATGAAGTATTAAATATGTATGATTTTTTCCAAGGTGTCGACACTTTAGCTTACGATCCAGATAAAATGCTATCATTACGTGTTGCACCAGAAATTGTAAAAAAGGATTATCATATCGAAGGAGTAGACGCTAATCATTCTTTAATTAAGCATAATGGTCAATTAGTTGGACGGATCGATGTACACCCAGCCACTGTTGGAATGATTGGATCGATCACTTGGTATGATCAATTTGGTAATAACTCCGTTGTAGAAACTTATGATATTCGTGGCTTTAAATCGACAATTAGTTATTTCCACCCAAATGGAACTATCGGCACGGTTCTTTATTTAAATAAAGAAGGGAAGCCGGTATTAGAAGTTACTCATATGAATATTGGTGGAAACCTTTTCCCAACAATGTTTAAATTATTGGGTTATAAGGGTAAGGATCGTCGCTTTAATAGTGAAGATGAATTATTCACCTTCTTCTTAGATGAATATCTACAAAATAATCCATCAGAAGTAGTGGTAGAACGACCAAATTTGTATCAAGCAGTTGCTAATAGTCAAAATGCTGTTAAAAAATTTGCATATATTCATGATTCAGTATTTGCCGATCCAAATAATAGCCTAAATATTAACGGAATTAAATCCGTTTACGCCCCTATTTTTGGCGATTTAGCTAATAAATTCCATGGTGTAATAGTAGCTGCGCAAGAACAAAAAAATGCACTTTCAGCATTATTCCCAAATATTAATATCAAAGTGGCTGCCGACACGATTTTGTTCCCTGACGAAAATAGCGATATCGCACCGAAGGAATTTGAATCACAAACTCATAAGATCTTAGTTTTGGGCCGAGTTGCTCCTGAACATCGACCAAGTGAAGTCATTAAAACATTTGCAGAGGTTAAAAAAGAAATACCAGACGCAAAGCTTACTTTCCAAGGATATTTTAGTGCCGAGGAAAAACGTGACCAATTAGAAAAACGTATTGAAAGCCTAGGATTAGAGGATAGTGTAGAATTTAGCGACTATAAAACTAACGATCAACTAAAAGAAATCATTCAAGATCATCAAGTCCTATTGTCTACATCTAGTTCTGAAGGATTTGGAATGCAAATTGTAAATGCTTTTGAATATGGAATTCCGGTAGTTGCTTACGATGTAGCCTTCCAAGTTGCCCAATTAGTTAAAGAAGGTGGAGAACTAGTTTCTAATAACGACTTTAGATCAGCCGCTAAAGCAATTGTTAAACTATTGACAGATAAAGATAGCTTTGTAAAAGCTCATCAAAATGCTTTGGAAAATGCAAAAACATTTAATTCCGACAACGTGTTTGCTCAATGGCAACTAGCTGTTCAATAAAATAAATAAATCAAGGTGAACTGAAAAGTTCACTTTTTTATTACCGAAAATTTTTGGTAAAAATAGCGAAAGCTACCGAAAATACACAGTACCGATTCTCAATTTGGTTGATGTTATATGGTATGATACAGTTATGGATTTTAAACCCATCACAAGGGAGCAAAAATGAAAAAAATTATTTTAAATACTTTATTATTAATTTCGCTGTTGGGAACTGGCTCTGGCATTAAAGTCTTTGCTGATGCCGTTAATGTTGGCGGTGGTGTTTGGCGATATGGCTATACTGGTACTTTAAATAGTACAGCTTATTCTAATTTTGAAAATTCTGTGCGTACCCACGCGTCATCAGTAACTAATATGAGTGGCATTATAAATAGTTCTGGGTGGACACAAAAAGGAGTAACTTCGAAAGCTAGTGTAGGCGTGGGAGCTTTTGGTAAGGCAAGTTTTTATTACAATTATAAGTAAGCGAAAATAGAATATGAAAAAATTATTTTATTTTATTACGAGTTTTATAATGATTACGTTATCTTTGTATGCAGGTTTTGTGATTGTTGCAAATAAGGAGAATTTTGCTTTTCATGATGAATATACAATTTCGATTTCCCCGAATCAAAATGCAACTTATCCTGATTCTGGTAAAAATATTTCTAATCAAGTTAAGCAACTAGAAAAAGATAATAATGTAGTTGTTTATAAGCAATCATCTAAAAATAAATGGTTACCTTTTACTAAACAAGTTTTTAATCCAGATGTTTCTGGATTTTATGCTGTTTCAGGTAAAAAAAATATTGAGAATTTAATTCAACTTACTCAAAGTAATGGATATGTAAACACTGGAATAAATTATGCTAATGATTTTATTTTTGATGTGATAACAACGCACATTGAGCAAATTACGTTAATGCTTGTATTTGTTTTAGTATTATTTATTATTTATTTTTTTACTTCAATTTTCAATCTCAGAGAACGGTCGATTAAATTAGTAAATGGTATTAGTGTTCGAAAAGAGTTTCTATCACGTTTTACCGAACTATTAAAAGCACTTTCAATCGGTTTTGTCGGTGGTTTAATTTTAACAATATTGCAAGTTAAAATTATTTCCGGTAGCTTTCAAGTGAGTTATTTATTGCCTTTGATAATTTGGCTTATTTTTGTAACAATGACTACAATATTGATTTGGTTTTTAGCGGTCATACTATCACACTTTGGCAACAAAGTAATTCCTTTAATTAAAGGTTATATGCCCAAATGGCCCATCTGGTTTATGTTTCCAATTTTATTTTTAGTTTCAGTAGTTTCAGTAGTTGCTGTTTTATTTGTGAGTGGTTCACTGAAAGTAATCAATACATTAGAAGTATCGCAAAAACAGTGGGACCAGCATAAAAAGGTATACGTATTAATGCCGAGAAGCTCTTTTAAACGAAATTTAGATAGCGATAGTTCTACTAAAATTTCGTATGCGATAACAAAAGATCTAGAAATAAATGGCGGGTTTACCATAAATCAAGGTCATAATTCAAAAGATTCTGTTCCAACGCAAAAAAATATGGTGATTTCATTTGCAACTTATAACTATTTAGATTACATTAACTTTCATCTTCAGAATAATAGTGAAGTAAAATCCCCAATTACTTTTATTTATCGTTCTAATTTAAAGACTAGTAAGAAAATAATTAATGCGTATTTTAGTTATAATTTTCAAAAAAAGAATATTGATCCTCAATATACTGACGCCACTAAAACTTGGAAACAAGCAATAAAAAATGCTAATTACGTAAAAAGTAAGAAAGATTTTTTTGCTTTTAATAATCAAGCATCTGGAAATAATAATATCAATAGTCTGGCTCAAAATTTACCCTTTGATATTTTAATGGTAATTAATCCCAATCAATTACCGGTATTACCTTTGATTACTTCTACTTGGTCTGATGCAGGCACACAATTCGCTTTAACTTTTAGTGCTTTGAGTCAAACATATATAAAAAATAACGCTGAAAGTTCTGTTGCATTTATTGAAAACGCTCGAAATGCTTTTATGACTAATTTAAATCAATTAAAACAGGTTCAAATAATGAATTTAATATCGAGTTTTATTATTTTAATGACAATTATTATTAGTGTTTATTTGATGTTTACAATTTATCAATATGCCAACGTTAAAGAACAAGCAATCAATATTATAAATGGAAAAACAATCCTATCTACCTTTAAATTATTAATTGTAGGTGTTCCGTTAGCAATAATTAGTGGAGTGTTGTTGGGCAGTGTTCTAACGAAAATAAGCTTAATCTATTCGCTTATAATTATTGTGGTGTTAATCGGATTTACCATTTTATTTCAAAGAAATGCAATTAAAAAAGTTTCTAATAATTTATCGAGTGAGGTTAAAGAAATATGAGTATTGAATTAAAAAGAGTTACTAAAGAATTTGATGATAATACCATTATCGATAATTTTTCTTATACTTTTGAAAACGGTAAGTCTTATGCTTTAATTGGGCCGTCTGGTAGTGGAAAAACTACCTTGTTGAACATAATTGCTCATATCGACAAGCCCACCGGCGGAGAAATTTTAATTGATCAGATTGATTATCAAAAAATTAAAGAATTAGAATTTTATCGTGATTATTTAGGATATATTTTTCAAAATTTCGGTTTAATTGAAAAGAAAACTGTTAAGCAAAATCTTTTAATGCTCCCTTTGAGTAAGGATTTTAAAAAAAATATCGATGATAAATTAATCCCAGTTTTAAAACAAGTAGGCCTAGATGAAACATTTTTAAAACGTTCAGTTGCTAGTTTATCGGGCGGACAAGCTCAGCGTGTTGCAATTGCTCGTAACATTTTAAAAAATCCAAAAATCATTGTTGCTGATGAACCAAGTGCTGCTTTAGATGAAAAAAATACTAATATGATTATGGAGCTTTTAAAAAAACAAATAAATAATAATACAGTTTTAATTGTTGCTACCCACGATCCAAATGTCTACTCACAGTTAGATGAAGTTATTAATTTGTCTTAAATTTACCTGATTAAAATACCCAACTAGGGTATTTTTTATATAATAAAAATGAAGTTATTAATTTGAAAATAACTAATTTTCAGAGACTAATATGTCTAGAGGAGAAAAAATGTCAGTAGTTTTAGGTGTTGATTTAGGAACATCTTCTGTTAAGGTTTCCGCAATTAATAAACAAGGTGAAATTGTCGCGCAAGAAAGTTATGATTATCCCTTGTCACAGCCTCAACCGGGCTGGAGCGAACAAAATCCTGAAGATTGGGTGATGGGAACTTCTGTAGCGATTGCGCGTTTAATTTTAAACGACGGAATTAAGGCAGACGATATTGAGGGAATTTCTTATTCAGGTCAAATGCACGGACTTGTTTTGTTAGATGAAAATCATAAAGTTTTGCGTCCAGCAATTTTATGGAACGATACGCGCACCACGCCCCAAGTAGAAGAAATAAATCAAAAAATGGGGAGCCGTTTTGTCGAAATTACGCGTAATCGTCCACTTGAAGGATTTACCTTACCAAAGATTTTGTGGGTTAAAGAAAATGAACCAGAAATTTTTGCCAAAGCAAAAGTTATTTTATTGCCAAAAGATTATTTACGTTTTCGTATGACTGGTCAATTAGCAATGGATTATTCCGATGCTGCTGGAACGGTTGTTTTGGATGTTGTAAACAAAGTCTGGTCCAAAGAAATTTTAGATAATTTTGATTTGTCGGAAAGTCTTTTCCCGAAATTAATTGAATCTATTGATTTAGCTGGTAATGTCACTCCAAGTTATGCAGAATTTTCTGGTTTATCTGAAAACACAAAAGTTTTCGGTGGAGCAGCCGACAATGCTGCTGGTGCAATTGGTGCTGGTTTGCTCGAACCAAATTATGTAATGAGTTCAATTGGAACTTCTGGAGTTGTAGCGAAGTTTGAAGATAATGCTAATGTTGATTATAAAGGTGATATTCATTTCTTTAATCATGGCATTCCCGATAAATTTTATTCAATGGGAGTTACCCTAGCTGCTGGGGATGCTAATTCTTGGTTTAAATCTGTTTTTGGTCAAGACATTCCTTTTGCTGAATGGGTTAATGAAGCTCAAGAATCATCAGTAGGCGCAAACGGATTATTGTTTACACCTTATATTTCTGGCGAAAGAACTCCTTATCCAGATGCTGATTTACGTGGTAGTTTTATTGGACTAGACCGTACTCATAAGCGTGCTGATTTTATTCGTGCCGTACTGGAAGGAATTATTTTCTCATTTAAGGATATTATGGATATTTATGATCGTGAAGGTGCTGATTTTGATACCGTTGTAGCAATTGGCGGTGGTGCTAAGTCGCCATTGTGGCTACAAATTCAAGCGGATATTTTTAATAAAAAAGTCGTTACTTTGCAATCAGAACAAGGTCCGGGGTTGGGTGCAGCAATGTTAGCAGCAACTGGATTGGGATGGTTTGATTCAGTTCAACAAGCGGCCAAAGAATTAATTGCTCAAGGAAAAACGTACGAACCAATTTCAGCGAACGTTGTCAAATATACAGAGATGCATCAAATTTACAAAGAAGTATATGAAAACACCAATAAGTTAAGTCATCAACTTCTTGCATATCGACGCAATAACAAGTAATCTATTTATATAAAATAAAAACTTGCAAATAACAAGTTTTTATTTTTTAGAATAATCATGCATAAGCGTGATTCTAATACCCCATAGCCAAGTTGGTAAGGCATAGGTTTCTGGTACCTACATGCGCTGGTTCGAATCCAGCTGGGGTAATAAATGAAATATAATTTCCAATTTTTAAATGAAGATTTAGAATTAAAAAAATTCAGAAAACCAATTGCTGATTTAATTAAACTTCAAGAAAACCACCTAGATGATTTGTTTGCAATTCAAGCTCGTAAAATAGCTGAAAATATAATTAAATTAATTGTTCAAAAAGAAAAGTTATCAATAAGCAAACAAAAACCTGTTTTTATTGATTATATTAATTTGCTAAATAACTTTTATATAAAGCAAAGATATATTCCAAAAAATAACCAAGGGCAAAATATTGTTAATATTTTTCGATCGATTAAAAATATCGGAAATACCGCGGCCCATGATATTAAGGAAAGAAAAATTAACAGTCATAAAATAATGTCCGATATTTATTTCTTACTAAAATTTGTATTTTTTTCTTATTTTAAAAAGCAGAAGAGAAAAAATATTATTAATTTATCAACAATTGCAATATTGTTTTTAGTTGTCTTATTTTTGCTTACCATAAATTTTCTGTTTAAATAAAGTACCAAAATGTTGAATTTTTGATTCTAATATCCCAAAATGTTAATTTTCTTTTAAATATAAAAGTGATTTAATGCATAAAATATATAATTTAAATATGAATCAATTTTTAAAAATTGAAAATCTCGGTAAAACAATTTCTATTTCCGATATTCATGGAAATTGGGAAGTTTTAAAAGAGATTAAAAACATTCCAGAGTATCACGATCCTAATTACACTTTAATTTTTAATGGTGATTATACCGACGGTGGTGATACAAATCCCCGCGATCCAAAAAAGGTTATTGATTTTATTACTGATGAAGTAAATAATTATGGTGCGATTGCTATTCATGGAAATCACGATGAAATGTTATTTGGTACAGCTAAAGGCGATCAAAGAAGATTTTTAAATTGGCAAATAAACGATATGGCTCAAACGCTAAAACAGTTTGGAATTAATGATTATCAAAATATTGATGATGTTGCTAATCAACTAAATGATAAATTTAGTAGTTATATTCAAATGTTAGAACAATCACCATATGCTGTTGAAAGCAAGAAAAAATTATTTATCCATGCTGGTGTAAATTGGCAATTGAAAGATTACCATGAAACACCTATAGATGATTTAATGTGGATTAGAGAAAATTATTTTTTCGATGAGCAAATACTAAAGGAACATGGCAAGTGGAATGAAGATATTTATGTCTTAAATGGAGTTGATCAGAGCTGGCACACAAATAATACGAAAAAAGTCATGGTAACCGGACACACTCCAACTTATTATTTTCAAAAAGATATTAATAATCCAATTACTGAAATGCGTCATTTTGAAAAAGATATTCCTAGATATGATATCGATGGTGGATCGCATGGATTTGCTGGCGCTGGATTAAATCTTTTAATTTTAGATGAAGACGGATCGGTCATTAGAACAGACAAACTACATGCACAAAAATAAAAGTAATTAATAAGAACGGAATCATCGGCAGACGATGATTTTTTGTATACATAAAAGCTAACAGCATAATTATGCTTAAAAGAAATAAAAAATAGATAAATTGTATTTCATTAAAAACAACAAAAATTAGCACAATAACTGGAATATCGCCAACTCCCATTTTTTCAAATAAAACAGTTGTTGCATATAAAAAAATAAATAGGCTAATTAATAAAGCGGTATTTAATTCCTTAAAATTACCGTAAAATAAAAAAATTAATGGTAAACAAATCCAAGAAGAACTCTCTAAATTAAAAGTGTCTTCCTCGGCTAAAAATAAGAGACATAAGCCAACCAATAATATTTTCCAATCACTAATAAAAATAAAAAAAATTCCCAAAAATAATTCATAAAAACAATATTTAAATGGAATTTTAGAAAAACATTTTTTACACTTTCCAAAGGCTAAAAACCAGCCAAAAAAAGGTAACAGATAAATTGGATTAATCGTTTCCTCACATGCATCGCAAACAGAAAATCCATTCAATGGAATATTATGGTTAATACGATAAGCAATACATATTGTAAAAGAAGCTAATGATGAACCTAAAAAAAATAAGAAAATAAACATATTTCATAATACGTTTTTTAAAAAAGAGTGTAATTTCTTGGGTGACTTTGCAGGCAAAGTATAATTAGATTATGGTAAATGATAAAATTTCAATTCACGGAGCACGTGTAAATAATTTAAAAAATATAGATGTTCAGATACCTAGAAACTCTTTAACTGTAATGACAGGACTTTCCGGTTCCGGAAAGTCTAGCCTAGCTTTTGATACCCTGTATGCAGAAGGGCAACGCCGTTATGTTGAAAGTTTATCTACTTATGCCCGCCAATTTCTAGGCCAGATGGACAAACCCGATGTTGATTCTATTGACGGTTTGAGTCCAGCTATTTCAATCGACCAAAAAACAACTAATAATAATCCACGTTCAACGGTTGGAACTGTAACGGAAATCAATGACTATTTAAGGCTTTTATACGCTCGTGTTGGCAAACCAGTTTCAACTGACGACACAATTGTTTTACAAACAATTGATCAAATCGTTGCTCGCGTAATTGAGCTTGGAAATGAAAAAAGAATTCAAATTTATGCCCCGATTGTTGAAAATAAAGCCGGAACTCATGAACAAACCCTAAAAAATGCTCAAAAGCTAGGCTACGTTCGTGTCCGGATTGACGGGGTTATTAGTGAATTTGATGAATTAGAAACATTGCAATTAAAGCGAGAAGATACTCATAATGTAGAAATTATGGTTGATCGAATTGTAATTCGCGATGATTCTCGTTCACGTATTTTTGATGCAATTGAAGCGGCCACTAAATTATCCGGTGGGGTAGTATTGGTCGAAGTAATTGATGACAAAACATATCGTTTTTCTGATCACTATACTGGCGAATTAAAAGATTTTCGTCCGGGACGATTAGAACCAAGACTTTTTTCTTTTAATGCCCCAATGGGTGCTTGTAGTTTTTGTCAAGGATTAGGAGTTTTAAACGACGTTGATTTGGATTTATTAATTCCCGACCCAAATAAAACTTTACGTGAGGGAGCAATTGCTGCTTGGAATCCGATTTCTTCTACTTATTATTCTGAAATGTTATTTCAATTTGCTGAACAAAATAATATTGATCTAGATACCCCATGGAATAAATTAAAGAAAAAAGAACAAAATTTAATTCTCCATGGCGGACCCCAATTTCATTTTCATCACGTGAATGAATTTACAGGAGTTAAAGATGTTGATATCGAATTTGAAGGTGTAGTAAATAATGTTAACCGTCGTTTTAAGGAATCTAATTCTGATTTTACACGTGAAGCGATGAGCCAATATATGAGTGAATATACTTGTTCAGCTTGTGGTGGCTATCGTTTAAACCAAGCCGCACTATCAGTAAAAATTGATAATCATCATATTGGTCAAATTACAGAATTGCCAGTCGATCAAGAAATTGAATTTTTCGATCAGTTAAAGTTACAAAACAACGATCTAGAAATTGCAACACCAATTATCAAAGAAATTAAAGATCGCTTAGGCTTTTTAAAGTCAGTCGGTTTAGACTATTTGACTTTATCGCGTTCTGCCGGAACCCTTTCTGGCGGTGAAAGCCAAAGAATTCGTTTAGCTACGCAAATTGGTTCTAATTTAAGTGGTGTTTTGTATGTACTCGATGAACCAAGTATTGGTTTGCATCAGCGTGATAATGATATGCTTTTAAATTCGCTTAAGAAAATGCGTGATTTAGGAAATACATTAGTTGTTGTAGAACACGATGAAGATACCATGCGCGCCTCTGATTATTTGATCGATGTTGGCCCGGGAGCTGGTGAAAAGGGTGGGCAAATAATGGCATTTGGAACCCCAAAACAAGTTGAAAAAAATCCAAAATCGATCACAGGTCAATACTTGTCTGGAAAAAAATTCATACCTGTTCCTAATACACGACGTTCAGGAAATGGAGAATATATTGAAATTACAGGTGCTAGTGAAAATAATTTAAAAAATGTTAATGTTAAATTTCCCTTAGGAAAATTGATTGCTGTAACCGGCGTTTCAGGTTCGGGAAAGTCTTCCTTGGTTAATTCAATTTTAAAAAAGGCCTTAAAACAAAAACTAAATAATAACTCACAAAAAGCTGGTAAATATAAAACTATTTCCGGTTATGAAAATATTGAAAAAATTATTGATATCGACCAACAGCCAATTGGAAGAACTCCACGTTCAAATCCGGCAACCTATACAGGTGTTTTTGATGATATACGCGATTTATTCGCGCAAACTAATGAATCTAAAATGCGTGGCTACAAAAAAGGACGTTTTTCATTTAATGTAAAAGGTGGACGTTGTGAAAATTGTCAGGGTGATGGTTTGATAAAAATTGAAATGAATTTCTTACCAGATGTTTATGTAAAATGTGATGTCTGTGGCGGAACACGTTATAATTCTGAAACACTAGAAGTAACTTATAAAGATAAAAATATTTCTGATGTTTTAAATATGACTGTTGAAGAGGCCTTGGAATTTTTCCAAGCTATTCCAAAAATTGCCCGTAAATTGCAAACAATTGTCGATGTTGGACTAGGCTATGTTCGATTGGGTCAAAGTGCAACTACCTTATCTGGTGGAGAAGCCCAACGTATGAAATTAGCAAGTGAGTTGCATCGCTTACAGTCCGGTAAAAATTTTTATATTTTAGATGAACCAACCACGGGTCTACACGTTGATGATATCTCACGACTTTTAGAAGTATTACAACGATTAGCTGATGCCGGTAATACAGTATTGGTAATTGAACATAATTTAGATGTTATTAAAACCGCTGATTGGATTATCGATTTAGGTCCAGAAGGTGGAGCTGGTGGCGGGGCGATTATTGCAACCGGAACACCTGAAGAAATTATGGAAGTAAAAGAATCATATACTGGACAATATTTAAAGCCGATTATAAAACGCGACTTAGAACGTACATTGGCTTTAAAATAATTTGACAAATATTTAAAAAACGAGTTTAATAAATATTAATGCTTGGGAAACTAAAACCAAATACGAAAAACGCAATCTAGACGGAAAAGATTTTTTCCTCTAGGTTGCGTTTTTTATTAAGCAGAAAAAAGGAGATAGAATGACGAATAAAAATGGATCAATTTATGATGTTGATCAGATTCCGCCAGTCGGCAAATTTATCGGGTTATCCTTACAACATTTATTTTCAATGTTTGGCGCTACAGTTTTAGTTCCACTATTGGTTGGCTTAAACCCGGGAGTTGCTTTATTTAGTTCTGGTGTTGGAACTTTACTACATCTTTTGATTACGCATGGAAAAATCCCTGCTTATATGGGTTCTTCATTTGCCTTTATTATTCCAATGGCAAGTTTGATGAAAAGTTTTGGCTATCCAGCTGTAGCACAGGGCGTGCTTTCTGTTGGTGTTGTTTATTTAATTGTTGCTTTAGTTGTTTCAGCTTTTGGTAGTAAATGGATCGATAAGGTATTCCCACCTGAAGTAGTGGGGCCGATTGTAATTGTAATTGGTCTGTCTTTAGCAACTTCTGCAGCAACGAATGCTACGGTTAATTCTGCAACAGGTAAATATGAAATCAAATTTTTCATTGTGGCCCTAGTGACTTTAGGAGTAACGATTGCCGCAAATATGTTTTTAAAAGGCTTTTTAGGATTGATTCCGGTTTTAGTGGGAATTATTGTCGGTTATTTGTTTGCATTAGCAATCGGAGTTGTTGATTTATCAGGAGTAGCTAAAGCCAATTGGTTTGCTTTACCGGCTTTTAATTCAGTTTTTGAAAGCAAACAGATTTATTGGAGTGCTATTTTGTCAATGGCTCCACTAGCCTTAGTAACAATTAGTGAACATTTAGGACACATTATGGTTTTAAATAAAATCACGGGTAGAAATTTCTTTGTTAAGCCGGGCTTGAATAAAACATTAACTGGTGATGGAGTAGCTTCAATTGCAGCTTCATTAGTTGGGGGACCATCAGTTACTTCTTATGGAGAAAATATTGGTGTTATGCAAATTAGCAAGGTTTATTCAGTAGCGGTGATTGGCGGTGCTGCAACATTTGCAATTATATTTAGTTTTGTTGGCAAATTAAGTGCTTTAATTTCTTCTATCCCTGGCCCAGTTATTGGCGGAGTTGGTTTTATGCTTTATGGAGTGATTGCTTCTGCTGGACTTCAAATTTTAATTGATAATAAGGTAGATTATTCTTTGAAACGTAATCTTTCAATTGCTGCTCCAATTTTATTAATTGGAATTGGTAATTTTCATTTAGATTTTGGTAATGGATTAGATTTTTCTGGCGTTGCTATTGCAACATTCCTAGGTATTATCTTAAATTTAATTTTGCCCAAACAAGCTGCTTCAGAAAAAGAAACAGTAAATAAATAAAAAATAATTACAATAATTTTTGTATTTAAAAATCATTCATTTATTGAATGATTTTTTCTTTATAAAGATAGTTAAAATAGTTATATGACAAATTCTAATTCTAAAAAAACTAAATCTTTAAAGAAAAAATATGCTAAATCCCTAGTGTCCAAAAAAGAAAAAACAATAATCAAACCAAAATTAACGGCCGATGAAATTATTAATCTTCGTTCCAAACAAGCAATTAAAAGAGTTGAATATACTGTTGATTCCCATAAAAAAAGTAAATTTGAAATTTTTACAATAGTAATATCAGCAATTGTTGTTTTTATTATGGTTGCTGCAATTATTTTTTCAGCTTTTATTTATTAATCAACGAAAAAATCCAATCAATTAAATTATTCATTGCATCAGCTGGATTGCTCAATATCTTAGAAAGATATGGCCAAAAGATTAAAACAAGAGTGGTAAAGATCAAAAGTTTAATTGTGTATTTAGAATAAAAATAATTATTTTGAATGCTTTTTAGACCAACAAAAATAAAATTTTTGATTAAGACAGCGGTAATGAAAAATTGAATGAATGGTGTTGCCAACAAAAACAAAAGATCACCATTTTGCGAAATCCAATTAATATTCGGTTGAAAACTAGCAATTGCTGCACTTACGCTATCTGTAAAATGTTGATTCATTACAAAACTAATTAAAATCGTTAAAATCCCACCACGAAGAAAAATAATTGTTGCATAATTTAATCGATTATCTTCGTCAACTTCTTGTTTTTTAAAGAAAAAATAAATTCCAATTAGGGCTGAAAATACAAACATCAAGATAACGAGAAAATTATTTAAACTAGCACCTGCATTATTAAAAATGGCGGTATAAAAAATAATAAAAAACAAAATTAAAAATAATTGAATTAAAAAGGAAATGAATTTTTCTAGAATCGTTAACTTAAAATCTACCACCTTAAAAGAAAAGAAATTATATTTTTGTTCTGAAGATAATTCTGAAGATGATAAAGAATTTGAATTATATTCTTGATCGTAATCTGATTGATAATTTAAATTATTTTCAGGATGAACTGCAAGTGGATTAATTGGTTCTATTTTATTTTTTTTCTTGAAAAATAGCATATAATTTTAATTTTAGTCTATATTAAGATATTATTAGTAGTAATTATGGCAAAAAATCCAAAAAAATCGAAAAAAATAGTTATTCTGACCATTTTTCAAATATTAATTGTTTTGAGTTTAGTTTTTTATTTTGGTTACAAACAGCTAATCAAAAGAACTGATATTTCAATACCTAATCCAAGTAAGATTTTATCGCCAACACCTAAAAAAACCGATAAAAAACTCAATTGGGAAGATATCAAAAAAACAGTAATGGAAAATCATACAGCCAGTGGAATTAAGCAGGGGATGATAGCAATTCCAGAAATGAATATTTTATTACCGGCTTATAATAATACTTTTTCAGATGAGGAAAGTATTGGTGGTCTGAAAGCTGGTGGGGGATTTTTGGGACTTGATTCAAATAATAAACCGGCCGATAAAGGTTGGGTCCCCGGGGATGATAGTGGACGCAAGCATATTTATTTTGCAGCCCATGCTTTTGATAAAACATTTGGCACGATGACAGATAGCGGAGCCAATGCAGGACTAACCGATATGCAAACCGATCAAACTACAGTGGCACCATTTTTGGATCCGTCCACATATGAATCCAATGGAAAAATTACCAATACAAAACCAATCGGTAAAAAAGTATATTT
Organism: Lactobacillaceae bacterium; assembly: GCA_031282325.1. Taxonomy (GTDB): domain Bacteria; phylum Bacillota; class Bacilli; order Lactobacillales; family Lactobacillaceae; genus Oenococcus. Next base: position 3,865 of record JAITDY010000023.1, on the reverse strand, counting down.
AGCTGATGAATATGGAATTTATGTTTATAAAATAATTTATCAGCAAGCCGTTAATGATCAATTAAAAGGAATTAACCCTTTAATTGAAACTAAAGATCAAGAATTAACCTTACAATCATCAATGTTCCCTAAGGAAGCTTACTCTGCTAATAATCCAAAAAATTTGAATTTTAGAATTGATACTAGAGCTAAGCTAATTAAATCATATTCATGGGATAAAGCCCCCCAATCGATATTGTTTTATTTTGATTTAAATATTCAAAAAACAAACGCCAGAGCCTCGTGGTTTAACCCGGGGGAAGAAGAAGGTACTAATTAATTAAAAAAGATATATAAAAAGGCCTTAATTTTTTAAGGCCTTTTTATGTGGCATGGAATTGAGGGGAGTCGAACCCCTGTCCAAACTATTCGTTCATATTAACTTCTACAATTATAGTTGACAATTAATTTTCACAATAAAGTTGCTAGCCAACATAGCAAAACTAAATTGTTATTTGGGTAAATTTCCTAATTAAAATTCCAAATGCACTTTAATTAGTAAGCTCATTAAGTGAACCAGTTATAAATTAAGAGCGAATTTATAAGTGGCAACGCGGCAGGTTATTAAGCTGCTAGTGCGTAAGAATTAGTATTTTTTGCAGTTATTTTTCTGCGGACATAACGTGCCCAATCGAATTGCAATTAATATACGTAACAATCTGTCGATTTCCGTAACAATCCCAAGAATTCATTAAAATTTCGAGAATATTCACATAAAAGTTTATGATTCTCTTAAAAAAATTATACACTTTCTGTAAAAAATTCACATGTAGGTCATAATATAATATAGGTAAAGATTACTGAGGGAAAAATTATGAAAATACTAGTTGTAGAAGATGACAAACAAATTGCAGATATGATCGATCTATTTTTCGCAAAAGAAGGATGGGATGTCGAGAATATTGAAAATGGTAACGACGCAATTAAAACTATTCAGGAAAATCCAAATAAATACGATCTAATGACTTTGGATTTAAATTTGCCCGGTGCAGATGGCGTTCAAGTTGCTAAAGAAACGCGTAAAATAAGTCGTATTCCGATTATTATGATTACTGCTCGTGAAACAGAAAGTGATCAGGTTATCGGTTTTGAAATGGGTGCTGATGAATATATTACTAAGCCTTTTAGCCCAATTGCTTTAGTTAGCCGTGTGAAATCATTAATGAATCGAATTGATATGAGTAATGGTAGCATCGATGGTAATGTTACAGATATTGAAACTAAACTATTAAAGATTCAAAGTGCAATTCGTGAAGTAGAATTCAATGGGCAACAAATTAAAGATCTTACGCCAAAAGAATTTGATTTATTAAAGCAATTAGCAAGCCGACCTAAACAGGTATTTACTAGAGAGTCCCTAGTACAAAATGTTTGGGGATATGATTCTTTTGGTGATGAAAGGACTGTCGATGCGCATATTAAAAAACTACGTCAAAAATTAGGTAAGCTTGGTGCTGAAGTTATTCAAACTGTTTGGGGTGTTGGATATAAATATGATGAGAGCACTATTTCTTAATTTTTAATTTACTTATTCAGCAATCAGAACAGGAAGATATTTTAATTAATCTAGTGGAATTTTATTAATGAAATATATAGGACAATTAATGCTTGCGTTTTTAACCGTCGTCTTATCGACGGTTTTTGTTGTCAGCATATTATTTTCATTTTTCTTTAGTCAATCAAATCGTCAAGACATGTATTCTCAAATGGAAAATTCAGCCCGATCAGTTTTATCGATGGCTTTAAACGACGATGCTGATGGGCTTTCCACTCAAAGAGTTAAGCAATCTGAAGAAATTTTAAATGGTCGTGGTATTAGATTAACAGTTTACGATTTAAAAAATTATGAAATGGCCCAACATTCTTACAGCCGAATTAATTCTAAAATTTTAAAACAAATTAAAAACACAAATAATTCCTACCGACATACTGAAGTAGTTAAAAAAGCAACTTATTTAAATTCCTATTTTGAATTGAAAACGACCAAGGGCAAAGCAATTGGCTTTGTCCATTTAGCGTCTTCGCAATCTGCAAACAACACCATGAGTAATCCAATTAGGGGACAACTTTTATTTGCTGGATTAATTTCAATGATTATCGCTTTAATCATTAGTTTATTTATGGCTCGAGGTTTTTCTAAAAAGATCTCTACCTTGCGTGCCGCTACTCAACAAATTATCAACCATAATTATAGTGTTAGAGTGCCTGAAAATCGAATCGATGAAATTGGCGAGTTGGGTATTGATATTAATTCAATGACCCGTTCATTGTCGCGTCAGCAAAAAGAAATTAAAGAGCAAGAAGAAAGAAGAAAAACTTTTTTGTCCAATGCCTCACACGAAATGAGAACGCCGCTAACAGTGTTATCAGGATTTTTGGAAGCCTTTGAAAATAATTTAATCAAGCCAGCTGATCATCAAAAATATTTCTTAATGATGCATAACGAAGTAAACCGATTAACTAGATTAGTAAAGGATAATCTAGATTTTGAACGTCTGCGTTCGTCTAAAATGACATTAGATATCGAACCATTTAATGCCTATGATGTGATCGACAATGTGATTAATCAGTTAAAAGCTCGTGCCGAAGCAAAGCAAAACGCTTTGAATCTATATGCCAAGAAAAAAACAATTATTTTAGCCGATCAAGATCGTTTCACTCAATTAGCGATTAATTTAATTACCAACGCAATCCAATTTACTAAGAATGGACATATTAATGTTTTTCTGGAAAAAATCGAAAATGGTGTTCAATTTAAAGTTTCCGATACAGGAATCGGAATGAGCGATAAGGATAAGAAAAATATTTTTGAACGTTATTATAAAGCTGATCCATCACGTAGCAAAACAGAAGGAGAATCTGGTTTGGGGATGTCGATTGTTAAAGAAATCGTAGAAGCTCACAAGGGTAAAATCGAAGTCGAGTCGCAATTAGGCAAAGGAACAACGATGATAATTACTTTAAATGATGATGCAATAAAAAAGCTACAAATGAAAAATAACGCTTAGTTTTGTTAAAATATTATTTGTTTATATTTATTTGCAATGGTCTCATGGTCAAGCGGCTAAGACGTCGCGTTCTCAGCGCGGAATCGAGGGTTCAACTCCCTCTGGGACTAGTGGCGTTTTTAAAACGCTTTTTTATTTTAAAAAGGATATTTTTATGGATACTAAAACTCAAAAAAATGGATTGCTGAATATCGCTAAAGGTTTCCCAACAATCCTATCAACAGAATTTGCTGAGCGTTTTTCTTACTATGGTATGAAAGCCATTTTGGTTATGTACATATTCCACTCGATTGCTGAAGGTGGACTTGGATTAAGCAAGGCAGACGCAGCAGCAATTGCCTCTGTTTATGGAGCTATGATTTATATGACTTCGATTTTAGGCGGTTGGGTTTCTGATCGTATACTTGGAACGGCCCGCACCGTTTTAATTGGTAGTTTGTTTATTTTGGCAGGACACATTACTTTATCGTTGCCATTTGGGTTAAATGCCTTGTTAGTTTCTTTGGTTTTGTTAATTATCGGAACCGGTTTATTAAAGCCGAACGTTGCCACAATGGTTGGGGCAGTAATTACTGATGATTCAAAAAGATCAACTGGATTTTCTTTATTATATCTATCAGTCAATATTGGTAGTTTTATTTCACCGATTGTAGTGGGTTTTTTGAGAAACAAATATGGGTTTCATGCTGGCTTTTCAGCAGCAGCAATTGTGATGCTGATTGGAATAATTACTTTTGCTTATGGATATAAAAAATACTTTAAAAAAATGTCCAATAAAGCTCCGAATCCAATTGATAATTCTGAAAAGAAAAATATTA
>JAITDY010000022.1 GCA_031282325.1 Lactobacillaceae bacterium | reverse complement strand
AATTCGTAGCCAACCCACTTCAGAATTTTCATCAAACCATTTCGAATCTTGAATTGGACGAGGCGAAGCACCACGGACTATTTCAGCCACATCACCTAGCCGAACCTGTTCCCAAGCGTGGGTGAAAAAAATAGATAGAAGAATTATTCTCCTATCTATTTTTTAATACGATATTTTTGTAATTTAAAAAAAACACAATTAATATTTGTTTTTCCTATTTAATTATGTTATTATTTTCTTGTAATAAAAAAGTAATTTTAAAAAGGCACTGAAAAATATGAAAATAACTGAATTAATAAATTTAAAATCTGGATCGCCACAATTTAGAATAAAAGAATCAATTTTGCAAGAGTCGCCAATTTATAAATTTTATGGGCAAGCGGAATTAGAAGAAGATTTAGCTGGTGTTCAAACTTATAAACGAGAAAATAAACAAATAAGAACGCTAGATGAAGTTACAACTTTAAAAAAAGGAGATTTAATTTTTAGTTTAATATCTGGAACTGCATCGATTGTTTCTAATGTACATGATAATTATTTATTCACACAAAATTACGTGATGTTAGATATTGAACGTGGAATAGACAGAAATTATCTAATTTATTTGTTAAATGAAAATAAAACAATTACGCATCAATTTCATGATGGTTTGCAAGGTTCTATGGTTCTTAAATATACAGTTAAGCAATTGCGTGAATTAATAATCCCTGAATTGCCAACGTTGGAAAAACAACAAATTATAGGAAATATTTATTTAAAACAATTACATCTACAAGCAATTCGTGAAAGAATGGCAAAAAATGAAACTAAATTAAACCTTTTAAAACTATCGGAGAAAAACAAGTATGAGTGAACTTAAATTTGAGAGCGACTTAATTCAATACCTTACAAGTGGAACAATATCGAATTCAGATAATTTAATCGAAAATAAAGATTCTACAAATAATAATCAAAACATTTCATTTAAAGAAAAAATTTGGAAATATGAACCGAAAATAAAACAGGGAGAACAACTTTGGGAAAATTTTAAATCTATTCTAGAAACACACAACAAAAATACACTGAATCGTCAACCTCTTTCGATTACGGAGTTCAATCAAGTAAAAAAAATAATTTCTGATATTAATACACCATATCGAGCAGGACAATTTTTATATGGATTAAATGGGGTTTCTCAAATAGAAATTGATTTAGATGATGGTCGACATGCTTTTTTAACTGTTTTTGATCAAAAGCAAATAGGTGCTGGTGATACAGTTTATCAAATTGTTAATCAAATTGAACGACCTTCTAAAATTACTGGTAAACCAAATAGACGTTTCGATATCACATTACTTATTAATGGGCTACCAATTATTCAAATTGAAGAAAAACGAGATACACATGATGTAAATGAAGCTTTAAATCAAATGCATCAATATATTGATGAAAATCAATATAGCGATATTTTTTCAACCCTTCAAATTTTAGTTGCCATTACTCCAAATAATGTTAAATATATGGCAAATACAACAACGGATAAGTTTAATAAAGATTTTGCTTTTAATTGGCAACGTAAAAATGACAATAGCATTGTTCGTAATTGGAAAGATTTTGCGGATTCCATGTTATCGATTCCGATGGCTCATCAAATGGCAACGAACTATATGATTTTAGATGGCACGAAAAATAAACAAATGTTAAAAGTAATGCGCCCATATCAAGTTTATGCAACTCAAAAGGTTATTGAAAATCTGAAAAAAGTTGATTTCGATTTAGATATAAATAAAGTTGGTTATGTTTGGCACACAACAGGTTCTGGAAAAACTATTACCAGTTTCAAAACAGCTTGGCTTGCAAGTAGAATGCCTCAAATTGATAAAGTAGTCTTTGTTGTCGATAGAATAGCTTTAACCAAACAAACCTATGAAAACTATAATGCTTATGATCCAGATAATACAGATAATTCATTCGGCAGTGTTCAGGATACACAAAAAACTAATGAATTAAGTAGCAAGCTGAAGAGTAGAGATAATAATATTATTGTTACATCGGTTCAAAAGCTTGATACATTAGTAAAACGTAAGAATTTTAAATCACCCGATAAAAATATTGTTTTTATTGTGGATGAGGCTCACCGTTCTACTGGTGGTGAATCTTTTGCAAATATTCAAAAAGCTTTTAAAAGATCTGCATGGGTAGGTTATACTGGTACACCCATATTCGATGAAAACGCAAATGGTTTGCGAACAGAAGATATTTTTGGCGAATTACTGCATGCCTATACAATTCGAGAAGCCATTGCAGATCAAAATGTTCTTGGATTTAAAGTTGATTTTGAAACTACGATACCTGAAAAGCAGATGAAAGAAGAATATTTACCAAATTTCTATAAAAAACGTTATCCGAAATGGACGGACAAACAAATAGAAGAAAAAATTAATGATATCACCCAAGAAGATATGGATGACGCTGTTGAACCTAGTTTTTATGATGAAAATCTTGATCATGTTCGCTTAGTTGTTGAAGATATTTTTAAAAATTGGCGAAATCGTTCAAATGAAGGAAAGTACAATGCTTTGCTTACTACACACGTTGGTGGTGGGAAGGCCAGCACGCCAATGGCAATGATGTATTTTAATGAATTTCAACGTGTGAATGAGATGAATCGAGTAAATGGAGGGCAGACATTAAAAGTTGCAGTGACTTTTTCTCAAAATTCTTCTAATAACGATAGCATGCTCGAAACCAACAAAGGTTTGTTTGATGCGATTTCAGCATATAATTTAGAATTTGGTACTAAGTTTGGTATGGATAATGTGTCTGGATATACAGAAGATGTTACAAGTAGGTTGAATAAAACGATTTCAGATGGAAAATTCTTAGATGTTGTTATTGTTGTAGATCAACTTTTAACGGGTTTTGATGCACCAGAATTAAACACACTTTATGTTGATCGAACTTTGAAAGGCGCTGGTTTAATTCAAGCGTATTCGCGTAGCAACCGTATTGCTGATATGCAGGAGAAACCATGGGGCCGTGTAGTTAATTATAGATGGCCTGCTCAAAATGAGAAGCTCATGGACAAGGCATTAGCTGTTTATGCTAATAAGGATTCTGCAAACTTAACAGATGAAGAACGTAACAAACAAAATGTTGAGGATGGTATTACAGCACCTAAATTTGAAGATGTTTTCAAAAAAGTAAAAGAAACAGTTAAAGAACTTTCAAATCTAACTGACGATTTCGTTCGATTACCACCTAGCGAAAAGAAGAAGGATGAGATGCTTGAGTTGTTGCGTAAATATAATTCAGGTATGGCAAAATTAAAACAGTACGATTCAGAAGAAATTGATGGGGAAAAAGTTGGTTTTAACTATGATAATCCGGATGAGCTGATTGAACAGTTAGGCATGACAAGTGAACAAGAAGTCATGTTGACGACTGTTTTGACTAATGAACTTAAAACACATATTGCTAAAGAGAAAAAAATACCTAAATTTCAAATTGAACTTAAAATAACTCACGTTAAAGATGTAAAGATTGATTATGATTATTTGACTGAATTGTTAGAACAATTATTGAATCAAGTGTATGAAGGAAAAGATGATGAGGCAAAATTAACTCAAGAAAAAATTAATCAATTTGCAAATGGACTGGATGATCGTCACTATGCAACGAAAATTATCAATGCAGCTGTTGAAATTATTAATAGACATGTTTCATTAGCTGATTTTAAT
>JAITDY010000059.1 GCA_031282325.1 Lactobacillaceae bacterium | reverse complement strand
TGAAATGCGCGAAGAAATTGCTCGAATACAAAAAACTACCAAAGTTACTACAATTTTTGTTACACACGATCAAAACGAAGCGATGCATATTTCAGATAAAATTATGCTTTTAAGTGATGGACATATTCAGCAATTTGATAAGCCAAATAATTTATACGATAAGCCGGCTAACTTATTTACAGCACAATTTATTGGTGAACCCCAAATAAACATCATTAAAAATGAAAAGTCACTTGCAAATTTTAACACCATTTTTTCTGAAAAAATTTCTTCTGTTGGGATTCGTCCAGACTCTATTTCGTTGTTAAAAACAAAAGACACGTTTTCCCTACCAGCTAAAGTTTCTTCATACAACAAATACGGAGCAGAAGAAACCACTAATTTTGAATTGTTTGATGAAGACATTATAGGTATAAATGTTGATGGAATTACTGAAAATAATGTTAACCAAAAAGTAACATTATATGTTCCAATATCTGAAATTCATGGATTTAATGAAAATGATGAGTCAGTACGAGCTACCTCGAATAAAAAATCATCCATAAAAAAAGAGGCTTCAAAGTAATAATGATAAACCAAAAAATAACTTGGAAAGAATCAATTAAAGGATGGTTGTTTGTTTTGCCAATGTTAATTGGTGTTACTGTTTTTTCTCTATATCCAATTGTAAAATCATTTTTAATGAGTACTTATACTGATTATGATTTTATAAATGACGTAGTCTATAAAAAAGGTATCGCTAATTTTCAATATATTTTTCAGGATCCTAATTTTATCACAGCAATAAAAAATACTTTAATTTTCGTTATAGGAGCAGTACCGATTACGATAATACTCTCTTTATTTTTTGCGGTACTGTTATTTAATATTAAAAAATTAGCTGGTTTTTTTCGTACGATTTATTTTTTGCCCTTTGTTACTTCTACGATAGCGATTTCAATGGTATGGACTTGGATTTTTAATTCACGTTCAGGATTAGCCAATTATTTCTTAGGTTTGCTTGGTATAAATCCAATAGATTGGCTTAATAGTCCTAAATATGCTATGTTAACACTAATTATTATCAGTGTTTGGAAGGGACTTGGATTTAATATAATCCTTCTTTTAGCTGGATTGGGCAATATAGATAAAAGGTATAAAGAAGCAGCTACGATTGATGGTGCAAATGCATGGCAAACTTTTTTTCACGTTATCCTTCCTCAATTAAGTCCAACATTGGTTTTTGTTTTTATTAATTCTATTATTGGACATTTTAAGGTTTTTGATGAAATTTTTGCTGTTTTTGGAGGTCAGCCGGGTCCATCGAAATCCGCATTAACTATGGTTTTTTATATCTATCAACAATTTTGGGCAAGTAATAATTATGGGCGAGCTGCTGCCGCGTCTGTAATTTTATTTGCAATGATTATGGTTGTAACGGTAATTCAATGGCAAATTGCTAAGAAATTTGATTTCTCGCGTCCAACGAAAGTGAGAACTAATAAAAAATGAATAATAAAAAAAGATCAATTAAATTAAGTACCATTTTTAGTTATATTATTATTATTCTTGGCGCGATAACAATGCTTATTCCGTTTATTTGGATGATTGATACATCGCTTAAAACACAATCTGAAGCCATCAAAACTCCGCCTATTTGGATTCCGGAGCAACTACGTTTTGATAGTTATATAAACGCGTGGAAGGCAGCGCCATTTGCAACTTATCTTGTAAATTCGGTTTTTGTTACATTAACCACAACAGCCTTACAGTTACTTACCAGCATTATGGCAGCGTTTGGATTCGCTAAGTTAAGATTTAAAGGTAAAGGATTGTTATTTGGGATTTTACTTGCAACAATGATGGTTCCTGGCGAAATGTTAATTATTCCTAATTTTGTTACTCTTTCAAAATTTCACTTAATTAACACTTATGGAGCTTTAATTATTCCATGGATAGCTAGTTTCTTTTCTGTTTTTGCGTTAAGACAGGCATTTTTATCTGTTCCAAATACAATTTATTATTCATCTAAAATCGATGGCGCATCTGATTGGCGCTTTTTATGGAAGGTACTTGTTCCAATGAGCAAGTCTTCTATAGTTGCTATAACCATGCTACAGGTGATTGGATCATGGAACTCATTCATGTGGCCACTTATTGTTATTAATGATGATAAGTTGCGTACTTTGCCAGTGGGGCTTCAAGCATTTATGACTGAAACGGGAATTCAATATCCGGAGTTAATGGCTGCTACGGCATTCGTTATTGCTCCAATGGCGATATTATATTTATTTTTACAAAAATATATTATTGCTGGTGTTTCACGTTCAGGTTTAAAAGGATAATGGGGATTTTAAAAGGGAAAAATATGAAAAAGTTAAAGTTATTTGGAATATCATCAGCTGCTCTTATGTCGGCATCTGTAATTACTGCAGGAATTAGTCCTGTAGTTACTACTGCTGCTGATAAAAAAACAGAAATTGTATTATGGGATGCTATGAATGGTCCTTATGCAAAAGCAATGGAAACAATGGTACAAGCATTTAATGATTCACAAAGTAAGTATATTGTAAAAGTTCAACACCAAGGAACTTATCAAACATTAAATGAAAAAATAATTGCTTCTGCAAAATCAAAAACTTTACCGGACTTGTCACAAGCAACTTATACACAAGTTCCTGATTTAAAAAAGATGGGTATTATTACTAACCTAGATCCATATATGGTGAATGGTAAAAATAAATTATCTGAAAAGAAATTAAATAATATTTATCCAGGATTTTTGTCTTCATCTAAGTATGAAGGACATTATTATTCTGTTCCTTTATCAAAGTCAGTTCGTATTATGGATGTTAATACTGCACTTTTGAAAAAATATAATCTTGAAATTCCAAAAACATGGGATGATGTTGATCATATTGCTCAAGTATTGAAAAAAGATGGTAAGTTTGCTGTAGGGTTTGATAAAAGTTTCGATATGGAACTTGAAGGTATGACTAAAGCAGCCGGAACTAAGTTTATTACAAGTAAAGAAAAAGTACAATTTGGAAGCAAGACAGTTGTTGATGCTGCAACCAAACTTTACAACATGATTAATAATAAAGAGGCTTGGACAGCGGGTGTTGATATCTATGGCACTAAACGATTTGTCGAAGGCAACACGGCGTTATATTTTGCCTCATCAGCCGGAATTACTGCAACTAAAGAAGCGGCACCAGAAGGTTTTGAATGGACTACGGCCGTCGTACCGTCATATAAAGGTAAAATCGCTACAGAATTAGCTGGAAATGATTTAGTTATGCTAAATAATGGAAAAACAAATAAAGCTAAATCAGCTGGAGCATGGGCATTTATGAAGTTTATGCTACAAGATAAGCAAACACTTAATTGGGCAACCAGCACAGGTTATTTGCCATTAACTAAAACCGCTACTAAATCTGAAACATATAAAAAATATTTAAGTGAAAATCCACTTGCTAAAGCAGCTTCGCAATCGCTTCCTTACGGATTCCAATCAACTGCCTTCCTGGGGTATAACGATTATCGTACTGAAATGACATCAGCTGTTGATCAAGTTCTTACAAACAATAAAGCACCTAAGGACGTTTTCCCAGCTTCTGCAAAGAAGATGAAAGAAATTATTAAAGATGCAAAGTAATTAATTTTTATTAAATTTTAAAAGCCGACTATTTATAGCCGGCTTTTTAATTAAATTAAAAAACAAAATATGATTAAATTTTTATAATATAGATATGACAGAAATTAAATTTTTAAATGGTTTAAATACAATTGGTGGAAATATTGTTAGTTTTGCAAATGATGATACTCGAATTTTAATGGATTTTGGTGTTCCAGTTGATCCAAAAAATACAGATATAGAAAATATGATTGAAAATGGAATATTAATTGATGCTCCAGAATTTTTTACAAATCAAAAAAGTAAATATGAAAATGAAGCTATTTTTATTTCACATTTACATATTGATCACATTGGCGCTCTAAAATATTTAAGTAAAAATGTACCTATTTACATGAGTGAAGATAGTAAAAAACTGTATGACCAGTTGATAAAATTCGGGGACGAACAAGAAGTTTTAAATGTTAACGCAATTTCATATGAGGATCCATATATTTTTGGTAATTTTCAAATTACTTTTTTTCAATCTGATCATGATGTAATTGGTGCTAGTGCCATACAAATTATTGATATGAAAAACCATAATGAGTTTGTTTATTCTGGTGATGTTCGCTATAACGGCCCATTTAAAAATAGAGTTGATAATTGGATCTCTAAAGTTACGAAAAATAAACAACCAGAATTATTATTAATCGAAGGTACATCGTTTTCTTTTGATGATTCAGAAAAACATGAAAATGAAATAAAAAAAGAATATATAAATAATGTCGAACAAAATTTGATTGATAAATTTGAACACTATTTAAACGAAGAAAGACCGATAATTATTAACCCATACCCAAGAAACGTAGAAAGATTATTTTCACTAGAGCAGTCAGCAGAAAAAAATGGACGACCAGTTGCATGGGAAGCATTTTATGCAGATTTATTAGATCAATTTTTTCCGAATGAACATCGAATAAGATATTCATCTGATTTAAACCCTAAGGAATATGTCTTCCAAATTAGTTTTCAAAATATAGATTTGTTGAAGGATTTACCAAATTCATTATATTTGCATATGAATGGTGAGCCATTAGGTTCTTATGATCCAAGATTTGAAATATTAGAATCCAAATTAGTACAATACGGTGCAGAATTTGTGTATAGTGGAGCCTCCGGACATGCCGAAAAAAATGATTTAGTTAAAATTTCTAAGGCAATTAACGCCAAAATAACAATTCCATGGCACTCCTTTAAACCAGAGTTAGAGGCAAAAGTACTGCAAGAGAATGGATTAAAAACTTATTTACCAAACAAAAACGAAATTTTAAAATATAATTAAATAGGGGAGCAAAATAAATTTAAAAGGAGCTATTAATAATGGCTGAAGAAAACCAAATCGAACAAATCATCAATTCATTAAAAGAAAAGTTACCTAAAGATGTTTTAGAGAAATTAAGCCCCGACGAATTAAAAGAAAATGCAACCGAACTTCTTAAAAACACAGGAAAAGGTGTTGAGTCCTTAAGTGATAAATTAAATCTTGACGATCTAGTTAAAAATTTAAAATTAGATGACTTATCAGATAAGGCCAAAGATGTATTTAGCGGATTATTCGGTGGAAAAGACGACGATAAAAAATAAATATTTTAATAGCAATTCTTTATTGAGAATTGCTATTTTTGTATAATTATAAAGTGAATAAAAAACAGTTAGCTTATTTGCCATTTAAAAGAACAATAGATATTGTAGGTTCAATTGTTGGATTGATTTTTTTATCTTGGCTTTTTTTGATGCTTTTTTTAATTCAAAAAATTACTGATCCAAAAGCCCCGGTATTTTATTCTCATGTAAGAGTTGGGAAAAATAATAAACATTTTAAAATGTATAAATTCAGATCGATGAGAATCGACTCAGATACCTATTTTGATATTCATCCAGAAGAATATAAGAAATTTGTTGAAAACGATTTTAAATTTCCTGCTGGAAATGATCCACGAGTTACAAAGTGGGGTAGAATTTTACGCAGAACTTCTTTAGATGAATTACCTCAATTATTAAATGTTTTAAAAGGTGATATGAGTATAGTTGGGCCAAGGCCGATAACTAATCCCGAATTAGAAAATTATAAAAATAATGTAGATAAACTTCTAAGCGTTCGCCCTGGCATGTTAGGCTTGTGGCAAGCAAGTGGAAGAAGCGATATTGTTTATCCAGAACGAGCTGAATTAGATTTAGAATATGTAGATAAAATCGGTTTTTTCTATGACTGGATAATTGTTTTTAAAAGTATTGCAGCTGTATTTGAAAGAAAGGGAGCTTTTTAAAAAAAGTGTATACTTACTATTTGTAAGTTTTTTATTAAGGAGATTTTTTTATATATGTTTTTTGTTATTGGAGTTATTGCTGGGTTTATTCTTGCATTGCAAAATCCAATTAATTCAAAATTAGGCAGTACAATAAATTCGCCATTCAAAGCCAGTATTTTGAGTTTTACAGTTGGGACGATTACTTTATTTGTTGTGAGTATTTTAAGTGGCGGAAATTTAATTTCAAACATAAATAAAGCTTTATCTTATAATCAGCCATGGTGGATTTGGGTTGGGGGAATATTTGGGGCTTTTTATTTAACTAGCAATGTGCTTTTGTTTTCTAAAATAGGAGCAGTACAAACGGTAATATTGCCTACTTTAGGAATGATTTTAATGTCAACAATTATTGAAACATTTGGATTGTTTTATGTTAATAAAATACCACTAACTGTTAGTAGAATTGTTGGTTTAATTGTTTTGTTATTTGGAATATATGTTGCTGTCGTAGTAGCAAACCGCAGTTCTAAAACAATTGCTAATGAATTACTATTGAAGGAAAAAGAGGGTGAAATACAATTTACTTTTTGGCATATCTGGGGAATAGCTGCTGGGATGTTTGCGTCGATACAACAAGCATTAAATGGTCATTTAGGTATTCAATTAGGCAATGCCATTCAATCATCATTAATATCTTTTATTCTTGGAACTATTGCAATTATATTATTTACTTTTATTAAAGAAAAAAATATTTTTCCTGAAAAAGAAAATATTGTTAAAATCCCTTGGTGGGGATATATTGGTGGTATTTTAGGTTCGATTTATGTTTTTACCCTTGCGTTTTTGGTTCCTAAAATTGGTCCCGGATTAGCTATTAGTCTAGGAATTATTGGAACGATAACTGGCGCTGCAGTGGTCCAGCAATTTGGCTTTTTTAAGTCTCCGCAAAAGAATATTAAATTAACCCAAATTATTGGTGTGATTTTAATGATTTTAGGAATAGTTATTATAAAAGGAATTATTAAAATTTAAATAAAAATTAAGAAAATTATCATAAAAAATTTAAGCGCTCAACAGAACGTTTTATTATGAAAAATAATAGAAATGTTTCTTATTTTATGTTTATTAGTTTTTTCTAAATAAATTATATCTCTGAAAAAAATTACGTACATCGGATGACAATATCATAAAATTCGATTTAAGCTCGTGAGCTTTTTTAGTGCCTTTATAATACCTTAGTGTTTATCTTAAAACAAGCCTAATCTTTTTTGCTCCACATCTCATCGTCATCAATATCGCGGATTAATGATATGGATGCACGTGCCACCGCCATTCGGTCCGCTTGACAATAGCCTGTGGTTGCTCATCGCCTAAATACTCACTTACTTTAATTTCTGACAATCGATGATAAGATAATAATAAGTATACTGATTTCGCTATTCACCAAAAAATAATTCTTGTAAGTTATCTGGTTTAGTATTAATAATCATTTTTGCCATGGTCACTGCGTCTCTGGTCGACCGGTACATACCCCTGTATTTCATTCGAAACGCAATCTTGCTATTTTCTGATTCCATGATACCAATCCCATGATGCGTTATGACACGCGAATATGCCGGCTTCGTATAGTAAAAATTTGCTAGAAGTTTCTTTTTAAATTTTATAAACTTTTCCAACTCACTCTCATCGGTCAACAGTGATTCTGTTGTATCTAAAACAGCCGCCGTTTCTGCCTTGTTATAACGCTTGATTACTCGATACAATCGTTCGCGTAATTCTACCGACACGTTCTTATATTCATCATTAATACGTTGATTTAAGTGATAACTGTCCCAAAAATGCTCATGCCTTGCTTTAAACACCTTTGCAACCTCTTTAAAAACATACGGTGTATAGCCATGCCCCATATCAGAATTGGAAATAATCTTTGTTTGTGCACTGATGTCATAATAGTCATACAAATAGTCTAATAATTTTCCCCTAGCTGTGTGATTATCTTGCACAATAATTTCAAATTTATTTTCTAACATAAACCGATTACGAACTACCCGTTTTTGTCCCTCATGAATCACAAAATGTGCCATGTCAGTTCGCTTATCTTGATCTTGTGGCGTTTTAACTTGTATGCCATCGCCTTCGATATAAATAGTTGGCACTTTTATTTTTTCTATTAGCTCTGTATCTTTAAAGTAACGATGATCTTCTTGCTCATCATAGAGTTTTGTCACTAATTTGACCGCTTTAAAAACCGTATCTTTAGTGACTTCAATATTTCTTAATTTGCCTATTGCAATCGCTACTGAACGATATGACATCTCGTTGCCATTTCTGCTAGTTCAAATAATAATTCTTGTGAATATCTCGCATAAGGAATTAAACCTAATTCTTCATCAACCTGGTAACGAAAAGTCCCCTTTTTTATATATACTTTGCGAGAAAACGTTATTTCATCAAATGTTAAAACAACCGTTCGCATGGTTGTTTTAACATACCGATAACCGTTGGCTAGCATTTCTGAAGTTTTATGATGATCAAGCTGTTCAATCTTCTTCAAGAATGCCCTAGTGTTTTGTTTTTGGCATTGCACCACAAATTTCCGTTTATCAAACATAAAAACTCCCTATACCTCAAATTACTCTTTTGTAGTATAGGGAGTTTTTACTCATTATCGCAACTTTATTTTGTTTTAAAACATTATTTTTAATAAATTCAAGGCACACTTTTGTTATTCACCTCTATAATTTATCAAAAACAGTGCACTATACATAAGTTACCAACATTTATACAGCCACTACCGTTTTAAAGCTTTTGGCTAGCGGCATTTTTAGCAAATTTATTCTTTTCCCAGTACACCCTTTATTTTTCTCAATTTAGAATAAATGAAACAAGCCAATCATCAAGATAACAGATATGATATTCCATATTCGCTTGGCACCATACACTCCTTATTATTTTTATTGATAAGACCCATTACTCATACCTTTTTATGCTTATCATAGATAATTATCATTAAAACTAAGATAGCTAAACCGAATAGAAAATGCATATTTAACAAGAGAGCTGTCACCATAATAATCTAAAAAAGTCGGCAAACACCGACTTTCATCTTAACTATTTAATTTCAGCTTTGATTTCTAATACCGCACGACCTAATTCATGGCCAATCATATTGAAATTCATAAACGCAGGTGTGCTATCATCAGGAATGTCTAACTTAGCAACATCCAAGGCAGTCAATGTCACGTAATAATGATGAGGCGCATCTCCCTTTACTGGTGCAGCACCAATATATTGCTTTGCTCGCGCATCGTTAGGCATCAATAGTGTGCCTTCTGGAAGTTTATCACTATTTGCAGCGCCGGCTCCAGCCACTAATGATTGTGTATTCGCCGGAATATTCATCATGGCCCAGTGCCAGAAACCAGACTGCGTTGGTGCACCTGGATCATACATAGTTAACGTGAAACTTTTTGTTTCTACTGGTACACCAGACCAAGATAATTCAGGTGACTCATCTTGACCACCTTCAACACCAAACATGCCTGAGTATTGTTGTTTTGCAAACATACCTTCCACATTTAGGTTGTTTGAGACTAATTTGAAACTTTGTACTTTTTGTAAATTATCCATTGGATTTGACATTTTATATTTCCTCATTCTTTATTTGGTTGACCAAGTATCTGACGGTATCATAATCGCTACAGTCTAGCGCTTGGTTAATTTGTTCTTCTAATTTAATTACTTCATTCTCTGGTACATTTTGAAAGGCCTTATTACGATCAGCATACATTACTATACGATGAACTGTTTCCGCTAGTGGGTGATTTAAATCCATTGGTAAATTAACTATTTCATCACAATAATTAATAATCATTTTCACTGCTTCTTCATCTTTTTTGAACATCGCATTAAACAAGTCCACACGTTTTGATTCATATTCTAGCGGTAGGGATTGCTCAAAATGCATTTGATCTAATTGTACTAATAATTGGGCACCTCGACCTAAGACACTATTGGCTGTTTGCTTGTTGATGTTTAAAATCTTGGTGACATGTAATTTTTTAAATGGGCCCTGATACCCGTTGCGTTTATCCATAAAACGCAATATTTGTGCACCGCCTAAACCAATACCATCTGTTCCTGTCAATACAATATCTGGCAAATGTTTAAATCTAAAGCCGGCAGAAAAATAGGTTAATAGTCCGTTTTCATGAGCTTCGTGAACTAAGCTCAGTGAATTTTGATAACCCAATTGTTCCATGATTGGTACACTTGGGTAGCTGTTGGCAGTCCCATCAAAGGTGACTTTTTCAAAACAAGCTGATTTAGTTATTTCAATGCCCAATCTAGCAATGGCCATCTTATCTTTAACAACTTGCGCTTGGCCAAATTTTCTGAATGGTTTCCACTCGATCGTCAATGATTGGCACATTAATATCGAATGCAGCCGCCAAAACTTGTAAATTACTATCGCGCAACGTGTTTGCAGCAATTGCTTTCATAAATTTAATGGACTGTGTCACTGTCATACGCTCAATTGCAATTTTGCATTCTGACAAACCATTCATGAAGATTGCTGAAATAACTCCCACCATTGTGTGGACGGTTTTAATGAAACTGTTGTCAAAACTGTCTTCAAACATTGGTCGCCCAACGTATGACGACACGGAGGTATCATTCCCCGTCATTAACTTAACTTCCCCAATTGTTGCCAAATCAGGTAAACGATACGGCTCAACCGATTCACGATCTTCAACCTTACCGCGCTCCAGATACTCAATGTGCACATTTGTACCATTTATATAGGTCATATTGCTGGTAGTACCGGTAATATGACCTAGTCCAGGGTCAGTAATTGAAGCTTGTGTTTGAATAGTACGGAAACCAGGATTGCCCCAAGGAACAATGGAGGCCTCGGTAAAACCACGCTGTAAGATCATTGCAAACGCGATTTGGACGGCAATATATTCTAATAAATTGAGTGAAACACCATTGTGCCGTTCTTGATTAACACACTGACTCGTCAGTTGCAAAAATTGATTATTATTTAATCGCGGTAGCTTGAGTTCCTGATTATGATCTAGTGTAATTGAGTCGAGTTCAGGACACTGATTAATGTGACCAACAAGAATTAATTGACCATGAAAATTCATAGAACTAAAAAAACCAGTTGTATTTGTGTCAAGAAGGGCTAAATAGTTATTAACTAACTTTAGCAATTTCAAGTATGCTTTAAAAACATGATAAATATCTGATTCTAAAGCAATTTCTTTTAACAAATCAATCCACTCGCCGATAATCGCGTTAGAATTTGGTGACCCGTACATCTTTTGCGCTACCAAAATTCTCTCCGCATAATCTTGGGCCAATTCACTATACTTGATATCAATAATTGGTTGACAAGCACTTTCTTGTCTATAGGTATCATCATTCATACCGGATTCTTCAACTAATTTCGCCACAAACCGATAAACTAGCTCTTTTTGATTATTAAAGATTGCCCGTTTGAGTGTGCCTGTTTCGATAACAACATAACCATCCGACTCTGGAACGGCATACCTACGATAATATCTATCATTATTAATCATAGTTATTGCCACTCTCCATAGAGTGTGACTTTGCCTATCATATGGCCTGATTCAACATCGGCATGAGCTCGCTGTAAATTATGACTGGTGATCTGCTCGTATTTTTTTGTAACGGTGCTCTGCAAAGTACCATTATCTAGCCACTGGGCAACTTTCTCTAATATCTCATGCTGCGTCATCATATTGGGTGTTTTGTAATATGCTTTGCTATACATCCACTCCCACGCAAACGTGACCATCTTTTTGGTTAATTGTTGTAAATCAATACCATGGTGGTTTTCAGTCGTCGCCGCCACATGCCCCTGTGGCTTAATCAACTGAGCAATTTCTGTCCAGTGACCATCTAAATCTTTTAAATTTAAAATGTAGTCGACAAATTTAATGCCCAGTCCATGTACTTCTTTAACCAAGTCGTTACGATGATTGACCACTTCGTCTGCACCCATTTTTCTTACCCAAGCCTCTGTGTCTGGTCGAGAAGCTGTGGCAATGACTTTAAGCCCAGCATAGTGTGCCATTTGCACTGCCAATGACCCAACACCACCAGCGCCGTTAATAATCAAAATTGTTTTATCTGTATTTTTGGCCTTATCCGTCAAGCTGATCGGCAGTTGTTCAAACAATGATTCATAAGCAGTTAGGGCGGTTAGTGGGATTCCCGCTGCATCAGAATCATCTAAGTTCTTTGGTGCGTGTCCGACAATTCGTTCGTCAACTGCCTGATATTGTGCATCTGATCCTTGGCGATTAAATTCGCCCGCATAATAAACGCGGTCACCTTTATTAAATAGAGTGACTTCCGCACCAATTTCTTCGACAATGCCAACCGCATCCCATCCAATAATTTTAGGTTGCTTTAGCATGCCTCTTCTACCACCGCCACGCACAAATGTGTCAACAGGATTGACGGAAACACCATTAACACGAACTAATAGATCATGGCTACCAATTTTTGGAACAGGCACAGTATATTTTTGAAAACTATTCGCACTTGAAATTGGTAAGTGCTCTTGAAATCCAATAGCTTCCATTTTTGTTTCATTTGCCATCATTGCACCTCCACAAACAATGATAATCCTTTAATTAATTTTTGGAAGACGTGTCTTTTTTGTCCCTAGTGACAAAAATGTCCCATTGCTAATTAAAAATATAACGTCTAAAGTTATATTATAGTAAGGGGTGTTATTAGGATGATTACAAAATTTGATTGTGCACCAGGTTGTCCTGTGCAAACAACATTGCAGTTTATTGATGGAAAATGGAAGTCGGTTATTTTATATCACTTATCGACACAAACATTACGTTTTTCCGATTTACAAAGGAAATTGCCTTATGTTTCTAGAAGAATGCTGGCACGTCAATTATCCGAATTGGTGACAGACAATGTCATCAGTAAGAAAATCTATGAGACTGTGCCAATTAAGACAGAATACTCACTAACTAATTTTGGTAAAACATTACTCCCAATTGTCAATAGCATGGTGACATGGGGCAATGAATATAATGAACTTCACAAATAATCACTTAATCTATTTAACAAAAAAAAGGACAACACATTTTACTAGATATGTTGTCCTTTTTTTTGTTAATGTTATTTATCTTTTTTCATGCTCGACTACAGTAATATTTTGAGCAACTAATTTGTTTTCAATATTAATATTGTATTTGCCGAATTCAAAAAGCACTCTATTTCAATCATTCAGTGACATTAATTTAGTTCAATATAATAAAACCAACTTTGTTATTATCACCTTAGCCTATTTTTTTCTACATCTTCTGATTTAATTTTTGATTGTCTATCCTCATCTGCTTTTAAAACGTTATAGTATTCTATATCCTTCACAGTATTCTCTAACTTGACTCGCAATACTTCACGACTCACTTGGGCGGCCTGCAATTCTGATTGAATTTCTGTAAAACTCATATCAATTCCTGTTGATCGTCTTGATAATTGACTAGATTTGGCTGCTTGATTCAAGTCTATAATGCGATGATCGAGTTCGTCAACTTTTATTTGAGCCTCTTTCAAAGCATTGTCGAGATGTTTTTTTTAACGCCAAAAAGCCAATGTGATCGGTTACGTCATGTTCTTCCATGAAATTAATTGACGCCACAATTTTATTTAACGTGGTAATTTCCGGTTCTTTTTTAAAAGGCACCGTGCCATTATACAAACTAAGTTGCTTTGCCAAAGTGGCTCCATTCATATATCGATTTTGATCACCATGCCTGCCATCCATGAAATAAAAGTAATCTTTTCGACGAATAAACAAATCATAATTACCATTTTCTAAGTGATCAACCTTTTGTCCTGAGAGTAATATCGCCCGCAGCTTTGTAAAATAAAGAAATCGTAATATAGAAAATAAAAATTTCCGTAAAGATTAAAAACGATTTGGATGTAGATATATTTTCATGTCCCTCTATTTATTTATTTATTTATTTATTTATTCTCCTCCTTGCTTTTGTTCTGCTTCAATTAACAGCGCTTCTTGAATTGGTAACACCTTGGGATCTTTTACAGAACGTTTAATATATTTTCCACTTTTCTTTTTTGCAAAAGTTTGAGCTCGGTCATGCCACATTTTATTAAATAAATCATATAGCTTTTGCTTATTATCTTTATTTAATACTGGGATTAAAAGTTCAACACGACGATCATAATTTCTTGGCATAACATCAGCAGATGAAATATAAACATTAAAGTGTTGATTATCTTCTTTAAAAAGATAAATCCTAGAATGTTCAAGAAGCCGTCCAACTATAGAATGAATTTGAATATTTTTGCCCAAACGATTACTATCTACTTTTGCAGTTGCGATCCCCCTTACAAGTAAGTGTATATGGACGCCAGAGTTACTTGCAATATAAAGCTCATCAATTAATTTTTTATCTGATAAAGAATTTACTTTTATCCAAATCTCAGGCGTTGAACCTGCTTGAGCTAAATCAGTTAATCTTTTGATTTCCTTAGTTAAACGAGGTCGAATCATCGTTGGAGCCATTTGGATTTGTTTTAAAGTTTTAGGTTGATTTTTTTGAGTAATTACATAATTAAAAATATTTGATATATCGTTAGTGATGTCGATGTTAGAAGTAAAAATACCGAAATCGGTATAAAAGTGGGCAGACTTTTCATTATAATTTCCAGTTGAAAGATGAACATATTTTTTTTCATTTCGAACAACCATCGCCATTTTAGAATGAACCTTATAATCTGCAAATGATGTTGAAACATTAACGCCTGCTGAACGTAATTCGTTAACGATTTTTAAATTATTTTCTTCATCGAATCTTGCCTTAATTTCAATTAATGCATTTACTTTTTTACCCTTTTTAGCAGCTAATTTCAAAGCATCAATAATTGGTGATTTTTTACTTGCTCGATATAATGATAGCCAAATCTCGCTAACTTTCTTATCATTAGCAGCAGCTTGGAAGAAATTTACGACCGGATCAAAACTATCATATGGGTGATGCAATAAGTAATCATGTTTTTCAATATTATCAAAAATATTTTTATTTTCTAACTCTTTAAAATGATGTGGTTCCCTAGGAACATATTGTAACGAAGACACGTCTATTTTTTTATTTTTCAATAATGATACTTTTAATTCGCTTACAAAACTAAAATCTAAAGGTCCTTGAACTTTAAAAATATTATTTGGATTTACATATAATAGCTCAGATAATTTATTTTTTAAGAAATTAGGAGTATTTTTATTAATAGATAGATGAATAATTTCAGCAAAAGACCTAGAGGCCAAAAGATTTTTTTCGTCAGCGATAACGTCAGATGAATTTACTGGTAAATCTGGCATATAAGCGTCTCTGATAATGCGGTATTCAAATGCCTTTTCAACTACTTCTAGTTTTTTAAATAATAGTTGAGCATTTTCACGAATTGCATCAACAGTTCTCACAAAAAGATTACTAGAAGTAACTCGCAACAATTGTGGTGCATTTTCAGAAATTTGAATATTACCAAAAGTGTTATCAATAGATGTAGTTGCAATTATGTTTATAGTTTTGCTTGCAAGTTT
The DNA here is from genome assembly GCA_031282325.1 of Lactobacillaceae bacterium. Lineage (GTDB taxonomy): Bacteria > Bacillota > Bacilli > Lactobacillales > Lactobacillaceae > Oenococcus. The sequence continues at coordinate 12,511 of JAITDY010000059.1, read as the reverse complement.
TGGCCAACCCTCATCCTTTTTTATGATACTTATATCAATTAAACCTTGTTTATAAATTTTTATTACTTGTTTTTTAATATCAATAAGTTGCTTATTATTTAAATCAACATAATTAACAATATTAATGTCATATTTATTTAAATCAGGTAGCAGTGATTTAGTATAAACTTTATATTGTTCTTTTAATTGAGATTTTACTGCTTTGCGAACAACTTTTAATTGTTCTGCTGCAGTAAGACCAGAAGGATCCTCTTCGTTACTGCCCGATTGAATATCATGAATTAAGCTAGCAACTCTAACTTCATACCATTCATCTAAATTATTTTGAGTGATACTTAAGAAATTAGCCCGTTCTAATAAAGGTTGCGAGGGATCTTTTACAAGTTTAATTATTCTGTCGTTAAATGATAACCAACTAAGTTCACGGTTCATAAAATTATGACTTTTAAAAAAATTATATTTCACTTCATTACCTCTTAAAATAGATTTACATAATAATTATATAAATTTAATTTTCATTTTAATTATTTTTATCTTTAATTTAATGTTCAAATGAGATATTTGTAATGCGAAAATGATTTTATAGAATTTTAAAAACTCAATTATGCCCCCCCGATTTCTAAGAGCGAGTTTTTTAATAAAAGGATATATTTTAAAATGATATATATGACTAAAGACGCAGTAAAAATCTTATTAATTGAAGACGACAAAATTCTCAGTGACGATATTGCCTCAATGCTAATTGAAGTTGGTAGGGTAAAGCAAGTTTTTAATGGACCGGATGGAGAATATGAAGCCATAGAAGCACCATATGATTTAATAATTTCTGATTTAATGTTGCCGGAAATGAATGGCTTAGAAGTAATTAAATCAATTAGAAATGAAGGCGTGGAAACCCCGGTTTTGATTCTAACAGCCAAGGATTCCCTAGACGACAAGGTGGAAGGATTGAATGTTGGAGCTGATGACTATTTAACTAAACCATTTCACAGGGAAGAGCTGATTGCAAGAGTTCGCGCTTTGTTAAGAAGAAGTGGCATCGATACAGAAGAAAACGAAATTAAAATCGGTGATGATATGATTATTAATCTTGAAAATCGAAAGATTAGTATTGGTAATAAAAATATAAAACTTGTTGGTAAAGAATATGATATTTTGGTTTATTTTGCTAAAAATAAAAATATCATAATTACCAAAGATCAAATATTTGATCGTATCTGGGGATTAGATTCCAATACCACAACAAATGTTGTTAATATCTATTTAAATAATTTAAGAAGGAAATTAGAAATATTAGGTAAAGGAGATTTAATTAAAACTTTAAGAAATGTTGGATTTGTGTTAGAAGATGAATAAAATACTAGTTAATAAAAAACAATTTTTAAAATTATTTTTTTTAGAAGTTATAGGCTTTATATTTATTTTTTTAATGGCTGGTTTCTTTATTTTTTTCTTTTATAGTAACTCGGTTCAAAAAAATTCAAATAGGATTATCAATAACCAAGTATCTTTTTTGAGGGGAATTCCGTTTTGGATTACAGATGAAGAATTACAACAAAAAAGAATATTTGATCAGCAAAACAGTGTTGAAAGTCAATCAACTAATTCTAAAACAGCCACAAGGGATATTAATGAATTTTCAAAAGCTAATTTGGATACTATTCTATTTTCAAAAGAAAAAGAAATATTAAATTACAATACATTGGGAAGTAGAAGTTTAAATTACGATAAATTAAATTTTAAAAAAATATCAGCAAATAACAAAAGTATTCAAACTATTAATATTGGTAAAAATTTTTATCGAATTAGATTTCTTATTTTAAATCATCCTATCGAAACACAACTGGGTGCTGCTCAATATGCAGCCATTTTATATAATTTCGATTTAGAAAAATCAAATATGGAATTATTTAAAAATGTCCTATTTATCACGCTTTTGATTGGAGGCCTGTTATCGTTCTTAATTTCATATATCGTCACAAAGAAACAAATGCAACCAATTGTAAATGCTTGGGACGAGCAACAAGATTTCGTTAATAATGCTGCCCACGAGCTTAGAACACCATTATCAATCATTCAAAATAAAATGGAAAATTTATTGAGAAATCCTAATGAAAAAATTTATGATATTTCTGACGATGTAGTAATAACTTTATCTGAAGTTAGAAGACTAAATCAATTAACCAATAATATGTTAACTTTAGCTAAGACGGGATCTAATATGACGCAATTAGATAATACCGAGTTGGATATTGATGATTTTATTAAAGAAGTTACGGAACCGTTTCTAGAAATCGCAGAAATTGAAAATAAAAAATTTATTGTTAAAAATGAATTTAAAGGCATTTTAAATGTTGATAAGAATCGTCTGCATCAATTATTAGTTATATTGTTGGATAACTCCTTAAAATATACTTATGAAAAAAATAAAATAGAATTGGATGTTGATAAAGATAAAAAGGGTAATCTGTCAATAACCGTTAAGGATACTGGAAGAGGAATTTCTGAAGAAACTAAGAAGAAAGCGTTCGAACGTTTTTATCGTGAAGATAAATCAGGTAATAAAGAAACATCTGGAACTGGTTTGGGACTGTCAATAGCTAAGTGGATAGTGAACGCTTTTGGTGGCAAAATATCTATTGATAATAATCATCCTAAAGGAACTGTTTTTAAAATTACTATTCCAAATCAAAAATAAAACCAAACAAATTATTGTTTGGTTTTTATATTTCATCATATTCGAATATTTTAATTTTATCTCTCAATAGTTGAGCAAATTTTGTATATAAATAAGTTGTAAGTATCACCCAAGAAATTCCTAAAGCAGCACCAGCAATTACATCTGATAAGAAATGATCTAATAAATATAATCTTGATTCCATAACTAAAAGTCCAAAAGTAATTAAAATCCAAGCAGAAATTCTTTTGAAATTATTAGTTGGCAAATTAGGAAGGATGATTACAAAGAAAATAGTAATAATCATCCAAGTGCCAAATGAATGACCTGATGGAAACGAAAAACCATCCGATAAATGTCCCAATGGACGAGCTCTGGCGATGACATGTTTGATAATCCATGCAACAACGTTTCCACTAATAATAGTTCCAATAACCCAAATGGCAGGAATTCTTAAATTAGACATAAATAATGCTACGGCAAGTAAAATTCCAATTACTAATGTAAAAATTGGTGATCCAATAATTGAAACTATATTCATAAATACATCGCCAAAACCAAAATTAGCATTTGTAAAAGTATTTTCGATTGAGTTATCAACAGCTAAAATAGGAGCCATTCTCGGAGCTACAAGAAAAACCATTAATAAAAACACTAGGCTAGATATTATTCCAGCTTTCTTAAGATAATTAGGTAAGCGAACAATCATATTATTATTTTCCTTAATAAAATCTTAAATAATTATACTAAAAATTAACAAAAAAATCTAAAACTAAAAGTTATACACAAAAAACTGTGGATAAACTGTGTAAAATACGAACGAAAAAAATAAAATATGGTTAAAAATTAAATTAAAATCAATTAAATACGAACGATGTTGCCGTATTTTATAAATAATGTTAATATCTTTTTAGTCTTAAATGGACTTAAAAAATGGGGGATAAATTTTATCATGAAGAAATTTGTAGCAGGAGCGGCAGTTGCTCTAACTTTAGCAGGAACTACAAGTGCTGCTTTTACCGCATTGTCTGATGTTTCAACATCAGCTGCAGATAAAACACTAACTATTGGATTTGTACCATCAAATAGTGCCGATACTATGGAAGCGCGTGCAAAGCCATTAGCTAAATTACTTACTAAAAAATTAGGACGCACTGTTAAAGTTGTTGTTTCAACTGATTACAATGCTATTGTTGAAGCAATTGGGTCTAAGCAATTAGATGCTGGATTTTTACCACCTGATGCATACGTAGAAGCTCATAAGCAATACGGTGCTAAATTGTTACTACAATCAGCTCGTTATAGCGTTAATAAGGAAGATGGAAAACCAACTGACAAATTAGTTAATTGGTATAAATCAGAAATTTTAGTAAGAGCTGATTCGGATATTAAAACTCTTGCTGATTTAAAAGGTAAGACAATTGCTACACAAGATGTTTCTTCTTCTTCTGGATACATTTTCCCGGTTTACTGGTTAAATTCTAAAAAAGGTATTGATGTTACTAAAGACGCAACCTTGCAAACTGTAAAAGGTCACGACCAAGGCGTTCTAGCGGTTGAAAACAAGCAAGCTGATGCAGCTTTCGTCTTCCAAGACGCACGTAACATTGTTTCTAAGGATATACCTGATATTTTTAAAGATACTAAAGTTCTTGCATTGACTGGAAAAATTCCAAATGATACAGTTACTGCTCGTAAAGGCTTAACTAAAAAACTTAGGACACAAATCACAGATGCACTTCTAAACATTTCAAAGTCTAAGGAAGGTAAAACCTTAATTCATGATCTTTATTCAATTGATGGATTTAAAAAAGGTAAAGATTCAAACTTTGATGTTGTAAGAGAAGCAACTAAATTTGTTTCTAAAAATAGCTAAAATTATAAATTTGATATAGTAATATAAAACCACTTAAAATCAGGTGGTTTTTACATAATAAAATGGGGAAATTTTTGAATGTTAGATTCTATTATTGAAGTTAAAAATGTCAGCAAAATTTATGCCAATGGAGTTGTTGGGCTTAAAGACATAAATCTCAATGTAAAGAGAGGCGAGTTTTTAGTAATTGTTGGATTATCTGGAGCAGGAAAATCAACGTTGTTAAGAGCCCTAAATCGTCTAAATGAAATTAGTGATGGTGAAATCATCGTCAATGGTGAATCAATTACGAAATCTAAAGGTAAAAAATTACGCGAAATTCGTCGAGAAATTGCAATGATTTTCCAAAGTTTTAATTTAGTAAAACGTTCTTCAGTTAAAAGAAATATTTTATCTGGCCGAGTGGGATACTATAATTCTCTTTTTTCTACATTAGGATTATGGAGCAAAGAAGATAAAGAACGTTCTGTAAATGTATTACAAAGAGTAAATTTAGCAGATAAATACTACGATCGTGCAGATGCTTTATCTGGCGGGCAACAACAACGAGTAGCGATTGCTAGAGCTTTAATGCAGGAACCTAAAATAATGCTTGCAGATGAACCAACCGCTTCATTAGATCCTGCCACATCGGTTGTTGTTATGGATGATTTACTTAAATTAAATCAAGAAGAAGGAATCACAATTGTTGCTAATTTGCATAGTGAAGAACTTGCGTTAAAATACGCTACGAGAATTATTGGTCTTGCTGCTGCTGAATTAGTTTTTGACAAACCAGTAGAAAAAGTTACTAAAAAGGATTTTGATCAAGTCTATGGAAGATTAGAAAAAGAAAAAACATCAAAAAGCAATAAAACAAAAAAGGAACTTGTGAGCTAGTATGAACACACTACCATCGAGGACGTTTGCACAAAAATACCATCTTAAATTTGTTTTTTGGTTAATTTTAATTGTTTTTTTATTGTTAATTTCTTCTAATATCACAGAATCAGATTTGCTAGCTTTTTTTCAAGGTGATTCAATTCAACAATTTGGTGTAATCCTAGGTAAAATGATGAAACCAGATTGGAGTTTTTTTCCTAGAATTTGGGAACCACTATTAGAAACTATTAGAATGGCGTTAGTTGGAACTTTGGTTGGATCAGTTATTGCAGTACCTGTTGCTATGCTTTCGGCAAGTAACGTTACAAAACCAGCGGTAGTTCGTTCTATTACTAGATTTATTTCTAATTTAATTAGAACACTACCTGACTTATTGCTAGCTGCTGTTTTTGTTGCCATATTTGGTTTCGGCCCATTTGCTGGAATTTTAACATTAATAATATTTAGTTTTGGACAAATGGCAAAATTACTTTATGAAGCAATTGAAACAATTGATAAAGGGCCAATTGATGCTCTTGAAACGGCCGGAGCTAATAAAGTTCAAGTTATTGCTTTTGCTATTTTTCCTCAAGTTTTAAATACTTTTTTAAGTAATTTTTTGTATACGTTTGAAGTAAATATAAGATCATCGACGGTTATTGGCTATGTTGGAGCTGGCGGAATTGGAATGCTTTTACAAACAGTAATTAAAATGTTTAGGTATGACCAAGCAGGAGTTATTATTTTAGCAATCTTGGTAATAGTTGTTTTAATTGAATTCTTAAGTAATTATGTAAGGAGCAAGTTGACATGATTCCACCTAAAAAAAGTTTTATTAGTCGATTAAAAAACATATTTCTAATTGTTTTACTTATAGTTATTTATATTTGGGCATTTGCTGGAATTAATTTTCATGGTTTACAGCCGATGGCAAAGCAAATTGCTAGTGCTGTATTAGAAGGTTTTACTCATCCTGAATGGGAATTTGTATCTTCACCGCTAAATCGTTTTTTAAATTCGATGTTTGACGCTAAAATACCAGAACAATATTTAACTAGTGATGGGGAGGATTTGTTAGCCCAAATTATGCAAACTTTAGCAATTGCTTTTTTAGGCACGATTCTTTCATCTATATTAGCTATACCATTTGCTTTTTTGGCAGCTCGTTCAGATAAGGATAAAAGTAATTTTTCACTTAAATTAAAAATTTTAGGATATTCAGCAATTTTCTTTGTTTTTGCAATTTTAATATCATTCTTTACTAATGGTGGTAAGTTTCAGCAATGGCCTAAGTTTTGGCTATGGCTATTTATTATAGAAGCTATATTGATTTTATTTGATTCATTAATCAATCGATTAATGAAAAAATCAGTCTTTGATACAAAATCATATTTTGGAAAATTTGTGCTTACTATTATTAGAGTTTTTCCAGAAATAATATTGGCTCTTATGTTCGTTAAGGCTGTTGGTCCCGGATCATTTGCCGGTGTACTTGCCTTAGCGGTTCATTCTATTGGGATGCTTGGAAAACTTTATAGCGAAGCTATTGAAAATCTAGAAAAAGGACCCAATGAAGCCTTAACAGCGGCTGGCGGGGATGATATTGAAATTCTAACTTTTGCAACTTTTCCAGAAGTATTGCCCAGTTTTTTAAATGCTGCTTTGTACAGATTTGAAATTGCAGTTCGTTCAGCCTCTATTTTAGGAATGGTTGGTGCAGGTGGTATCGGACAAAATTTGATTTTTGCGATATCCACTAGAAACTGGTCACGCCTTGGCATAATTATGATTGGAATTGTATTAATGGTTACAGCTATTGATTTCATTTCTGGCCAGTTAAGAAAAAGAATCGTTTAAAAAAATAAAAGCCGAAAGGCTTTTTTTATTAATTAATTTAAAATTTTCTACATATTATATGTTTGAAACTTCCCAATATTTCTAATATTGAATTCAAAAATAAATTAAATTAATTGTCTAATTCGGAGATATTAATTTTTAATATTTTTAATATTCTTTGCATTTCAAGAAAATTAGGATGATGATTTTTATTTTCCCAATCCGACAACGTTTGCTGACTAATAAATAATTTATTGGCTAACGATGATTGAGAATAATGATTATCGATCCTATAATTTTTTATTAATTCACCAAACCCAGACATAATATTTTTATATTATAGCATATAACAATAATGATAAAATACCGAAATAATCAGTAAAAAATTGTCTATTTGTTATATATAATTAACCATGTAGGAAGAAGTAAGTATTCCACAGAAAAGGAGCTAAAATATGAAAAAAATTACTTATTTATTGATTGTTTCTTCAATTATGAATCTATCAAGAATTTCAAATCTTACCGCAGCTATTCCAATGTCTATTTCAACACGTAAAATAGTGGAATCGTATATAAATGCTGGAATGGGTGCCGCATCGATTATAGCTTTACTTGGTGGTGGAGGATTAATTGCGTATATTGTAAAAAAAGCGTTTGAAACAGGAATTAAAAAAATAATAATTGCTGCTTAATGAATTTAATGCAAAGAGTTAACTATATTTTTTCAATTTTATCTGATTATTTTAATAAATATTTTTTATTAGATAAAAAAGCAATAAAGAGATCTTTTTTAGTTTTTCTACTTGGATCAATAATTGGGGCTATGTTTTCATATCTCCTTTTATTGGTTAACCATGCACCCACAAATATGCCAATTGTTTTAAAAGCAGAAGCAAAACCACCAATTTTTTTTCATATATTGATTAATAATATTATTGTGTCTTTAGTGATGATATCAGGCACATATCTATTTAAATTACCAACTTATTTAGGATTAATTGCTAATGGTTCATTTTTTGGATTTATATTAGAAACTAATATCTATACTAGTGGTCATTTATTTTATTTTCTAAAGTTAGTATCAGTGCATGGACCTTTAGAAATAGCTGCATTATTGTTGGCAGCTAGTTTAGGTTTACAGAGCGAAATATTTTCAAATACAAATAATATTAAAAAATTATCAAACACACTAATTTTAATTTTATTTTTCTTATTAGTTGCGGCTTTGTTAGAGTCAAAGGTGACGCCATTGTTATGGTAAATAAAATTTTATTAATATCTGCTAAAAGCAAGTTAGCGGAACAATACAGATCGTATTCATTTTTTTCTTTTTTGCCTCAAAAATTTATATTATTTATCTGGTTTATTAGTATTTTATTAAAACAAATATTATTTTCCTTTATATTTTTATTAATACGTGATTATAATTACGGAAATAAAATTTACCATATATTTAACAATTTTTTAGGATTAAATGAAATACCAAAAAATTTAATTAATATTTTAGTTATTTCAATTTTTATTATTACAAATTTACTAGTTACTGCTACAACAATTATTAGTAATAGAAAAACTTTGGAAGATCACCCTTTAATTTATTATATAGAAAGATCTAAAAAATCTGATATAAATATTAAAATTGGATATAACTTGCCAAGTTTAGTAAATATTTTTATTATTTTTATTTCATATATTTTAGTGTTTATGGGCCGCGATAGCTTTTTTTACATCCATTTTGCTATTGGAGTTATTAGTTTAATATTTTTAATCTTTTTAATTCTTTATAAATTTAAAATTAATCCTAAATTTATAAAAATACGAAATATATGCATTTTTATATTTAGTCTCGGGGCAGGTTTAATCGTTGCAAATCCAATATTGATTTATTTAAAAAATATATATGGGCAAATTTATCCAGATTCTTTTATACAAAGAACAAATAATTTTAAAAGCGAAATTGTTTTTATATTTATTTTTATAATTTTTATATTTAATATTTCCAAAATAAGTAGAACAAATATATTTAGTGTAAATATAAAAACAAAAAAAATTGTAAATATATTTTATTTAAATGGAATTCTATTTTTTATTGTTTTAAGTTTTTTGATTGGCGTATTGATCCAATCAACAAGTATCTTTACAGATTATTTTGTACTAATAGTGTTATCATCATACCCTAATATTTTATTAGCAGAAACATTGTTAAAAAGCAATCCTGATGAATATGAATATGCAACTAAATTCCATTTGTTTCCATTATTGGAAGATTCTTTTAACATTTTTCAAATCAAAATGAATAGTTCAATGTTGAAGTTTTTGTGGACTGATAGTGTAATAGTTTCTCTTATTTGGTTGATTCATAGACAAGATTTAAATGGTATTTTAATTATTTTAAAATTCTTTTTGATTACGGGAATTTGGGCAATAATTTCACAAGAATCGGGTTTTTTAGCAAAAATTTTTCAAAAATCAGATATATATAATATTTATAAACAGAAAAGAGTTTCTAATTTTCGTAGTTTGATAGAAGGAATAGTTTATATAATTATCCCAATAATTGCAATTCCGGAAATTCTTTTTATAACACTAAGCATTAAAAGCACATTATTGATGGATATAAATTTTTTGGAAATATTAATTTTGTTAATACTAGTATTTTCATTGTTGAAATATCGAAAGAAAAAATGGACAAGAGATTTAATTAGGAGGTATACATTATTATGATTAACTTTCAAAATGTGTCATTTTCATATGTAAATAATTACATTTTTGAAAATATAAATTACTCTTTTAGTAATGGACGGATATACCGCATTATTGGAGGCAATGGTGTGGGCAAAACAACGCTTCTTAAATTAATTTATGGGAACCTAATTGTGTCTGGCGGAAAAATATTTAGAGATGAAAAATTGAGTGAGATAGATTATCTTTCAAATTCGTTACGATTAGATGAAAATCTTAGTATGGATGATCACATACGTTTTATTCAATCTGCATATGAAATAGATGATAATGAATTATTAAACAAGATGATTATATTAAAAAAATTAAAGATTGATCTTTTTTTAAATTATTACGTTAGCGATTTGTCATTAGGAACGCAAAAAAAACTAATGTTTTTTCTTTCTTATTTACGAGGTTTTAAAATTTTATTATTAGACGAGTTATTTTCTGGAATTGATGATAATGGAATAAAAGTTATTTCTAATATTTTGACAAAAAGCGCTATAAATGGAGGAATTATAATTTTCGTAACCCATCAAGATATGGAATCGAAATATTTAAAATATACTAGTATTGATTTAGAAAACGAATAGTTATAAGTATCAAACTATCTTTTCGTTTTTGCGTTATATTTAAAATTATGAAAATATATATTTTATCCACTAGTGATACACATGGTTGGATCTTGCCAACTAATTTCGTAGGAAATAATCAAGCTCCGTTTGGACTTTCACGCGCAAAAACAGCCATTGAAGAATTTAAAAATGCACATCCAGATGATGTTATTTTTACAGTAGATAATGGTGATTTCATACAAGGATCGCCGATGACTAATTACATTGCAAGAGATCATAGAGAATTTGTTGGTGTTTATGAAGAATTAGCTAACCAAATGCAATACGATATTAGAACCCTGGGTAATCATGAGTTTAATTACGGATCTGAATATACGAAATTAGCAATTCCAGAATCTAATAATATTCTTACAGCCAATATTCATAAAAACGGAAATAATTTTTATGAAAATTCTTATAAAATAATTGAGCGTAAAGGCGTTAAAGTAGGCTTTATTGGATTAACTACTGAATATATTCCGCATTGGGAAAAGGAAAGTAATGTTTCTAATATGGAATTTCAAAATCCTGTGGAAATAGCTAAAAAATTAGTTCCAATCGTTAGAGAACAATCCGATTTTGTAATAGTAATGTATCATGCTGGATTAGAATATGATTCAAATACGGGTGAAGCAACTGAAGTTATTACTGGTGAAAATAGAGGTTATGAACTGATTAATAGCGTTCCCGGGATTGATGCTCTAGTAACCGGACACCAACATAGACATATTGCTCAACTAATTAATACACCATTTGGAGATGTTCCAGTAACTCAGCCGGGGCAAAAAGCCGAAGAAATAGGTGTTATATCTATAGATATAAATTCTAAAGAGGCTCAAGCTAAACTTATTTTAACTAAAGATTTTAGTCCAAATTTAAAAATGATTAAAAGCATTGAAAAAATTCAAACTGGACTAAATGAGTATTTAGATACAAAAATAGGAGAATTTGATAAGGATTATTTGTTTATCAATCATTTTAAAGCAAGAAAAGAGAGCCATCCAATTATTGATTTGGTTAATAAAGTTCAAGGTAAAGCTGTAAATGCTTCAATAAGTGCTAATGCTATATTTAACGATGATTTACCTGGATTTAAAAAAGAAATTACAAGACGAGATTTAGTAGTAAATTACTTATATCCAAATACAGCGGTTGCAGAATTAGTAAGTGGTGCGGAGTTATTAGCTGCTCTTGAACAATCGGCTAGTTTTTTTGTTATTGAAAATGGAAAAATAACTGTAAACAAAAAATTTTTAGAACCCAAGAAACAACTTTATAATTATGATATTTATTCAGGAATTGATTATGAATTAAAAATTGAAAATCCAATAGGATCAAGGGTAGTTAAAGCTAGTTTTAATGGACATTCTATAGCACCAGATAAGAAATACAAAGTTGCTCTATCTAGTTATCGAAGTGGCGGGACTGGCAATTATTCAATGTACAATTCTAAAAAAATTATAGAAGAAAATCCCAAAGATATTATTGAGTTACTCGAAGAATTTATTGTTGAAAACACCCCGATTAAATTAAAAGTTCCAAACAATTTAAAAGTAAAATAAAAAATCAGTCATCTAGTTTAGATAGACTGATTTTTAATATTTTAAATACTCTCTTTATTTCTACGAAATCTGGATAATGTGAATTATTCTCCCACTCAGAAATGGTTTGTTGGGCAACAAAAAGCTGTTTAGCCAATTTAAATTGAGATATTTTGTTATCTTTACGATTTTTTTCCTCGTTAGCTACGTTGTTGTTTTTAATGTTTTGGTTTTATCTAAGGAACTAAAAATAAAAAAGATTATATTTATAATTCCTTCTGCTCTGCTATTTATTCTTAATTTATTGATTAAATAATATAATAGTTATTATGTATGATTTAGTGATAATTGGAGGTGGTCCAAGCGGAATTTTTACGGCTTA
>JAITDY010000016.1 GCA_031282325.1 Lactobacillaceae bacterium | reverse complement strand
AAATAAAATTATCCATGACCCAAAAAAGTGGGCTCAGCCAAAAGAAAATTTGCCATTTTACAAATAGTGTGAAATTATGCATAATAATTAAAATCGTGCTTTGTGATGATGAGTCTATTCTTGTAACTTTAAAACCTTTAAAAATTACTATGCAAATTGTAAAAAATACTGTCATCAACAACGAATATACAATATAATTTTTTAATGTGATTTTCATACTTTAATTCATCGAAAATGTTGAGCTAATTTAGATAAATAAGGAAGTGATGCTCCAAGACTAATTAAAATCGATGGTAACCAACTTCGAATTATATTTAACCTGAAACTAACTTGCATTTTTTTTCGAACAGCTCTTTCTTCAAAAACTAAATACCACAGTAATATTACAAAAAGTAAAATAAACGAGATAATAGGTAGTTGTTTAAATAATACTGAGAATATCGCCAACAAAAATAACGTTATAGTGGCAAGCAATAGATATTTACTTAAAAACAATCTTCGATTTAATTTAATTCCCTGTAATTTATAAAATCTCATTTTAGTATAACTAATAGTTTGGTTTTCGATATTTATATCTTGAATAATTTCATAAAGTGTTATTAACATAAATAAGATAATAAATGATGACGAATACGAAACATTTGGCCACTTATAAGCTACAACTATTGAAGTAATAAAAGAAAATAATAAGAATAAAATATATTTCCAATTCATTACTAAGACACGGATTGGGAGGCTTATTTTAGCTAAATTTAAACGAATGTTTTTGCTTAAGATACTACTTTTTGAAGTTTTTGTTTGATCATGTTTAAAAAATAGCGCTAACGTTATTAATGTGCAAAAAACAGCATTTGCAGTTACTATTAAAAAATTATCCATTTTAAGAGTAATCATTATTATGATAATAATTAAATGGATCTCACCTATTTCTTCAGATAATTTACTATCTGCAAAATTACTAAATAAAATTAAGAACTCGATAATAACAAGCGATAAGCTTAACTGTACTTGATATAGCCAAACTATATTAATTAGTTGAAAAAATAGTCCAAGAAAAAAGAATTTATTTCCCATTAAATAGATTAAAAATTTTAATTTCATACGTCGATAAGGGTTAAATCTAAAAAACTTAAATTTATCAATTTCGGCAACTTTATCAAAATCTTTATTTGTATTCAAAATTGTGGAAAGAATTACTATTGGAATTAAAGCTACAAAATTTATTGTTTTTATAAAAAAACTTAACATTAAAGCTAAAACAAGAGATAAAATTATCATTCCATAAAACTTTATAACAGGTAATGCTCTACCGTAATAAGAAACAATTGCATTTTTCATATTCCCACCAATTTAATACTATAGTTTTAAAAAATAAAGACTTAACTCAACATCTCAAGTGCTATAAAATTACGTAGATGATCATATTAAGTTTTCCATTTTATTTTATTGATACAATGTAGAATTTATTAATGCAATAATATAAATAATAAAAAATTACATACATTAAAATATTTTCTAATTATTGCCAACAAGCTAATTGTAACAGATGTTTAATACCATTACCTATTATTAAATAAAAAAATTATTTTTTTAGATTAAATCCTAATTCTTGTAATTTTAATTTAATATTACGATTTTTAGAGCTTCCTTGAACAATCTTTTTATCAGTTAAAATAAAAACCTGATCATTTTGATTAAGAAAATTCAAATTAATTTTATGTGTTATATAAATATAACCAATATTAAGGTTCAATAATATCTTTTCGATCTCTGAGGTTGTTTTCGGATCTAGCCCTGAAGATACTTCATCTATGAATAAATATTTATAATCTCTAACTAATAATCTAGCCAATCCAATTCTAACTTGTTCCCCACCTGAAAATTTAATATTTTTAGCATCGATTTCTTGCTGTAAGCCTTGCTTATCAGACAATAGCTTACCAAGACCTAATTTTTGCATTACATCTGTTATCTTTTCACTAGAAATTTCCTTAGAATAAAAATTAATATTTTCTTCTAAAGTACCATCAAAAAAATATTGTTTTTGGGTTAATTGACCAATATGATGATTAATGAAATGATCGGTAATTATATTACTATCATTACCAAAAACTATGATTTCACCACTATTTTGTTTTATTTGATGAGAAATTAATTTAGTAATTGTAGTTTTTCCTGCACCAGATGCTCCAACTAAAATATTTTTCTTAGATAAGTCTAATTCCAAATTTGCATCATCTAAAATAACCTTATTGTCTAACTTTAAATCCACATTCTCAAAAAAGACAAGGTTATTTTTTAATTTGGTTTTACTATCTTTTAATTCTTTTAGGTTTAAAAAAGTAGATACTTCCTCACTAACCCTTAAACTTCCTATGAGTTCGCTCATCGTATCAGAAGCTTCATTTAGCGGATAAGTTATATAAATACTTAATTGAGAAAAAGCAATTAAATCGGGTAAGGTAATAATTTTTTTTGAAACAAAAAATGATCCAAACACCCATGTTCCTAAATAAATCAAATTGCTAAAGGTTCTCGTTACTGCACCTATGAATCTGGTTACTTTATTTTCATTAATTTGTGCAATTGTAAGATCATTATTATTTTTTTGAAAATGTTTATAGAATGGTCCAAAAGCCATAAATCTTTTTATATCATCTAAACCATCCAAAAAATTAGCAGTAGTTTTAGTAAAAAAATCTAATTTATTTAATACAGGCTGCCTAAGATTTTTTAATTTATTTTTAGTAACAATTGGTAACAAAATTCCAGGTATTGACAACAAAATTATTATTAATGTCATCCATGGATTAATTCTAATTGCGAAGAATAAAGCAAAAAATAGATCCGTTATGAGCATCAAAACGAACATGATATTCATAAAGTAATCAGTTCTCAATATATCCACTTGATTTAATATTTTTGAAAGTAAATTGGCATCATTTAGTTCATGAGAAGAAATATGATTTGTTTTTTTAAAGATATCGTTTTTTATTTGTTCAGATATACGAAATTGATATCTGCTTTTAAAGAAGGCTGTATAATAGGAAAAAAACAAACTTACCGCTAAATATAATATTGTAATTATAATTACACTAAAAAAACTAATATTAATTTTATTAGTTGCAAATAGTGTTACCAATTTTAAAATTTGAGAATAACTTACATTCAAAAATGAAAAAATTACTGTTAATACTATCAGTATTGTAAATTGATTTTTAGTTTTAAATAAATATTTATACATTGAAGATTACTGTTCTTTCATTTACATAATAATAAAAAAGCGCAGAAATTGCGCATTTTTTAGAAAACATTATTTTGGTGGTTGCGGATCATTTTTATATCCATTTTTATCACCATATTGCTTAAAATCTAATAGTGTATTCATGGTATTCTATATCCTTTCAATTATTTAAGTAAATAATAACACCAAAAACAATTGATTTATAAACTTGCTTTGTTTCTCTTAAGAAACAGGTATTTAACTTTCTAATCTTTTTTACGACTTTCAGAATATGCATTATATTCATCTTTATCGAGCCACTTTCCGCGTGTATTGAAGAAAAAGCTTTCTTCATCGCTAGAATAAGGGGCATTTATTTTGACCAAACTAATTATAAAATCCACTAATGAGCCTATCCCTAATAAGCCAAATGTTAGGGTATATAGAATACCGATTCCAATTTGACCCCTCATGTATCTATGCACGCCTAAATATCCAAAAAAAGAATGTTAATAAAATATATAAAATCTTGTTTAATTTGTTTATTCTCATGTTTGTTATTTTACTCCATCTTATTCGAAAACCATTTGATTATGATAAAGTTCTGCATAAAATCCATTTTCTTTTAGCAAAACTTCATGCGTACCTTCTTCAATAACTTTTCCATCTTTTAATACTACAATTTTGTCAGCATTTAAAATGGTCTTTAATCGATGTGCAATTACAAAACTTGTTCTGCCCTTTATAACATTGTCCATTGCTTTTTGAATATTTGCTTCTGTAACCGTATCGACATTAGAAGTTGCTTCATCTAAAATCAAAAAAGCTGGATTAGTTAACACGGTTCGAGCAATTGAAATTAATTGCTTTTGTCCAGTAGAAAAAACCGAATTTTCATCACTAACTTTGGTTTCATATTTCTCGGGTAAGCTCATAATATAGTCATGAATATTTGCTTGCTTGGCTGCAGAAATTATTTCTTTATTACTTGCTTCAGGTTTCCCAAATTTAATATTATCTGCAATGCTGCCACTAAAGAGTAGCGACTCCTGTAAAACAATGCCAACATGATCTCTTAAATTATTTAAATTTAAGTCTTTTACATTATCATCGCCAATCAAAACGCTACCTGAATCAACATCATAAAAACGATTCAATAAATTCATTACTGTTGTTTTTCCAGATCCAGTTGGTCCAACTAAAGCAACCATTTTTCCTTTTTGCACATCAATATCAATTCCATGTAAAATTTCTTTACCATGATTATAAGAAAAGGCCACTTTCTGTAACTTAACACCAACATTTAAATCAGAAATATTTTTTCCTTGTTCAACCTTGTCTTCCTCTGGTTGCTCATGTATATTTCTTAAACGAGTAGCGCCAGTTAAAGCTAATTGAAGCATATTAAATGAATCGGCTGTTTGAATTATTGGTTGAAAAAATTGTTGTGAAAATTGAACAAACATAGCAATTAAACCTAATCCAACTGCTTTATTAATATCATCATTGATGATAATCCATGAACCGGCGAAAATAACAATTGCTAGATTCAATAAAGAAAATCCTTGCAAAATCGGGAATAGTAAACTTGAATAAAATGTACCTTTAAAAGTAGATTTTCTTACTTGTTCGTTTTTTTCTTTAAAACCTTTAATTGATTCTTCTTGCAACCCATTAATAATAATTATTTTTTCACCATTAATTTGTTCATTAATATATCCATTTAAAGATGAAATATCTTCTTGCTGGGAATCAACATATTTACGCGCTTTTGAAATTATAAATATAATCACTACAATCACGATAGGCGATAATGCAACAGTTACTAATGCTAATTTCACATTTTGATGAAACATCATTATTATGACCCCAATAAAGGTAAAGCTATTTGCAAACAACTGGAATATTCCTTGATTCATAGCATTAAAAATATTATCTAAATCTGATGTGAATAATGATAAAATTTTTCCATCTTGATGGGTATCAAAATACTTAATTGTCATTCTTTGCATTTTGGCAAATACACCAATACGCATTCGATTAGTAGAATCGGCCGAAACTTTAGATTGAAGCATCGAATAAATTAACATTGCAATAAGTTCTGTTATAACAAATAGCATAAACATCCAAAGTGAGCTTTTGAAATTATCTAAATCAGCTGTTTTTCTTGTAAGTGGGTTCATGTATTTCGTTAAATAATTTCCTAAATCGGTAATAGATTGTGCCATATAGGTTGGGGCTTTTACTTGCAAATAAGTGCTAAATATCATTAAACCAAAAATAAAAATCAATGACATCCAATATTTTTTAAGATATGCAGCAAAATATTTAATAGAAGCTTGAAATTCCTTCATTATTTAGCCTCCTTAGCTTTTTGAGTTTGATAAATTTTTTTATATATTAGTGATGTTTTTAATAATTGCTTGTGCGTTCCAATATCCACTAATTTACCTTCATCTAAAACCATAATTCGATCGGCTTTAATAACTGAAGAAATTTTTTCAGCAATTATAAAAATAGTGGTATTTTTTAATTCTTTTTCTAATGCTTCTTGGACTAGTTTTTCAGATTTCGCATCTAGAGCCGATGTAGAATCATCTAAAATTAAAACTTTAGGTTTACCAATTACACCTCGTGCAATACTTAAACGTTGTTTTTGTCCACCTGAATAATTAGACGAACGTTCTTCAACAATATGGTTAAAGGTATCTTCATATGTTTGAACAAATTCAGAAGCCTGAGCAATTTTAGCAGCACGATTCATATCTTTTTCGTTTGCATTTTTATTTCCATGTCGCAAATTATCTGCAATTGTTCCACTAAATAATATGGCTTTTTGCAAAACAAAGGAAATTGTACTTCTTAAGGTGGTTTCATTTATATCACGCAAATTAAATCCACCAACTTTAATTTCACCATTTGTTGGATCAAATAATCTGGCAATTAATTGCGCTAAAGTAGTTTTTCCACTACCTGTAGCCCCTACAATTCCAATCATCTCTCCTGACTGAACTGAAAAAGTTATATCTTTTAATGTATCGTTATCGGATTTAGGATATTTAAAGGAAACATGATCAAATTCAACAGATCCATCAATTTTTTGCGTTGAAACATCTTTGAAAATAATTGATTTTTTTGTATTTAAAACTTCACCAATTCTTCCTAAAGAAATAAAGCCACGAGATGTCCATGTAGCAAACATCGATCCCATGATAATTGCAAAAAGAATTTGACTTAAATAACTTACAAAAGATGAGATTTTTGCTAGGTTTTCTGGATTTTCAACAATATTAGAACCGATAAACCAAATCGATATAAAAACGCCTAAATTTCCGATTAAGAAAAATATTGGCATCATAATAGAAAATATATAACCAATTTTTTTATTTAAATCATTCATTTCATTCGAGGCATTAGAAAAATCTTTAATTTGATTCTCTTGTTGATTAAATGATTTTACAACTCGAACGCCCTGCATATTTTCTTTAGCGATAGAATTTACTCTATCAATATAACCTTGCATTTTTCCAAACCATTTTCCCATCGGAGCAAAAACAAGTCCTGAAATAACTACAACTAAAACAACCATTGCAACAATTACCCACCATAAACTAGGAATTGTGATTAAAGCTAAAATAAGTGACCCAATTAAAACGATCGGAATTCTTAAAAGTGGTGCTAATAAAAATCCAATTAATCCATTAACTTGATTCATATCATTGATTAAACGAACAACTAAATTTCCGGCCGAAAATTCTTCAATATTTGCAAATGAAAATGATTGGATTTTAGTATAAGTTTCTTCGCGTAAATCAGATACTACTTCTTGTGCGACACGGGAACGATAATAAGCATTTATAATTCCAGCAACAAGACCTAAAATAGCTAAAGCTAGCAGTTGCAAACCAATTTTAGCCAATTTATTTTTATCATTAGCTACAATTGCCTCCATAACTCCCTGCAATAACCTTGGCTGATACAAGGATGCAAAAGCCATAATTATGACTGTGAAAATCGACAAAAAAACATGTAACTTATAGTTTTTAAAATGTTTTATTAATATACGCATAAACTATAATTTTACTACATATACAATTAATTTTTTTAAAAATATTAATTCATAATTTACATAAAAATGAATATAAAAAGCTCTTCCTTTTTTCAAGAAAGAGCTAGTAAATTATTTTTTATCCCTTATGGTTTTGAACTTCTTTACGTGCTTCAGGAGTTAAATTATAGAAAGAATTAATTCCCTTATAAACGCTTAACCCTTTGATAGAACTCTCAGATAATTCATCTTCAATACGCATCAATTGATTATATTTAGCAATACGATCAGTACGGCTCATTGAACCTGTTTTGATTTGTCCTGCATTAGTTGCAACAACCAAATCAGCAATAGTAGTATCTTCTGTTTCTCCAGAACGGTGAGAAACAATTGCAGTATATCCTGCTTCTTTAGCCATTTCAATTGCTTCAAAAGTTTCAGTTAAAGTACCAATTTGGTTAACTTTAATAAGAATTGAATTAGCAGCTCCAGTTTCGATTCCCTTTTGTAGATACTCAGTATTAGTAACAAAGAAATCATCCCCAACAATTTGAACTTTCTTTCCTAAATCATTAGTTAAATCAGTCCAAGATGCCCATTCATTTTCATCAATTGGATCTTCAACAGAAATAATTGGATATTTAGCAATCAATCCTTCTAGATACTTTTTCCATTCTTCTGGAGTATATGATTCACCAGTTGACCATTTTAATGTATAAGTTTTTTTGTCGGCGTCCCACATTTCAGATGATGCAACATCGACAGCAATTGCTATTTCCTCTCCTGGCTTGTAACCAGCATTGTCAATTGCCTTTAACAGATATTCTAGTGGCTCTTCGTTATTGGCAAAATCCGGTGCAAATCCGCCTTCATCACCAACAGAGGTTGCTTTACCAGCTTCCTTTAATAACTTTTTTAATTCTTGGAAAGTTTCAGATCCCCAGCGAATTGCTTCACGTACGCTAGTAGCACCTACTGGCATAATCATGAATTCTTGAAAATCGACTTTATTATCAGAGTGTGCACCACCATTAATAACGTTCATCATTGGAGTTGGCAAAACATATGAATTTGGTCCTCCAAGATATTGATATAGAGGCAATCCTGATTCTTCGGCAGCTGCACGAGCAACAGCTATAGAAACAGCAAGAATCGCATTAGCACCTAACTTAGATTTAGTTGGTGTTCCATCTAATTCGATCATAGCCAAATCAATTCCACGTTGATCGGCAACATCGTATTCACCAATTAATGCTTCGGCGATTGGACCATTGACATTAGCAACGGCTTTTAGAGTGCCTTTACCACCAAAACGTGACTTATCTCCATCTCTTAATTCAACAGCTTCATGTTCTCCTGTTGAAGCCCCAGATGGAACCATTCCGCGACCAAAAAAACCGTCTTCAGTATAAACTTCTGCTTCAACAGTTGGATTTCCACGCGAATCCAAAATCTCGCGTGCATATACACTAGCAATTAATGACATAATTTCTCCTTTATTTACAACTATTATTCTAACAAAAAATAATTACTATATTGAAAAAACTTTCACATTTATTCAATATTCATAATTAATAATCGATTGAACAAAAAATATTAGTCAGATAAATTATCCGCTAAATGTTTAAAATCGTCTAAATTTAATTTTTCTCCACGAATATTTAAATTAAAACCTGTTTTTAAAATAGCTTGTTCAATTTTATTTTTATCTTTTTCGATGAATAATAAATTATTTGTTAATAACTTACGTCGATGAGCAAAAGAGGCTTTAATAACTTTAAATAAAAAATCTTCATCTTCAAATGGGGTGAAATCTTCTAATGGCCATAAGTTTAATACAGCACTATCGACATTTGGCGAAGGGAAAAAGGCCGTTCTCGGAACATTCAAAGCAATTTTGGCATTCATTTTATATTGAATCGCTAAACTTAAAGTTCCATAATCTTTGCTACCTACCGAAGCTTGGATTCGCTGAGCTACTTCTTTTTGTACCATAATCGTTATTGATTTAAAATCAATATCACTATTCATCAAATGGAGCAAAATTGGGGTTGTAATATAATAAGGTAAATTTGCTACTACTTTTAAATGTTTGTTACCTCTTAAAAAATTCAAATCGGCTTTTAAAATATCCTCATGAATTACATCGACATTATCATATGGCGATAAAACATCAGCTAATACTGGAATCAATTTATCATCAATTTCAAAAGCAAAAACTTTTTTAGCTGACTGGGCTAATAATTCAGTTAATGAACCAATTCCCGGTCCAATTTCTAAAATAGTATCTTCCTTAGTAACACCAGCTGCATCAACAATACCATGCAAAATATTTAAATCTGTTAAAAAATTTTGTCCAAATCTTTTGTTTGCCCTTAAACCATACTTTTCTAAAATGGCTCTTGTTCGCGTAAAATTACCTATTAATAAATTTTCATTTTGCATTTAAAACCGCCTCTAAAAGTTGATTATATTTAATATGAAATAAATTTAATCTTTTTAATAATTGTTTCCCATTAACATTGCCAATTCTTAGTTCTTGTGCAACAACATTTCTTAATTTCTGTGAATTTTTTTTGCCAATTAATCCTAAATCAAATAATTGCTGAACATTTATTTGTTCTTTATTCTCATTAGAAGATATAGGGGTTAATAAATGTTCCAGCGCAGTTTTAATTGTTTTTATAGAAGCATGTTCGACACCTAAACTGCCTTTGTGTTTAGGCTGCCCCTCTTCTTTTGAAATAAATGCATGCTTAGCATTTGGAACTGTGTGACTAATAATTTTTCTAATTCTTTCGCCTTGAAAATCTGGGTCGGTTAAAATAATTATTTCTTGATTATCCGAAATACTTTTTAAATAATCTAAAATCGTTCTATCTATTGAAGATCCACCTGTTTCTACTGTTTTTATATCTTCACCAAAAATCGTTTTTAATTTTTGACTATCAGATCGACCCTCAACGACAATTACTTGCTTGTATTCCATAAAGTTTGTGCGTTTTTCGTAGTAATTTTTGCTAATTCATCTCTTTTAATATTTAATATTTCAGACAAGCCATCAACGACAAAACGCGTATAAGCAGGCTCATTCATTTTTCCTCGATAAGGAACTGGGGCTAAATATGGGGCATCTGTTTCAACTAGCATTTTGTTTAACGGAACAATTTTGGCTGCTTCTTGAATATTATTCGCTTTTTTAAAAGTTACCATACCAGAAAAACTTATATATCCCCCAAGTTCTAATAATTTCTGTGCCTGTTTTTGGTCACCACCAAAGGAATGCATAATAAATTCATGTATATCAAATTTTTTTAAAATTGAATAAACATCTTCAAAAGCATCTCTCATATGAATCGTTACTGGCAAATTATTATCTTTAGCTAATTGTAAATGCTTTTCAAAGGAATCAATTTGTTTATTTTTATTAAAACCTTCGAAATGGTAATCAAGACCGGTTTCGCCAATACCAACAACATTTGGATTTTTAATTTGTTCTTTTAAAATATCTAATTTTTCATCATCAAATTCGTTTGTACTATCAGGTTGCCAACCAACAATTGCATAAACATTTTCATTTTGTTCGGCAATTTCAATTGCTCTTTGATTCCCTTGCAAATCATATCCGACTACATTCATTTGCATTACACGGTATTCATTAGCTCTGCCTATATAAGCCGCTACATCATGAAACATTGAATCATCATTTAAGTGGGTGTGCGTATCGTAAACATCACCGGGAATTTTTGTTGGATCATATAAAACCATATAAATTATTATAAATTGTTTTGCTAAAGAAGACTTGAAATATTTTTTTGCTTATATTTATTATTAATTTTCTGCTTTTTTTACAAATTTAAACAAAATATTCAAAAGTACTTGACTTGTGAAGAAAATAATTATATAGTGTTTTATGTAAAGTTTTTCACAATAATTTAAAACTTTATGGGAGGAAAAAAATGGCTGAAAAAACCACAAAAAAAGTACTAACTGATGAAGAAAAAGCTCAATTAGCTGCGGAAGCGGAGAAATACACTTCTGAACTAGTTGATAAATCCGAAAAAGCCTTAACTCAATTCTTGACATTTTCTCAAGAACAAGTTGACAACATTGTCGCTGCAATGGCTCGTGCCGGATCTGAAAATGCACTTCTATTAGCTCACGAAGCAGTTGAAGAAACTGGCCGTGGTGTTGTAGAAGATAAGGATACAAAAAATAGATTTGCTAGTGAATCTGTTTATAATGCAATTAAGCATGACAAAACCGTAGGTGTTATTAGCGAAGATCGTATAAATGGAAAAGTAGAAATCGCTGCTCCATTAGGTGTTCTTGCTGGAATTGTTCCAACAACTAATCCAACATCAACTACTATCTTTAAATCAATGCTAGCTGCAAAAACTAGGAATACAATTATTTTTGCCTTCCATCCACAGGCCCAAAAATCGTCTGCACATGCTGCAAAAATTGTTTATGATGCTGCTGTGGCTGCTGGAGCTCCTGAGAATTTTATTCAATGGATTGAAACTCCATCACTATATATGACTTCTGCATTAATTAAGAACCATAAAATAGCTACTATTTTAGCTACTGGTGGACCTTCGATGGTTAATGCTGCTTTATCATCTGGTAATCCATCATTAGGTGTTGGTGCCGGTAACGGTGCTGTATTTGTTGACTCAACTGCCAATATTGATCGAGCTGTTGAAGATTTATTGCTTTCAAAGCGTTTTGATAATGGAATGATTTGTGCAACTGAAAACTCAGCTGTTTTGCAAGCTCCTATTTATGATGAGATGATGAAAAAGCTACAAGATCAGGGTGCGTATTTAGTGCCTAAAAAAGATTATCAAAAGATTTCTGACTTTGTCTTCCGACCAAATGCTGAAGGATATGGGGTTTCTGGACCAGTTGCTGGAAAATCTGCTCGTTGGATCGCCGAACAAGCTGGTGTTGTTTTGCCTGAAGGAAAAGATGTCTTATTGTTTGAATTAGATGAAAACAATATTGGGGAAGCATTAAGTTCTGAAAAACTTTCTCCATTACTTTCTGTTTATAAGGCAAAAGGACGTGAAAACGCAGTTGAAATCGTTCAAAAATTATTGAACTATCAAGGTGCTGGACACAACGCTGCAATTCAAATCGGTTCTCAAGATGATCCATTCGTTAAAGAATATGCCGACAAAGTTGAAGCTAGCCGTATCTTAATTAATCAACCTGATTCAATCGGTGGAGTTGGAGACATTTATACTGATGCCTTGCGTCCATCACTAACATTAGGAACTGGAACATGGGGGAAGAATTCATTGTCACACAATCTATCAACTTACGATCTATTAAATATCAAGACTGCTGCAAAGCGTCGTAATCGTCCACAATGGGTACGTTTGCCACAACAAATTTACTATGAGAACCACTCTGTAACTTACTTACAAGAATTACCCGGTATGAAGCGTGCCTTCATTGTTGCCGATCCAGGAATGACAAAGTTTGGTTTTGTATCAAAAGTTATTGATCAAATCGCTCTTCGCGATGAACAAGTACAAACTTCTATATATGATGCCGTTCGTCCAGATCCAACTATTTCTCAAGCTACCGAAATTGCTCGCCAAATGTCAGAATTCAAGCCCGATACAGTTATTTTGTTAGGTGGTGGTTCTGCCCTAGATGCTGGTAAAATTGCTCGATTCCTATATGAATATGCTGAAAATAACGACCCTGAAATTTTACACAATGATGCAAAACTAAAAGATTTATTTATGGATTTGGCTCAAAAATTCATGGATATTCGTAAGCGTATTGTTAAATTCAACCACGCTACACATACTCAAATGGTGGCTATTCCTACCACCTCTGGAACCGGTTCAGAAGTTACACCATTCGCTGTTATCACAGATGATGAAACTCACGTTAAATACCCATTAGCAGATTATGAATTAACTCCTCAATATGCTATTGTTGATCCAAAATTCGTAATGACTGTGCCAAAGCGTACTGTTGCTCTTTCTGGTTTAGACTCATTAAGTCACGCCTTAGAATCTTATGTTTCAGTTATGGCAAGTGAATATACTCGTCCTTGGGCTTTACAAGCAATTAAATTAATTTTTGATTACTTAGTAGAATCTTATAATTACGATGCAGCTAACCCAACTAAAGAAGGAAAGATTGCTCGTGAAAAGATGCATAACGCTGCTACTCTAGCGGGTATGAGTTTTGCTAATGCCTTCCTTGGCCTAAACCATGCTCTTGCTCATAAAACTGGTGGGGAATTCGGTTTGCCACACGGTCTTGCAATCGCAATTGCTATGCCACATGTTATTCGTTTTAATGCCGTAACTGGAAATGTAAAACGTACTCCATATCCTCGTTACGAAATTTATTCAGCCCAAAAAGATTACGCTGACATTGCTCGTTATCTTGGATTGAAAGGTAAAAACGATGCCGAATTAGTAGAATCTCTATTGTTTGAAATCAAGAAACTAACTGATGCTCTTGATGTTGACACTACTCTTTCTGGAAATGGTGTTACTAAAGAACAACTAGATAATTCACTTGAAAAATTAACTGATCTTGTTTACAACGATCAGACTACCCCGGGAAATCCTCGTCAACCATATCTAGAAGAAATTACTCAATTATTGAAAGATCAATTCTAATTTAAATTTATATGTATAAAAAAAATTATAAGTGCTGGTCCAAAAAAGAATATATATTTAAATCCTAAATTTTTTCTTTCTTTGCCCGCATAAAAGAAATATGGAGATAAGAAGGAAACTAGATAAAGAAATAATTTTAAAAAATAATTTAAATGGATTTTATCTATAAATAAAAAATAAACTAAGAATAACAGATTAGATACAATTGCAACAAAAATAAATTTTAAATCTACTTTATTATTTTCCATGAAATCACCTGATTATTTTTATCTATATATTCTCTAATAGTATGTGGCTTTGAAAAGAAATCTGTGCCTACAAAAACAAGTAAATTGAGCATAGATTTGGTTTTAAACATTTTAAGATATTCCTTTTTAATCCGAAATAAGCACCCCATTTTTTATTATGCTTACTAAGTTCAATGCCACAAACTATCACTGACATCTTAAATTATATCATTTTCAAAAAAATACTGAAAAATTAAAACTTAATTATTTTAATGTTTTCTTTTTAGAGAATCAGATATTTTAAATCCCAAGAGCACAACACCAGCCAACAAAGTTATTCCTCCACTTAAAAGCCAGTAAATTCTAACATTGGATATAAAATTAGGTATTAATAAAGAAAAAACTACAGAAATTGAAAATAAAGCTGTTGAATAAGTATTCATCGCACCTACTTGATTGCCTTCATAGGATTCATAAAATAATTTATTAAAGACGTTTCCAGAAACGCCAATAACCAGAAAAGCAACGAAAAAGATAACTGCTTTAATCCATAGAATAGGAATAATCGTAATTAAAATAAAAGCTAATCCTGATATTAGATAATCTAATATAAAAAATGAACGTGTTTTTAGTCTAATAAAGGGTGCTAACAAGCCTCCGAAAAAATCGCCAGCTTGTTGAATTGACTTGGCGATTCCATATAAGGACATTGGAATAGCAAATAATTTTAAGCTAAAAGGAAGGGTATCTAAAACTAATGCTGTCAGTCCAGAAAGAATTGCTTCAATTAAAATAATACTGATAGTAAATTTAGGTTTGATAAAAGTTATTAGTTCGTATTTAAGTTTTTTTAAATAATTAGTTTTTTGTTCTAAAGTATTGTCTTCTTTTATATCTTCTTTATCTTTTACAACTAACTTCAATCTTTGATAAAAAATCAATGATAAAAACATCCCAATTAAAGGAATCCATAATAAGAATTCAACATTATTATTTTTTATAATCAAGGAAAAGAAAACACCAATAATTATTTGTAAGGTAGTTGTTAAAAAATATGAAATATCAACCGCTCGATTTATTTTTTCTTTATCCTGATTTAAAGTTTCCGGCATCACCGTGTAGCGCATTGCGTTTAGTAATAGCGTGGTAATACTATTAAATATCGATAAAATAATCAATATCCAAATTGAAAATACTTTTGTTAATACTAAAATCGTTACAATAGTTAGCAAAATGGACGTTGTTTCTAAAGACATTAAAACTTTTTTGTGCTGTTTTATATTTGCAAGCCATGGCGAAAAAACAAATCCAAAAATCATTGGAAAAAAAGCTGCAATACTAATCCAAGAAAACCATTGAATTGGGGCCTTTAAAAAATTAACTAAAAAGAACGTTTCGCTTAAACTTATAAGTGAAACACTGATATTGTTTAAAGTTTCTCCTCCAATTAATAACCAATAATTTTTAGTCATCGACTTAATAAAGTTCATATTGAAGTGCGCTCCAGTCTAATAAATCTAATTGAAATGATTTATTGAAATCTTGTAACCCTGTAATTAACATTATTGTTTGATATGTTACCAATCCAGCTGCCATATAACTAACCGGCGCAATAATTGAATGTGGTATTTTGGTATTTAACAACTCTTCATTAGTCACAGCATTTTTATTATAAAAAGTTTTTATTGGAATAGATTTTTTTGTTAAAACAATTGAGTTTATAACAGTAGAAGCATAGGAACCAATTATGGCTGGAACATCAAATTTTTTCACATTTTCATCTACCCATTCATCAATTAAAAAAAATGGGGTATCAGCTGCCGCAATAACAACATTACTTATTTTAAAAAATGATTCTAAGTCTAATTTATTATTTATATGCATTTTTTTTGTAACAATATTAATATCAGGATTTAATTTTAATAAATATTCACTAGCGACATCAACTTTAAATTTTCCTATATCCAATTCTGTATAAACACTTTGTCTTGTTACATTAGAAGAATCTACAACGTCATCATCTACTAAAATCAATTTTCCTATTCCAGAGCGCGCTAATATTTCTGCAGATGTACCACCAATTCCTCCGATACCAATAATTGAAACCGTACTACTCGTTAACTTAGATTGATACACTGAAGGATCTAAATTTGAACTTATATCAACCCATTCGTAAAAATTTATATTACGAGAATATTTTTCCTTATTATCATATTTGTTATTAGTTAATGCGCCATGATTTTGCCAATCACTAATAATTGAATTAATTTGTTCGTCTGTAGCATTAACCTCTTGTCTAGAAATTTCACCGTTCAAATAATGAATCATTTGATTATTTAATTTTGTATTATCTACAGATCTTACTATAGCTGTATTGCCATACCCAAAATATATTTTATCTCCTATTTGAACTGGTTGAAGAGTTTTTTTTATTCGTTTCTCCATTTTTTCTCCATTCTAATAAAAAAGAACCTTTACATAATTTAATTTAAAGGTTCTTTTCGCAATATAAAATAATATTTATTTTAACGGCCTCCAACACGGTGTCCGTTAGAACCATTTAAGTCTGCAAAATCCATAATAACTTACTCCTTTCTATTATTTGGTTACATTATAACATTTATTCATTAAAAATTCATTATTTAATAACAAAAAATTTATATTTTAACTAAATATGTCTTTCCATGATTAATCTTAATTTAGATCCATCAAAACCACAACGCATTTTTTTTATATCAATTTTTCGGTTTCTTGAATATTGATGATGAGCCGGATTTTCACATTCGTATACATAAAAACTTTTTTGGCGTCTGTGCAAAGGAGAATATCTCGGGGCTTGAATTTGACGTAGCATTGCTTGAAACTGGGGGTCATTTTCACGATGAATTCCTTTTTTTAAAAATAAATGATAGTGAGTTAATTCATGTTTCACTACATCCTCTAAATCATCACCAATTAATTTTGGATTAATTTCCATTCTTATTTTATCTTGAAGTACTTTTCTACCAATTCTGGGAAATACAACTCTCCCGCCGGTGGTTCTTAAATGGTTATTAAAAATTACTTGATGATTAAATGGGGCATTAAAAATCGATAAAGAAAGACGCTCTACGAGCGCCTTTAATTGTATTTCAGTTATTTGCATTAAAATATATTTTAACTCTTATTGTATTTTAACTGAGTAAATAATTTTCGTAAACGTAGTTTGAAACTTTTGAATTGTTTGAGCTTGATTTTCATCCGACTGATTAAAATCAGTTTTATTAAATTCACTTCGTGTTTCCCCTAATGAATCGCTCATTAATTTTGTGGCATCAGCATAAGCATCATAATATTTTACTAAAATTTGGTGCATACCCATCTG
>JAITDY010000010.1 GCA_031282325.1 Lactobacillaceae bacterium | reverse complement strand
GAGGGAATCACCGAACGACAGCACTCCCGCTGGCGGGGAAGGGCAGGGTAGTCGCGGAGAAACGTTCCACCCGATCTACGGTGAAAGTCCCGTTTTCTCCGTGGCTGAACAGCCTTTATAAACCGAAGCATTATACCCGTCTGTAATGTAGTCCTATGCCACATCTCCTCCGCAATCCATCGCTGCTTATGCCAGATGTCTGAGATGCCACGTCAGCATATGAATTTGCGCTTTACTTTCCACGAGAATGCATCGCAAACATATCATGATAGTAATAACATACTGTATGTTCATATGTTTGAAAGGCTAGGATGTAGCGGCACTATGTCGGACGATATCACGAGATATCTCATATCAGTGAAGTGGTTTTCTGTGGACTGAACAAACACGGTTGTATTTCAAGCGTATTCATTGATTTCCCTGTTCATGACAATGTTCAGACAACCCACTCGATTCTGCTCGGCCATGTGTCCCAAAGGTACCAGAGTTCTCTTTCTGTGTGGGTAGGTTTATACCTGGCGGAGCGTGAAGGTAACACGGTTTCTTATCGTACCGAGATTACGAGCGGATGGAGTGTAATGCCTATGTATGAAAATTAAATTAATATTATCTCGCTTTTGCAATTGAAAGTTCTTTAAAAAATTGCGCCTGTTAACTTCGCCATGTACGTATGTTTCTTTGTACGCATATAGAAACTCATGAACCGCTGAATGGATTTTATTAATTAGACCCGACGTTGGGGAATTTATCTAAAATTTATGAATACGTAAACTTCAGTTTTGGTTAAAATTGGTCAAGAGTAATGAGAATTCACTTAATGGCCTATCTGTCTATCTATCTGTCTGTATGTCTGTCTGTCTGTCTGTCTGTCTGTCTGTCTGTCTGTCTGTCATTAAGTATATTTTCCTTTTAAAACTTATGTTTAATTATATAAAAATTCTCGTTGAATCAGAAGAAAAGCAATCTGTACAAAAATAAACTATCAAAAAATTAGTTTATAATAATTACCAGTAAAGTTGCAGGAGAATTATTCATGAGAAAGGCACTAATCAGTTTAATTTTAATCATTATCGCTGGTACTAGTGCCTTTTTTGGAATTAAATTTTGGCAAAGTCAAACGTTAAACGCCCAAAAGCAAGAAATCAAAAAAGTATCTCATATTAATTTGGTAGCCTTGGGAGATTCTTTAACCGAAGGTGTTGGCGATACACAACAATTGCAAGGATATTCTGGCCGCATTGCTCAAAAAATACGTAGTTCCTATGGTATTTCTGTCACTATGGAAAACTTTGGCAAGGCTGGCGATCGTTCTGACCAAATCCAAAACCGTTTAAACACCCAGCCGGAATTTCAAAAAGCACTTAAAAAAGCTAATGTGATTGTGATGACTGTTGGAGGTAATGACTTACAACAGCTATTACTTCAAAACATAACAAGTAAAAATCCACAAACACTAACTAAAGCCGTTTTAAAAGGACAAGCTAATTACCAAGAAAAATTATCGAAATTATTACGATCTGTGCGTAAATCCAATAGCCAAGCACCAATTTTTATTTTTGGAAATTATAATCCCTTGTATGTTCATTTTCCGAATCGCGAAGACTTTAATAATGACGTTAAGGGTTTTAATGCTATTAATGCATTGTTTTCCAAAAAAGATAAGAAGGTACATTACGTTAGTTCCTTTGACTTAACTTATGGTCAATTCAAAACATCGTCTCAACGTTCTCAATTAATTAAGCAAGTAGAATCCTCAGCTAACACTAGCAACGCTAAAGATGCCACAAAAGAGATGACGGGTGTTTTAACCGGTAAAAGTAGCATTGATAACAATTGGATTTCAAACGAAGATAATTATCACCCCAATAACAAGGGCTACCAATATATGACATCTCAACTTTTTAAAGAAATGAAAAAGGAACAAAAACAATGGTTAATGAAACACTGAAAAATAAAACAACTAGTATTAAGATACGAAAAAAATCAATTTGGTTTTGGCTTTTTTGGGCCCTTTTAATTGGACTCATTACAACTGCTTCCGTGTCGTTTTACGAAGCTAGCCGTCCCGTGAAATTAACCGACAGCGCATCCAAAATAACAAAATCAGATACCACTTTTGATGTTTCTATGAATAAAAAACAGATCAATGCTTTAACGGCACATTATTTAAATGAAACAGATAATGGCGGTTATACATTTAAAGTAGACAAACAAATCATGATGTACGGAAGTGCTAAGTTTTTGGGCCAAAAATTCAATTTTGGTATGGCTTTAGATCCTGAACTGACCACAAACGGCAATATTATTTTAAAAGCAAAGTCCCTAGCAATTGGTAACTTACCACTACCAATCAAAACTGTTATGAAATTTATTCGTTCGAGTTATAAGGCGCCAAAATACGTGACAATCGTGCCAAATAAAAAGGAAATTTTTATTGATATGAGTAAATTACCGACAATTCAGGGTATGCGTTTTCAAGCCAAAGAAATTAATATGGATGAAGATAAATTTGTTTTTAAAATTTCGTTGGTTGTTTAACTGCTTTTGGATTTGATAATTATTTTCAACCTAAAACAAAACTAAGCAACTGATACTAAAATTTCAAAAGGTGTCGCCGGTAATTTTTCAATATTATACAGACTAGCAATCGGGCTATTCCCCCATGCATATCTAAGTCTCCATCCGCGCTTAACTTCTAGCCCAATTGGGAAATTTAATTCAACAGTTCTATCCGCTATTTTGCCTTCCAAAATAAATTGATTATTTTCAGTCAATAATGTCATTTGAATATTTTGCCCATTTAGACCTTTCGCATTCAAAAAACTAACAATAATTTTATTTTCTTTAGCAACCGCCTTAATCGGCGTTGGCCCACTGGCGATAATGTCTTTTTTATACGCTAATTTAAGTGTCAATTTAGAAGCTCGAATCCCAACATCTTTTTTGTTAGTGGGATGTAGATCATTAAATTCACCAACATCAATTGTGGTAACCATTCCAGTATTCTCTAACGCTAATGCCTGTCTTTGTTCTTCACGTAAACGTGGCCATCCATGCTCTGGCTCTAAATCTAAATTAGCTAATTGTACATAAATAAAAGGTAAATCTCCCTGATTGAATTGTTTACGCCAAGTTTGAATCATTTTTTGAAATTTCAATCCATAATTTTCCGGAACGTTGGTATCGCTTTCACCTTGATAAAAAACAAAACCAGTAATCGACAAATCCTTTAATGGAGCAATCATTCCATTATAAAGTCCGGTTTGTTTGTATTGGAAAAATGTTTGTTCTTTTCTAATTGGTGCTGAAGTCGTTTTAATAATTTTCCAATTACCCATTTCGTCTAAATCGATATTACCTAATTCGGTAAAAATATAATGTTTTTTGCCAATCGTAAATCCACCATGCCCAAAGAAAACACGGACTCTAATTGCCAATAGCATTTCAGCTTTTAATTCATCAATATCGTATTCTCTAGGCGGATACATATAGGTAGTTTCACCAATCTTTACGCCGTCTAAATAAACTTCATCGGCATCAGTAATCGTTCCCAAACGTAACTGGGCTTTTTGTCCAATAAATTGTTCTGGAATAATTATTTGTTTTCTTAACCAGACAACCCCAGATTCTTGTAAATTACTGGGCCATTGTTCGGTTAAGGAAATTTCATCCCAATTAGAATCATCGACATCAATGTTTTCATAATGATTAGAAAATCCCAGATCATTTTCATTCATCTGGACGTCGTATTCGTTATCTCGTTTGCTTTCATAATTTAAAATATTTTCAATATAGTCATCATTTTGTAATTGACTAAATTCATCAGATATAATTCCTAAATTGGCTAAATCGTTTTGACTCATCCATGCCTCAATTGGAGTTCCACCAATTGCAGTGGCAATTAATCCAATTGGAACACCTATTTCTGCATGCAATTCCTTAGCAAAAAAATATCCAATTGCAGAAAAATTGCCGATCTCTTCAGGCACAGCATATTCCCAATTAGCATCGTCAATATTTTCTTGGGGTCCTTTGAAATTGTAAACCTGAGGTACGGTTAAGGATCTAATTTCTGGAGAATTAGCATTTTTTATTTCCTCTGGGTATCGAGTAGCTACTCGTCTCATCCATAATTGCATATTTGATTGTCCGCCCAATAGCCAAACATCCCCAAATAATATATCTTTAACGTTAATTTCTTCTTTTTCATTAGAAATTTTTAATGTTGCTGATACATCTGCCTTTCGAGGTGTAAATTCGGCCAACCAATTTCCATTATCTCCTACTGTTATTTCTCGTGTTTCTGTATTTTCATCGCTAGACGACAAAGTCACTGCAAGTTTAGCACCAGCAACGCCATTACCCCATATTTTAATTTTTTTATTTCTCTGTAAAATTGCTCCATCGCCAAATAATGGTGATATTTTTAATTCGTTCATTTTTCCCTCTCTTATCAAAATTACTTATATCTATCTAAAATAAAAGTCACATCCCCAAAGAATGTGACTCATTAATATCCGTGGAGATTATTCCAATGTTTATTTTTGAAAAATTAACCTTTTATCGCATCTACCTCTGGCAAATCTGGCCACACTTTTTCATATTTAACACCAGTTAAATCTTCAACCACTTTTTTAGCTTCAGGAGTTACTTCTGCTTTAGATCCACCTTCGCGCAATCTTTCCATTTCGTTTAACAAAACTGCATGTGTATGAGAATTTAATCTAAAGCCTAATGAAATAATCCAAGCAACTACTAATCCAGCAATTACCCACCAAACGAGAACATTAATCAATCCTTGATGAGCCGCTGCAGATTGCGTTTTAAGTGTGGCATCAAAACCAACATGCTTCAAATACATACCAACAATAATTGCCGAAAATCCTTGAGTAACACGACGCAGGAATAGTACCATTGCTGAAAAAGCACCTTCGCGACGATGACGAGTAACTATTTCATCCACATCAGGTACGAAAGGAAAGACATTCCAAGGCAAAGAATAAGCGAAACTTTTAAAGAATAACCATATGGTACCAATTACTAATGCCCATGTCGTAAATAGTCCACTCGACATCGTAGCAACTTGGGTTGATAACCAGTAAAATCCTAGCAATAAAGTAATCATCCCTGCAAATGCAAAACTATACATTTTATTAACACCTAATTTAGCAAACATCCAAGCTGTCAATGGTGCGGTGGGATTCCAAATAATTCCTAAGGCTAGCATTGCAGAAGCAAAAGCCGCATCTTTTCCCAATACATAAATTACATAGAAAACAAAGACAGCGCCAAAAATGTCCATCATCGTAACGCCTAATAAATAAATTGCCATATGACGTTGAAAAGCACGTATTCTAAGGGTTGTTAAGTATCCCCAGATAACTGAACCAATTTCTTTGAACCAACGTGTAAGACTAAACTTTTGTTTATTCTTTTTTGCTTCTTCTAATTCTAATAAATCAGCTTCAGCGATTTTACCGTTCCAAGTTGTTTTATATGAAATTACTAAGGCAATAGAAAACAAAACAATAAATAATGTTCCAATTGTTTGATAAGTAGCGCCCTTATCGCCCATTGTTTTTAATAAGGCAGCCCCAACAATCGGAATTATAGTTCCTGATAATCCTGAAATAAACATACGGGTACTAGATAGTATCGTCCGTCCATTAAAATTGGTTGTCATTTCAGAAGGAATTGTTGAATATGGAATCATGATAATTTGATTCAACATTGTCCAAAGGAAGAAAATGGCAAAATACCACCAATAAGATAAATTAGGAATCCACATTGCCGTTGTTAACAATAAAACCGGAGCCCCAAACAAAAGGAAGAATCGGCGACGGCCAAAGCGCTGTCCCAATTTAAATTTAAAGAAATTATCTGATAGTCCACCAATAATAATAGCTGTTACAGCACTTAAGATAAGTGTTACTCCTTGAATATTTTGAACTTGTGAAATATCTAGACCAGCATATCGAGTCCAAAATAAGGCTAAGTAGGTTCCGG
>JAITDY010000011.1 GCA_031282325.1 Lactobacillaceae bacterium | reverse complement strand
AATTCTCAGAATTTCCAACTGGACGATATTGCAACAGACTTGATTGATACAATTTAAAATTAAATAAAAAAGATGTTCAGCTTAGAACATCTTTTTTATTTAATTTTCAGAAGCCTCTTTAATAAGTTTTTTAGCTTCTTTTTGAATTTTATCAAGAGCTACTTTCGGCTCTACTTTTTGTGAAAGCATCGAATCAACAGCATCTATACCAATATTCCAGATAGCATCAGCATTTGGATAGATCGGAGATGAAAAGGCATATTTTAATGAATCTGAACTTGCTTTCCAATTGGGATTTGCATTTAAAAATTCTTGATATTCTGTTGTTTCTACTGCTTTGGAAGTTAAAGGAAGATAACCAGTTCCTTTTGCCCATTCAGTAGTAGATTTTTT
This sequence comes from Lactobacillaceae bacterium, assembly GCA_031282325.1. Classification (GTDB taxonomy): domain Bacteria; phylum Bacillota; class Bacilli; order Lactobacillales; family Lactobacillaceae; genus Oenococcus. Next base: position 10,382 of record JAITDY010000011.1, on the reverse strand, counting down.
AGAAATAAGGAATTGCATGAATTTCCATGCACCAGTTTTTTGCTTATCGCTTGCTTGGTTAGAAACAATTAAATCACTTCCACCGATTAAAGTATTTATTTTATCTTTATAAGATGGAACTACAGCGGTTTTCCAATTCATATTTTCTGGCATTGAAGCAGATATCACTGGCAATCCAGATGAAGAAGCAAAATAAACTAATGTTTTTCCAGAAGCAAAATTATTATTTCCATAAACATCTGCCCCTGCGGTTAAGGCTTCTTTATTATTAATCATGTTCATAATTAAATCAGCTGGTTCAATTACTTTTTTATCGTTAAAATGAACTTTGAATTTATTAGATGAACCATCAACGAAATTTACACCATTAGATTTTGCTAAATTCTGTAGTTCTTGTCCGAATGACTGATCAAAACCAACTGCGGCGATCCCATCTTTTGAAAGAATTTTTGCATCAGCTTGTAAATCGTTCCATGTTTTGGGAACTGACAAGTTATATTTATCTAAAATATCTTGGTTATACAGCATGATGCGAAGAGATTTAGCAAAAGGCACTGTATAATATTTTCCTTGATATTTAGCGGTTGTTCGAAAACCCTTATACATCTTGTTGATAGCTTTAACGCCTTTATTATTATCTTGTTTTACGTATTTATTTAGGTTTGCAATTAAATTATTTTTTACGTAGTCAGGAACAGAAGTATATGCACTTTGAGCAACAACTGGTAATTTTTTTGATTTAGCAGCTGCTAAGAATTTTTGCTTTAATGTTGAGTAATCACCTTGTGCTGTAGGCTTAACAACATACTTATCCTGTGAATTATTGAATTTTTTTACCAACTTTTCTAAAACTTTTTCATTATTTCCAGTCATAGCATGCCAGAAAGTAATAGTAGTGGGCTTGCTTGCAGCTTCAACATTTAAGTTTGTTAGAGGTGCAAGAGCTCCGGCTGCAACAATTAATGATGCAGACACAGCAACGAATTTCTTCATAATAATTTCTCCAATTTTGAAACGTTAATTACGTTTTAGGACTTTAGGCGTCCGTAAAAAATTTTAACATAAGAACAGTTAATTTAAATTAACTCGAAATACCATTATAAATAGTTTTTAGATTGTAATTTAATAAATCATAATAGGTAGGTACTGCCCCTTTTTTATTAGAAATAGAGTCAGTCCATAAAACACCCTTGATATTGGTTTTAATTTGCTTAATTACAGCTTTCATCGGTTTATCACTCTCCCCTTGTTCGGTGAAAACGGCAGGAATATTTTTTAGCTTATCCAATTGATCGATTAATGTTTTAACTTGGTTTGGCGTCCCATTTGATTCAGTGTCTATTTCCCAAATATAATATTGTTTTAGTCCAAAATCTCTGGCTAAATAAGAGGTTGCAGCTTCTTGAGTAACAAGAATTTTTCTGTCAGCGTCTAGAGAATTAAATTTATTTTCCCATTTATTTAAAAGAATGTTTAATTTTTGGATATATTTATCTGATCTATTTTGATAATAATTCTTGTTTTTAGGATCCTTTTTAATTAAAATTTTAGTTATATTTTGAGCATATATAATACCTTCCTTAACGCCATTCCATGCATGTGGATTATCCTGACCTGCAACACCATTACTTGATAGTTTAATTGTTGAAATTCCCTTAGAAACATTTTGAATATTTATTTGTTGATTTGTCGATTTCATTAATTTATCAAACCAGCCAGAACCATTTTTTTCTAATCCAAGCCCGTTAACAAAAACTATATTAGCTTCTTTGGCAACTTCAATATCTTTTGGAGTAGGCTCATAATCATGTTGATCAGCACCGATTTTAGTGATGGAGTAGGCATTCACTTTATCCCCTCCAATTTCTTGAACAATATCATTAATTATTGAAAAAGATGAAACAGTATTTAGTTTGCCATTATTAAATATTTTATTTTGTTGTTTATTTGTCGAAAAGATTGCAAAAAATCCGATCAATAAAAGTAAAATTACCGTTGATGTAATTAAAATAGTTTTCTTCATAATATCTTCCTTAATCTATAAAATATAAAAATTATTAAAAACAAAATCGCACTTATTAAAACAATTGAAGGGCCGCTCGGCCAGTCAAAACTATAAGAAATAAAAAGTCCACAGACTGATTCTAGTGCCCCAATTATCATAGAAAATTTAATCATGTTTGCAAATTTATTAGTGATTAATCTTGCTGTTGCAGGTGGAATAATTAATAATGCAGTTACTAAAATTACCCCAATTGCTTGCAATGCAATAATAATAACAACCGTTAACATCAATATTAATAATTGGTTATAAAAAGTAACATTAATACCTTGGGATTTAGCGAATGCTTTATCAAAAGTGCTTAAATAAAAGTTTCGATAAAAAATCGTAATAATTATAAATATGACAACGCTTACTACTAGTGAGGAAATAACATCAAGCTTACTTACGGATAAGATATTTCCAAATAAAATATCGTTTAATTTAGCGTTAGCATGTCCTTGAGAAATAATGATAGTTCCCAATGCAAAAAAGGAACTAAAGGTTAAACCAATTACGGTATCACTTTTTAAAGGTGAGTATTCTGTAATTAGGGCAATAATACTAGCAGCCAGAATACCAAAAATTCCCGCGCCAATATATAGCGGTATACCGAGCAGAAAAGCAATAGCAATTCCCGGAAGGACCGCATGACTCATTGCGTCACCAATTAAAGAGGTACCTTGCAAAATACTGAAACTACCAACTAAGCCAGCAACTGTTCCAATTATAATACCGATAATTAGTGCATTTTGTAAAAAAGAATATTTGAACAATGAATAAATGAATTCCATTTTATCTTGCCTCTCTTAAAATTTCTGCGACATAATTCTTAGGAGTTTGTTCGTTGATTTTTTTATTTTTGAAAACTATTAAGTCATCAAAGTATCTTTCAATTTTATTTAAATCGTGATGAGCTACTAAAATTAATTTATTCTTTTTTTTCATCTCCTTTAGCAAAGAAAGAATAATTGTTTCTGACTTGTCGTCAATACCTATAAAAGGTTCATCTAGAATATAGACATTAGCATCTTGAATTAATGAACGGGCCACTAAAGCTCTTTGTCTTTGACCACCAGATACATCTGACAATAACCGATTTCTTAAATCGGTCAGTTCCATTTTTTCTAATATGTTGTTAACTTTATTTTTATCGTTTTCATTGATTGGGTCGAGAATTTTTTTTTGACTTTCAATTCCCATTAAAACCAAATCAAAAATATTAATTGGAAAATTTAAATCGATTTCACTCCTTTGTGGAACGTAAGAAAAAAATTTTTTTAAAATATTTTTGTTTATTTTTTCTTCGTTTAAAAAGATGTCACCATTAGTTTTTTTATTAATACCGAAAATAGCTTTTATGAAAGTCGATTTACCAGTTCCGTTTGAACCGACTAAACCATAAATTTTACCTGAAGTTAGTGTGATAGAAATGTTATCCAATATATTTTTATTTCCATAATTAACTGTTAAATTGTTAATTTTTAATTTAACCATAATTTTTTAAACTTATATTAATATACATATTAAGTTGAAAAATACAAAATTAATTATTTTCATACGTTTTTTGTCTATATAACAGTAATATATAGGTATGGAAATAAAAATAGTTAAGGATAATCTAGAAGGCGATCAAGCTGCTTTTGAAGTTTTTAAAGACGAATATCAAAAACAGGCTAATGTGTTTGGGCTAGCAACTGGAAGTACGCCGTTAGGCTTATATAAAAAAATAATTGAAAGTGATTTAGATTTTTCTGACAAAATATCAATTAATTTAGATGAATATGTTGGCTTAGATGCTAATCACGAGCAAAGCTATGCATATTTTATGCAAAAAAATTTATTTAATCAAAAACCTTTTAAAAAATCCTATATCGAAAATGGAACAGCGAAAGACTTAGATCAAGAAATAATTAGATATGAAAATATCATAAAAAATAATTCAATAGACTTACAAATTCTAGGATTAGGCAACAATGGACATATAGCTTTTAATGAACCCGGAACTGATTTTAATTCCAAAACACATGTAGTAGATTTAACCGAATCAACCATCGTTGCGAATTCACGTTTTTTTACCGATAAAAGTCAAGTACCTAAGCAAGCTTTAACAATGGGGCTTTTTACAATTATGAAGGCAAAAAAAATATTATTAATTGCTTACGGGCAAAATAAGGCGGAAGCAGTGTTTAATGCAATAAAAAAACCAATTAACAAAAATGTTCCTGCAAGTATTTTGCAAGAACATGAAAATGTAATTTTTATTTTAGATGAAAAAGCAGCATCATTGCTTTAATTTTAGTGTTCTAAAATAAGTTATTAATTAAAGCAATTCCAATTAGCATAACAATTAGGCCAATAATTTGCCAAGGGTGAATATTGGCTTTTTTAGTACGCCACCAACCTAATTGCTGTACGAATAGTGAACCTAAAATTGAACCAAATAAAACAATCATAGCTGTTTGAGCTGGTCCTAATTCCGGGACGATCATCACTCTACCAATCCCTACTAAGGCGCCAAAGCCACCGCCTAACCATCCCCACCAAGGTATTTCTCTTATTTTATTTAGTGGAATAATTGATTTGTCTTTAATTAATGCTACTAAAGCTACGATGACTAAACCAATGAAGAATATTAGAAAGGCGGCTTGCGGGGATGAATTTAAATATTTGCCTAAAGCACCATTGATTACTTGTTGGATAGATGTCAATCCGCCAACAATAAAAGCCCAGATTCTCCAAGCTAATAGTTCTCCACCAGTAGCTGTTCCGCCTATAGCATGAACAATGATTTTCATTTCTTTACTGTTTTTATTGCTTGCAATAACTGATGTGATATAAATTCCAATTAACCCCAGCAACGATCCGAGTATAATTTTCCAATCTAAGGCAATTGGTTTTACGAATTCAAAAAAACCTTTATGTCCAAAAATGCCAGAAGCAGAAATTTGGCTTAACAAAACTCCAAAAATAATTTGTCCCAATGAAGGAATTACGACTGTTTCAACAACTCCAATTTTAGGAAATAAGATAATATTGCTTGCGATATAGATAGCTGCTACAACACCACCCAAATATAGCCACCACGGATTATTAAAAATAAAACGAAAAGTGGGGAACAAATGAGTTCCGCTAAACAGGGCTACGATTCCAGTTATTAAGCTACTAATTAAAAAACTTATAAAAGTAGCTTGGAATGGCGATTTAATAACCTGACGGACAGCGTTGTTAATCGGCTTTTGATTAGCCAACATCAAACCAACTCCCACCCCGATTAATACATAAATTAAAAACATAATTATCTCCTAAGATTTGAATTTTTTATTGACTACTTATTTATAACAGAAAGAGTAGCAATTGAATTAGAAGTTATTTTATTTTGGTTGTCGTCAACATAAGTAATAACATTCCAAGTTTGAATATTTTTCCCGATGTGAATCGGGGTAGCCTTTGCAAATAAAAACTTTCCAGAATTAAGTAGAACAGGACGTAGGTGATTAGTATTAATACTTAATCCCACTGCGTATTTAGAATCATCTAAATTGTGATTTCCGGCAATACTGGCAGCCGTTTCGCTGATGATAGCATTAACCCCACCATGAACAATTTTAAAAGGTTGAATAATATTTTCCGTGATTGGCATTTTTAAAATTACGGTGTTTTGATTAGAAATAACTTCTTCTATTTTTAATAAATCTAATATAGTCATAAAAATATTATATATGTCATTAAACAGATTTTTAAATATATATAATTAAATTATGTCTAAATGGAAAACAATAAAACAATACGATGAAATTATTTTTGAAAGCGAAAGTACCAGAGAAAATAAGGTAGTAAAAATTACTATTAATCGACCTGAAAAAAGGAATGCTTTTACTCCAAAAACAATTGAAGAGATGATAGATGCCTTTACAATTGCGCGTGACGACGCAAATGTCGGGGTTATTATAATGACCGGTGCTGGGGAACTTGCTTTTTCGTCTGGAGGAGATCAGAGTGTGCGTGGAGATGGTGGTTATGTCGGCGATGACAATATTGCTCGTTTAAATGTATTGGATTTGCAAAGATTAATTCGTGTTGTACCAAAACCGGTAATCGCAATGGTTAAGGGTTGGTCTGTAGGTGGGGGCAATGTACTCCAACTTGTTGCTGATTTAACTATTGCAGCTGATAACGCTAAATTCGGTCAAACTGGACCAATCGTTGGTAGTTTCGATGCTGGATATGGTTCCGGATATTTAGCAAGGGTTATTGGACATAAAAGAGCTAAAGAAGTTTGGTTTTTAAATGAATTTTATACTGCTCAAGAAGCATTATCTATGAATTGGATTAATCAAGTTGTTCCACTTGGAAAAATTGAGGAAGAAACTCTAAATTGGGCAGACAAATTATTAACTAAATCTCCCACCGCTATTCGTTTCATTAAAGCTGCTATGAATGCTGATACTGATGGATTAGCAGGATTGCAACAACTAGCAGGTGATGCCACAATGCTTTTTTATAAAAGTGAGGAAGGAAAAGAGGGCCGTGACGCATATAAAGAAAAGCGTCAACCTAATTTTGATAAATTCAAGAGATTGCCATAATGATTGAAAATCTTTTAATTAAACATGCACAACAATGGCCAGATAAACCCGCACTTTATTTTAATTCAGAATTTTTAACATGGAAACAATTAGAAGAACAAACTAGAAAAATGGCCAGAAGGATTGGTGACCAATATAAAAGGGTTGCCTTAATCACAACTAATAATATAGAAGCATACAAGATTATTTTAGCCTTAATTTATAATGGAACCGAAATTGTTTTTTTGAATCGACGTCTTTCAATCGATGAATTAAATTATCAAATTGAAGATTCAAATCCAGAATTAATTTTAATAGATAATAATTTTTACGATGATGGTCTAAAAGGCAACGTTTTATCTTTCAAAAATATTCCCCAAGTACTTCAGGATAATTTTTATAAGGGTCCAGCTGAAATAACTTCCATTATGTATACATCTGGTACAACTGGTAAACCCAAAGGTGTAATGCAGAGTAATATTAATCATTATGAATCGGCTTTAAATTCTCAAAAAAATTTAAATACTACAAAAGACGATGTCTGGCTCTTAGTATCTCCGATTTTCCATATTAGTGGCTTTTCGACAATTATGAAAAGCCTTTTTTAAGGAATGGCTGTTAGTTTATATGAAAAATTTGATGCTAAAGAAGTTAATAAAGAACTAGTTTCTGGACCAGCTACAGTAATTTCAGTTGTACCAGTAATGCTAAAACAACTTTTAGTTGATTTGGGCGCACGAAAATATAATTCATCTTTTAAAGTCGTTTTATTGGGCGGAGGACCAATCGATGTAGAAACTTTAAAAGTGACACAACAAAAAAATATCAATGTTGTCCAATCTTACGGAATGACGGAAACGGCCTCACAAATAGTAGCCCTAGATAGCCAAACAGCGCCGTATCATATTGGATCATCAGGAAAACCTTTAAATACTGTTCAATTAAAAATTAAAAAAATCAAAGAAAATGATAAATTTGGAAATATTTTAATTAAATCGCCAACATTAACACCCGGCTATTTAAATTTACCCGGAAAATTGGAAAAAGATATTGATTCAGAGGGCTGGTTTGATACAGGGGATTTGGGCTACTTAGATGAAGAAGGGTTTTTATATGTTAAAGGTCGTTTAGGAGACATGATTAATTCTGGTGGAGAAAACATTTTTCCTGTAGAAATTGAAGATGTATTGCGTAAATATAATGGAGTTATAGATATAGTGGTTGTTGGTATTCCTGATGAAAAGTGGGGACAAATTCCAATTGCTTTTGTTATTGGAGATGTTGACTTTGAGCAGTTAAGAGAATTTGGAAGAAAACATTTAGCCCATTATAAAGTGCCTAATAAATATATTAAGGTTAAGGATTTTCCTAGAACAGCCAGTGGAAAAATACAAAGAAACAAATTAATTGAAAATTACTAATTTGTTTATTTTTCTAAATTAAATTCAGCAATTAATTCTTGAATGAAATTGTGGGTAAATTTATCGCGTTCATTACCAATTTTTTTAGCATAATCAGTGTTTAAATAATCTTTTAATTTAAATATCTTTTCATAAAAATGATTAATTGTTGTTTGATTTTTTGAATCACGGTAATCATTTTTGGAATTTAAAATTCGAGGAGGAATGTTAGGATCGTACATAATTCTTCCATGTGATTCGCCATATAAAAAAGTTCTGATTATCGATACAGCTCCCAATGCTTCTAGTCGATCTGCATCTTGAACAATTTGTCCGTTAATATCTAAAGGTTTTGCAGAATGATTAACTGTTTGTGACCAGCTCATATTATCGATAATATGAAAAATTGGATTAAAATCAACATTGATTTTCGTAAGAAATTTTTCTAGTTTATTTTTTTCGCTAATTGGATCTTCAAATAACTTATCGTCATATGTATCGTGTAAATATGCAGTTGCAATTACTAAAAAAGGATCTGCACTTTTTTCGGTTTCCAAAATTTTATTCGATAATGAAACCACACGATTGACATGATCGATTCCGTGACCAGAATGATCATTGTTTAAAGCCAAATAGGTGTATTTTTTTATTTCGTCTAATTTTTCAATAATTAATATTATATAATTATGTTTTTAGAAGAGGATTAAAATGCCATATTTAGAGTTACGAAATATTGAAAAAAGCTACACAATTAATAAAAAAGAAAAATTCAAAGTCTTAAAAGGAATAAGTGCTTCCTTTGATAAAGGAGAATTAGTTTCTTTATTAGGTGAATCTGGTGGTGGAAAATCTACTTTATTGAATATAATTGGCGGATTAGACCATGATTATTCTGGCGAGGTATTGTTGGACAACAAACCAACTAGTTTATTTAATGAAAAACAAATGGATGAATATCGTCGTAAAACAATCGGTTTTGTTTTCCAATCATTTAATTTGATTAGTCATTTAAATATTTTGGAAAATGTCATGATGTCTTTAGATATGACGACTTTAGATCATTCTCAAAAAGTTAAACGTGCCACAGAACTATTGAAACAAGTTGGTTTGGAAGATCATATTAAAAAATATCCAAACCAAATTTCCGGTGGACAAAAACAGCGTGTTGCTATTGCGCGTGCTTTATCGTCCAATCCAGATATTATCATTGCCGATGAACCGACTGGTGCATTAGATGGAGTCAATACTCAAGAAATTTTAAAAATGCTTCAAGATATCGCTCAACAAGGCAAACTTGTTTTAATTGTCACGCATTCATCGGAGGTGGCAAATTTTGGAACTAGGATTGTTCATATTTCTGAAGGTAAAATTGATAGTGATAAAAAAATAAAAAAAGCTTTTAGCCCAGATCAAAAACAACAAGATTTTGAATCAAAAACAATGCCAGCCTCAACTAGCTATTTAAATGCATTTAAGCATCTCACTTATCATTTTTGGCGTAATTTTTTAATAATGCTAGGAACAGCTATTGGTTTATTTGCTGTCATGTTATTTTTAGGTTTGGGCAATGGAATTAATGCCTTTATACAAGATCAAATTAATTCTATGGTTAATCCACTTTCTGTAAATGTAATGAGGAACCCGGAAGGGAAGAAGATTAGTAAAGATGAATTTGCACAAGCAACGCAAAAACTAGTGAATGATCCAACTTCGGCCTTAATGTCTCAAAATTCTATCGACCAAATAAAAAAACTTAAAGGTCAAAATGCAGTTGAACCGGGTTATCAATTTAATAATATTTCTGGTTCTTCTAATGAAAAAAATGTTCAATTTCAGCAATTACAAACTTGGACAAAAGCCTTTTCACCTAGTTTAGTAAAATTTGGTACAAAAACACCTAATGATAATGAAGCATTTATTGGTCTTAGTCAGGCAAAAACCTTATTTGGTAGTGGAAAAAAAGCTTTAAATCAAAAAATTACTATTGCATTTACTTATTTAAATGAAAAGAAAATGCCAGTCCAGATAAATAAAGAATATACAATCGGAGGAGTAATTGATGGTTCTCAGGTTGGGGATGTAGTTTCATTAAATTATAAAACTGCTAGAGATTTGCTAAAACAATACGATGCTATTACTGATCCAATGTTTGTCAGTGTTAATGCTAAGAGTACTGATGATGTTAAAAAAGTAGCAAATAAAATTGATGATATTAAAATTGATGGTAAAAATTATTTTTACGCAATTACAGTTGGAAATATTTTAGATACTGTTAATAAATATACTTCAGTTGCGGCAATTGCATTAGCATCAATTGCCGCAATTTCTTTGATAGTTTCCGCCTTGATGATTATTGTAACTATGTACATGTCC